>CAVVNE010000114.1:0-54580 GCA_963749245.1 Bryobacterales bacterium
ATCATCAATAAGGATGCGACCCGGAGCTTGCAGGTAGCTCTGCCGTTCCGGCCCAGCGCGGTTGAGATCGTCTCGGCCGAGTCGGGCTTACCGCGACCGAGGTCGACACGCGGCAAGGCGCGGGAGGAGACGTGCCGCCGCACTCCATGGCGGTCTTCACCCTGAGCCTGACGAGCTAGACCCGAGGAGACCAATTCGCGCCCGGCGGCAAGGAAGGCTGGCCCGATCCCGAGGTGGACGATAGTCGCAGATCAACAAGGGATCGACCTCTGAACGAGATTGGCAATCCCATGATCTGCTGCCGCGCAACCGATTCCGTCCGGGAGGACATTTCGGCCGTCCGACGCAGCGGCAGACAGGCTTTCCGGAAAGAGGTGTTCTCGGATATGAAGGCCGCGAAGAGCACGTCCCAGGGGCTGAACCCGCATCGACTTTGCGCCGTTTTCCCGCGGGGAGACCCGAGGCTGAAGCCTTGGGCTGACCAGTCCCGGCCTATCTCAGGAGCAGGTTTTTCCGCAGCGGTCCTGCTGGCTGGCGGCCTGCTGCTGGCGGGGTGCGCGGCTCTGCAGACCGAGCCCCGGCGCACACATGGAAGATCTCCGCGGGCGGTCCACGCGGTCAGCCACGGTAACCGGGTCGGACCATCCAGCTCTATGCGGTGCGAAGCCACGGGAGACGGCTCGGCGGCAACGCCGCTGCTGAGCGGCGTGTTCACCACCAGCGACGGCAGCATGGCGAACAACTCCATGCCAACGCGGCAACAACCTGAACGCGCTTCCGGCCGGCGAATTTACCATCAGCGGCGACTACACGTGCCTGCCGGCGCGGACGTCTACCTGGTGAGCACGGGAGGCAATCCAGGCCTGCCTGCCGGCGGCAACAACCAGCCGCTCGCCCTGATGGCTTCGCTGACGGTCCCTGCAGCGCCCGTCGTTCGGCTCGAACTTCATATCTGTGGACGAACTAGATCAACGTTTGGCTCTATCTGCCGCGCTGGCGCCTACATGAGTTCCTATTCCGCGATCGGCTCAGGCTCGGGGACGCCACAGCGCTGCAGGCCGCGTTCAATACGGTCAGCGAGTATACGGATACCTCGCAGGGGATTGTGCCCGGACCGGCGCTGCCTGCCGGCAGCTACGCCTCGAGCTACGAGATTCAAACGCTGGGCGACGCGATCTCCGCCTGCATCAACTCGCCCGGGGGCACTGCGGGCGACGGCAGCAGTTGCGGCACGCTCTTCACCGACACCACCCCCTCCGGCGGCCCCGCGCCCACCGACACCATCGGCGCTGCCCTGAATATGTGAATCATCCGGGGCTGAACGTGTGCCCGATCTACGCCCTGGTTCCGGCCTCGCCGCCGTTCCTGCCCACCCTCAGCAGTTGCCCGTCGAGTTGGACCCTGCCAATTTCCGCGCTGTCGGTGAGCGTGACCGGGCCGTCCAGCGTCACCATTGGGCAAACTGCGCAGTATGCGGCGACGGTAAGCGCGCCCATGCGCGGCGCGACCAACCAATCTGTGACCTGGATGGTGAATGGCGTGGTCAACGGCAACGCTACGGTGGGCACGATTTCGTCTACCGGCCTCTATACGCCTCCGGCCACAGCGCCCGGCACGGTCACCATCGGCGCCGTCAGCGTGCTGTCCAGTACGGCGACTGGATCGGCCGCCGTCAACGTCGTCGCGGCGTCGGTCGCGGTCAGCGGTCCTGCCAACGTGCTTGCCGGCAACGCCGGCCCATACTCGTACTCGGCGGTGGTGACGGGGGCGACCGACCAGACGGTTACGTGGATGGTGAACGGCGTGACCGGTGGCAGCGCGACGACCGGCACCATCTCCAACACCGCTCCCACCATTGGCCAATACACGGCGCCCGCCGCTGCTCCGGCCACCGCGGTAACCATCAGCGCGCAGAGCAACGCGGCCCCCACAGCGACCGGATCGCTGGGCATCACCGTCTCCGCGACTACGGCCATTGCGGTGACCTATGCTACGGGCGACTCGCGGTCTGTGACGCAACCTACGTATCCGGCGGTCTGTCAGGTAATCCAGGCCCAGTTCAACACCTCGCAGCGATCCTCGCCGCCCGCGGCGGGATCGGACGACACCACCATCATCCAAAACGCATTGAACTCGGCAGGCTGCAAGAACACAGGCATGGCCGTGGAACTTGCGCCCGGCGGCACCAACAACGCCTTCTATTCCGAGCAGCTTTCCCTCAATGGCGAGGGGCTGATCATCGACGCCGGCGTAACCCTGTACGGCGGAGCATCGTATAACACTGTCTCCGGCCCGCTGATTTCGATCAATGGAGCGAACTCCTCCCTGATGGGCCCGGGTACTGTCGATGGTCGAGGAGACCTCCTCTCCAATGCAAAGCATAATCGCCTCGTCCAATCCAACAGCGCCAACAACTTCATCGCCTACAACGTCACTCTTACTCGAGTCCATCTACCCCAATCTCTACATCCAGGGCGGCAACGGAGCCACGGCACGGGGTCGTCACGATTCTGACGCCGGCCACGCGCGCCAACGCCGACGGCATCGATCTGGACAGCCTGACCAACGCCACGGTGACCAACTCAACCATCGATGCGGGTGACGATGGCGTGGCAGTGAAGCCGAACAACTCGTCTGCAACGAACATCACCGTGACCAATAACCGCCTGTACGGGACGCACGGGTTGTCGATCGGGAGCGTTCCGGGAAACTCAGTGTCGAATGTGCTGTTCCTGAACAATTATGTGTATGGGACAGACTGGCTGGGGAATGTGTCGGTGGACGCGAACGGGCTGGTGATCAAGCAAGATCCTGGTTGCGCCTCGACAGTGACCCAAGTGACATACCAGAACACCTGCATGAAGGGAGTGAAGCACCTGATCACGTTCTACACGAACTACAGTACGACTGCTTCGTGCGTTAGCTCAGGCAACCCGGTGTTCAGCAATATTCTGGTGAATGGGGTGCTGGCGACGCAATCGGCCAACGGGGCGTACTCGGAGTTTATCGGGTACAGCGCCGCGGCGCCGAGCAGCGCCGCGCTTGCCTACGCGAGCCTGGATGCCAACGGGCTGAATTCGGGCTCGAATGCTAGCCAGTACGCGACCATCTCGCTGGACAACTCCAGCATCACGGCCACGACGCTGACGGGGACCGGGACCACGGGAATGACGACCAATACCTTCTCTACGCCAGGAAGCGTGCCCAGTTGCACGTTCTAGCCGTCCACGGCCTTGCATCGCCTGGCCGCATGATGGACTAGTTCGCGCCGCTTGTCTGGGGTTACCGCTTTGGCGTAAATTCTGGGAGTCAATACCCCATCCCAAATTCCGCCAGGAGGAAGGCCGCCCTTGCTATTTATCGTTCCGTAACAGAGCCAGGGGAAAAAGGCCTCTATACTTCGGTTTATGAGCGACAGCGCGTTGACATACTCCTACGCCAAGGGCAGCCAGGAAGGGACAGTTGTCCTGAAACTCGCCGGGCCGCTTACCCTGACCAATATGTTCGCGTTTCAGGGCGAGTTCCGCGCGACGAAGCCGCCGTGTTTGATCATCGATATGGCTGATGTGCCGTATATGGATTCGGCGGGTCTGGGCTTGCTGACGAACTACTTTGTTGCCGCCCAGGACGACCACCGCAAGCTTCTGCTGGCCTGCGTCAGTGAGCGCATTATGGCCTTGCTGGAGATGACCAAGGTCGACCAGATTCTGAAGACGTTTCCTTCAGTGCAGGCTGCGGAGAACGCGTAAGCCGCAACCTGCGCAGGGAGAGCGGTGGGCGCGCGATCTTTCCTTGCAGGGGCTAGACAGGCTGCGGAAAAAGGCGTTGCTCGAACGAAAAGGGTGACCTCGAGGGGCTAAAGCCCAGTTGATTCCGAGGCTCTTACGGCACGGGTGAACCCGTGCCCTTAACGAAAAACCGAGTTTTTCCGCAGCCTGTAGAGGCCGTTAGGACTTTCCTTGCTCATCTTTACGCATTTGTTTGCACACCTCCGATCCGGGCCCACTGCAACCTATTGATTTTTAGTCCAATTTATTGGAACTCTACGTGCTGACTACCCCGACAAGCCGCCGTTTCTTGACGAGTGGACGTGACTGTAGATTGTGGTGCGCGCCACGATCCCCGCAGTATCTAACCGGTTTTCACGCTATCCGAGTGAAGTGGAAGAAGGAGCAGGGAGATGAAGAAATTCTGCTGTTTTGTTGCCATTGCTGTCTGCCTGGGGTTCGCGGGCGTTGCCCACGCCTCCTCGATCGACTTCGCGATCAACATCCTGGACCCCCTCCCCCTCCCCCGGGCTCCGTGGGCCTCACTTTTATATATTCGAACACCTTTGATGTGACGTTCCTTCCATGTTCGGACTACGTGCTTCCTCCGCCTGTAGCAGCCGATGGATGTTTTGAGGGGGTCAATGCTGACGGGTACGCTTCCTAGCACCACTCCGGAAACCTGGATAAGCCTGGTCATCACCGTCCCAGACCCCAGCGATGTCCTTGGTCCGGACGACGCGGCGTGCGGCGGGCTGGGTGGGACCGGCATCTTCAACACTACGAACTGCAAAGAGAATGGCGACACTTACACGCTCAGCTTCAGCGACGGAACGATTGGGCCGACTGTCCCATTTTTTATTGAAGAGACTGGCGTAGACGCTAGCAGTTCCCGGAAGGGACCGCAGTCGCAGGCGTTATACCGGAACCCAACCCAGCTCTGCTGCTGGGTACCGGGACGGCGATGTTCGGCTTGCTGCTGTACGCAGAACGCCGGCGCCGGACACGCCAATCGTTGAGTTGCTGAGCGCCTTCGCACGATAGCGATTCGATTCTCGGGACGCTGAAAATGGGCGCTGAAGGTCAGGAGGGGGTCCATCACCTTGGGTGTGGGGCCCCTCCTTTGTTGCGTTGGAGTGGAGTTATCTGGCACGATAAGGTTCCCGGACAAGAGAGGACTGGCGACCGGCGGTTCGCCCTGCGGCTAAGCTGAGTACCCGTCTGTCTTCAGCAAGTGTTCCTGGGATCAGCTGGGATCAGGTGGGATGAGCTATGCGTCGCTGTTTGCTTGTGCTGCTATTGGTCGCCGTCTGGGTCGGCCCCGCGGCTGCGGCCCGGGACGCTGCGGCTGAACACATGAGTGCGCCCCCGCCTGGCACCAGCCGGATCAAACTCGGAGACTCGGACGCCGACCTGAACGGTTCCTGGAAGTTCGCCACCCGGTCAGATAAAGAAAATTCGGTTCCTGAATGTAGTCGCGCAGATCGTCGTCGGCCTTCCCGAACAACACCAGCACGCCGTCGAGGGTCTTGCGCAGCTGCGTCCGCCGCGCCCGGTATTCCTCACGTGGAATTCCGTCGCCAAAAGCGGGCGCAGTTGCAACAAACTCAGCCGAACGTGACCAGCCAGGCCGTTCGCCTCGGCATGATTCTCCTGTCTCTCCGTCCGCGCTAGAAACGTATCGACGGCCGACAGAGCGACAATGGCGAGCGCCACCAGCCCCAGCGTCACCAGCACCGACCCGCCCGAAGAAGAAGTTTCGTCCGGTGTCATTTACTTCCGCCGTTCCTCACGTCGCGACGGAAACGACCTCAAAAACCGGTTCGCCCATATCCTGATCGTAAAGCATCTAAATTCTCGTCGCCCGTTAATGTCTGGGGACATTCGCGCTCGATTTCGGATCGATCCATCCGTCGACCTCCACCGTTAGCCGGTCCGCCTCCGCCGGACCCCACGTCCCTGGCTGATATCCATGGAGCACCGTCCCGTCTTGGAGCACTGGATCGACGATCCTCCACTGCGCCTCCACCGCCTCCTCGCTCGCAAACAAGGACTGGTCACCTTTCAACGCATCGCCCAGCAGCCTCTCATACGGAGCCATCTCGCTCCCGGTCTGATGCTTCGCGATAAGCTCCACCGGCTCCCCCGCCATCTGTTCGCCCGGCTGCTTCACTCTCATCCCGAGCGCGATCAATACATCCGGGCTCAGCCGCAGCCGCAGATGGTCCGCAAGGCCGGTCACATTCTCGCCGAACGTCTCACGCGGCGGCCTCTTGAAATCCACCACGACTTCCGTCGCCGTCACTGGCAGGCATTTTCCAGCTCGAATGAAAAACGGCACGTCCGCCCATCGCCAGGTATCGATATACAGCCGCAGCGCCGCGTACGTCTCCACATCGGACTCGGGATGAACCCCCTGTTCCTGACGATATCCGTGAAACTGTCCCCGCACTAGATCTTCCGGCGCAAGCGGCCGCACCGCCTTCAACACACGCGATTTCTCTTCGCGAATCGAATCGTGCACCTGCATCCGCGGAGGGTCCATCGTCAGGCAGGCCAGAATTTGGAGCAGATGGTTCTGCACCACGTCGCGAATGCATCCCGCCGAATCATAAAACGCGCCGCGGCCCTTCACGCCGAAATCTTCCGCCATGGTGATTTGAATGGAGCGGACATGCGTGCGGTTCCACACCGGCTCGAAGAAAAAATTGGCGAAGCGCGTGTACAGAATGTTCTGGACCGGCTCCTTGCCCAGGAAATGGTCGATTCGGAAAATCGCGCGCTCGGGAAAACTCTTCTCCAGAATCGCGTTCAGCTCCTGCGCGGACGCCAGGTCCCGGCCGAACGGTTTTTCCACCACAACCCGCGCTGTTACCGCGCACTCCGACTTCGACAATCCCTCCACCACGGTCGCGAAATACGACGGCGGAATCGCCAGGTAATGCAGAGGCCGTCTCGCGCCGTCAATCGCCGTCCTCAAATCGGTGAACGTCTGCGGATCGCGATAATCGCCGTCCACGTAGCGCAGCAACTGTGCGAATTCCTTGAACGTCGCTTCGTCGAAAGTACCGTTCGACTTGATGCTGTCGAGAGCCCTTTGCCGGAACTGATCGAGATTCCACCCCGCCTTCGCCACTCCGACAATCGGAATATTCAACCCGTGCCTCTTTACAAGCGCGAGCAGGGCGGGGAAAATCTGTTTAAAGGCGAGGTCGCCCGTAGCGCCGAAAAACACCAGCGCATCCGATTGCTGTTCGTCGACGCTCACTTGCGTCTCGCGTAGGTGATCAAGACTTTTCCCAGAATCCGTTCTTCGCCAACCGGTCCCCAGATCCGCGAATCCAGGCTGTCATCGCGATTGTCGCCAACCAGGTAGTATTGGTGCGCGCTTAAGGCTACCGGCGCATGGTTGCGGCACAGCCCCTTGCCTGGAGTGAACGAGATCCAATGCCCATCTTCGTTGTAAACGTCGGACCCGATGCGATTCGCCGGCGCAACCCAATTGAAGTCGGTCCGGTTCAATGGAGTGAGCGGCAGCATGCACCCATCGACCAGCACCCGATTTTCGCGAAACTCGATTGTCTCGCCGGGAAGTCCGATGACTCGTTTCGGCGCGAAACTTTTTCGCCCTGGAAGTAGCACCAGAACCATGTCACTGCGCTTCGGCGATCCGGTTCGCACCAGCGTCACGTTCGAGTAAGGCAGCTGCAAACTGTACGCGGCCTTGTTGACGAGGATTGAATCCCCGATGTTGATCGACGGCGCTTCCGAGGGGGTCGTGAGTTTAAACGCCCGCAGGCAGCTGGGAACCACGGCCAGAGCGCACGCGACCATCAAAGAAATGCGAAGCCATGTTCTCATAAAGACCATTTTATGCTCATTTGGTCGTGCGAGAATGTACGTTTGACTAGCGAACGGACATACCTACTTGGCCTGGTTACCCTGATCGGAGTGGGATTGATGGTCTACGCCCAGACCTGGGCATTCGCCTGGGACGAGGGCTTCCATCTTCTGGCTGCGCAATTGATTCTGAAGGGGATGCGTCCCTATATCGACTTCTTCCACGCCCAAACGCCCCTCTACGCGTATTGGAACGCCTTCTGGATGAAGCTTTTCGGTGACAACTGGCACACGGCGCACGCCCTTTCGACACTTTGCACCACAGGAGCGCTGTGGCTCACCGGGTCCTACGTGCTTGACCGTTTCGACGGAGGGATCTGGCGGCTCAACTGGCGCTTGCCACTGACTGTGGCCGTTGTGCTGCTGACCGGTCTCAACTCCCAAGTCGTTCAATTTGGCGACGATCGGCCAGGCGTACGGCCTCTGTCTGCTGGCGATCGTGGCCGCCTTCCGGTTCGCCGTGGCCAATGTGAAGCGCGACGACGCCCGTTTCGCCATGGGCGCCGGATTCTGCGCGGGCGTGGCTGCTGCGTCGTCGCTGCTGACCGCTCCCATGGGTCCGGTGCTGTTTGTGTGGATGCTGCGAGCGCCCGGGGCGCGATGGAAGCGAGCCCTGGCGTTTCTCGGCGGGGGGCTGATTCCGTTTCTGCCTCTGCTTTCGCTCTTCGTGAAATCGCCGAAGCTGGTGTTTTTTGGAGCCGTCAAGTTTCATTTGTTCTACCGCACCGTGGAGTGGTCGGAATCGGGGAAGCAAAATGTCGATGTTGCCTTGAGTTGGCTGGAATCCCCTCATGCGATGGTTGCGGGGCTGTTGCTACTGCTGGCGCTGATCTTTCTGGCTCGCCATGACATTCCCATCGCCCTTCGCAGAGAGTTGCGCTTGTGCATCTGGCTGAGCGTGGTAGAAGGTGCGTACTTGCTTTACGTGCGCCCGACCTTTCCGCGTTACTATCTTTTTATTGTTCCATTTACATCGATTATATCAGTGGTTGGTTTATATTATGCCGGAACCCATATCGGTCGCCCGAACAAGCCTGAATGGGTGATGCTGCTGCTGGCTTCGTTGATGTGCCTGGGCGTCGGACGGATGCTGAATACAGAGAAAGGCGACTTCCGGTGGTCGGACTGGCAAAAGATCGCAAAGAAAGTCGATGAAGTGACGCGCCCCAATGGAGTAATCTACGCAGACGAAGCCATTTACTTTATCGACCATCGCATGCCTCCCTCGGGAATGGAGTACGACGACACTCATAAGTTACATCTTTCTAACGAATTAGAAGCGGAATTGCATATCTTCCCTAAAGAAGAGTTGACGCGTCGCGTGAAGGCGGGTATCTTCGACACGATCGCCACCTGCGAGGATGAAGACAAGCTGACCGACGTGCCTTTGCCGGGTATCTACCAGCAGAAAACCGTGATCGGCGATTGCAACGTGTACTGGGACCGTAAGAAGCCGTAATGGCGGAGGGCGTGTCAGTTGATCAGCCCGAGCTGCTTCAGCGTACCCGACGGCTCCGGCTCGTCATAATGGGGCACCGGAGCCCGCTCGCGCCCGTTTTCCAGGAGTACCCCATACGGAGGATCGCCGAACGGGAAGGTTTTCTTAAGCAGATCGAGATCGAGCGAGGTTCTTGCTTTCAGGCCCGTATCGGTGAGGAAGGAGGCGGCCCACTGCGGCTGCTGGGTGGGGATGCCGATGATCGTCACATCATCTTTCCAGTGGTATTTCGACATGTGCCGGGCGGCTGCGTCGCAGTGGCCGCACTGGGGATCGTAAAAGAACAGAAAAATGCGGCCATGCTGGAGCGAAAAAGGCTTTCCGTCGACGGTGATCGCTTCTGGCGCTTTGGTGCCGCTCAGCCGTGCCGTTGCGATGCCGAAACTGGACGCTGTCGCCGCCGCGACAAGGGCCAGCATGATTGCCGCGCTGCGAACTCCCTGCGGAGGCCTCGACCACCACGCGGCAACGATCGCGGCGAGAAGCATAGCGGCGTCGCCGATGAAGAAGCCCGGCCCGACGGTGCGCTTCACCCAGGGGAAGCAACTGCAATCTTTTCCTAGGAGTGCGGAGTAATTGACGCCGATATAAATCATGAACACAACCAGCAGCAGCCCGGCGAGGGCGGCTCCCCAACGCCGGAATCTGGGGATAAGAACCAGGGCGCCCGCCAGGGTTTCCCCGACAGCAAGCAGCAGGGTGAGCGGCAGGCTGTATTGATAGGGCACGCGCAGATCCTCCGCCATGCGGGCCCAGGTGTACGGGTCGGTCATTTTCCAGATTCCAGCGGTCAGAAACAAAAGAGCGACGGCCAGAGCCGCGACGTGGTTGGGGATCCGTTTCCAAGCTGGCATGCTGTTCGCTATTCTAACGGATCATGGGCTATACGGTCACTGTTCAAGAGGTTCGGCCGCAATGGATCGCGGCGGCGCGAGGGCATCGTCCGATGCTGAGGTTGCTCGACAGTGTTTGGGACTTCGTCAAAAAGTCCGGCTTGAAGACGGACGGACAGAATGTCGCGATCTACAAGGGCGAGTGGATCGAGGCTGGCGCCCGGGTGTTTGAGAAGTTTGAGGGCTCGGGCGAGATTTCATGCGTCGCGACACCGTCGGGTGTCGTGGCGATGGTGGTTCATATGGGTCTTTATGAACGGCTCGGCGAGGCGCATGATGCGATTCGCGAATGGTGCGCGGCGAATGGGCGGGAGATCGAGGGGACGAACTGGGAGGTTTATGGGCACCACGAAGAGGACCCGGCGCGGCGGAGGACGGACGTTTTTTATTTGCTGCGCAAGTAAGAACGGCGGCGGAAGTTCGCGCCACCCCTACCGGCGCTCGTAGATTAAGCGGCCGTTTCGGATGGTGAAGTGGATGCGAGCGAGGGCGGCTGGGTCCGTCATAGGGTCGCCGTCCAACACGACTAAGTCGGCCATTTTGCCTGGGGTTACGGTTCCTCTTAACGCGGCCACGCCGAAACGGGTCGCGGGTGCGACGGTTAGCATGCGGAGTATGTCGCGCGGGCTCAGGCCGCATTTGGCGAGCGCGGCGAATTCGTCTTCCGTCGTGTAATCGGTCATGTAGCCGACGTCGGTGCCGAAGATCAAGTCGCCCCTGAGCGCGCGAAACTGGCGGACTTCTTCGTATATGGGATTAAGAAACGCCGGGGCGGTCGTCACGGTGGTGGCGAACATTTTCAACGTTGGGATCATCGACATGTGGTGATCGATCGCAGATTGCAGAAGTGCGGTGTCGACGCCGGAGGGGACGCTGGGGGCGTGCGCGAGAACGTCGACGCCGCTATCGATGGCGACCCGGGTTCCGGCGAGATTGGTGGGATGAGCGAAGGCGAGCTGGCCGTGGCGGTGTGCGACTTCGACCGCGGCTTTGGCGATATCGACGGACATCGGCAGAACGGTGCCCGGCTTGACGATCGAGCCGGTGAAGAGTTTTAGCACGTCCGCTCCGCGCCGGATGTTGCGCTCCTCAATCTCGGCGGCGGCCTCGGGGGTTCCGGGCTGGGGCATCATCCAGCGAATGAAAAACGGCAGATTGTCGAGGTAGTAAGGGATGCCGTGGGGCGGATACATGCCGGATCCGGCAGTGTAAATGGCGGGTCCTTTGAGATCCCCGGTTTCAATGCGGCGGCGGAGGGAAATGGTCTGGCGGAGATCCGAGGAGAGGTCGATGACGGTGGTAAAGCCGCGGCTCGTAAGCATGTCGGCGAGTTGGGCGTTCAGAGTGGAGCTCGACTTGAACGCGGCGTAATCCCACTTTGATTCTGTGAAGTGGATGTGGGAGTTCCAGAAGCCGGCGGTGACAGTGCAGTTGGGGCATTCGAGGATCTGCGCCTTCTGAGGGATGGCGATGTCCGGGCCAACGGCGACGATGATGCCGGAGCGGACCAGGACGGTGGAATGGTCGAGGGGGCCGGCGTCGGGAGTGGTGTAGACGCGGGCGTTGCGGATGGCGAGGGTTGTTTCCGGGAATGCGAGCGGTGGATGGGGATCGCGGAGGGGCCAGATCATGAGGAAGTAGAAGGCGAGGACCAGGAGCAGGATGGGGATCTGGAGGCGGAGAAAGAGGCGCATTTTTATTCAGGATAGTTTGTTTCGCGCGAAGAGCGGCAAGAAAGTCCTTTATCGGAAAAGGTGCGGACATGTCAAAATAGATAGCTTATGGGCGAACGTGTGGTTCTGATTGCCAGCGGGGATTTGCGGCCCTCGGCGAACATGAAGTGCTGGCCTGCGCAGCAAAAAATGGAAGAGCAAGTGATGGCTGCCGTAAGGGCCGAGGGCGCGGAGATTTTCCGTGGGCATGCCGGCGGATTTATCGCGAGCCAGAAGCAGGGCATGGAGGTGTTCCGGTCCATCGATCCGGAGGCTCCGCTGATTGTCGCTGAGGCTGTGTGGCAATACAGCCATCACGTGTTGCATGGGTTGTACACGCATCGCGGGCCCATACTGACGGTGGCGAACTGGAGCGGCGAGTGGCCGGGACTGGTCGGCATGCTGAATCTGAACGGGTCGCTGACCAAGGCCGGGGTGAAGTATTCGACTTTGTGGAGCGTCGATTTCACGGATGAGTTTTTTCGCCGTGGACTCAGGAAGTGGCTGCGCGGAGAGACGCTCGTGCACGATGCATCGCATGTGCGGCCGCTGGCTGCGTACAAATTGCCACCGAATCCGGGGCGCGAGGTGGCTCGGGAGCTGAAGTCGAAGAAAGCCATCATGGGGATTTTCGATGAAGGTTGCATGGGGATGTACAACGCGATTATTCCCGATGAACTGCTGCATCCGACGGGAGTGTTTAAGGAGAGGCTGAGCCAGTCGGCCCTGTATGCGGCGATGTGCGAGGTTCCGGAGATCGATGCGCGCGCGGTTTATCAGTGGCTTCTGAAAAAGGGGATGAGGTTCGTGTTTGGCCCTGATCGGGAGACGGATTTGACCGAGACGCAGGTGATCGAGCAGTGCAAGATGTACATTGCGGCATTGCACATCGCCGACGATTTCGGGTGCGCGACGATTGGCATTCAGTATCAGCAGGGATTGAAGGATCTGGCGCCGGCTTCGGATCTTGCCGAGGGGTTGTTGAACAATGTCGACCGGCCGCCGGTGATGCGGGATGGGCGCGAATTGTATGCAGGCGAGGCGCTGCCGCATTTCAATGAAGTGGATGAATGCGCGGGGCTCGACGGGCTCGTCACCAATCGGGTCTGGAAGAAGTTGGGATACGCGCCGGAGAACACCTTGCACGACTTGCGATACGGCGAGGATTACAACGGGCAATTCGTGTGGGTGTTCGAGATTTCGGGCGCGGTGCCGCCCGCACATTTGATCGGCGGCTATTCGGGTGCGGTGAGCGAGCGTCAACCTCCGATGTATTTTCGATTGGGCGGCGGGACGGTAAAGGGAATCAGCAAGCCTGGGGTGGTGGTGTGGTCGCGGATTTTCGTCGACGGCGGGCTGAAAGCGGATTTGGGGATGGCGGATTGCGTCGAGTTGCCCCGAGAAGAGACGGAACGGCGGTGGAGGATCACGACGCCGCAGTGGCCGATTATGCACGCAGTGACGCGAGGGGTGTCACGCGATCAGATGATGGCACGGCACAAGGCGAATCACATTCAGGTCGCTTACGCGCCGGATGAGGCGTCGGCCACGAAGGCTCTGGCCGCGAAGGCCGAGGCGTTCGATGAGTTGGGGATCGAAGTTTCGATTTGCGGCGTGACGGAGGAGGAATTATGCGCGTGGGCCAAGCCTTGCGAGTAGGAATGATCGGCACGGGCGCGATTTCGCACAAGCACGCGCAGGCGTACGCGAAGATCGGATTTGAGATCGCGGCGGCGTGCGATGCGGCCCCGGGGCGGGCGGAGGCATTCTGCGCCCAGTATGGAGGCGAAGCGGTCGCTACGTGGCAGGATGTGTGCAAGCATCCGCGGGTGGATTTTGTGGATGTGTGCACGTTTCCGGATTTCCGGCTGGAGCCGATCGAGCTCTGCGCCGTGACCAAAAAGCACGTGCAGGTGCAGAAGCCGATCGCGACGAATTTGGAAACTGCGAAGGCGATGGTGGAGACGGCTCGCAAGGGCGGGATCGTACTGAGCGTGGTGAGCCAGCATCGATTTGACGATTCGAGCAGGTTTCTGAAGAAGGCGATCGGCGAGGGGCGGCTGGGAAAAATTTTGCAGGCCGATGCCTATGTGAAATGGTTCCGGTCGGCGGAATACTATTCGCGGCCGATCAAGGGGAGCTGGAAAGTGGAGGGAGGCGGCGCGCTGATCAACCAGGCGGTGCATCAGGTGGACATTCTGCTGTGGCTGATCGGGAGCGTGAAGACCGTCTACGGCGAGTGGCAACTGGGGGCGCTCCACAAGATCGAGAGCGAGGACGTGATCTCGGCGGTGATGCGGTATGAAAACGGTGCGACGGGTGTGATTCAGGCGTCTACGGCGTTCTGGCCGGGGTATACCGAGAGGTTGGAGATTCACGGGACGAAGGGCACGGCGATTATTTCGGGCGACAAGCTGACGACGTGGGATGTGGAGGGAGAGTCGGATTCAGACGCGCCGCTGGAGCGCGACGTACAGTCCGGCGCCTCGGATCCGATGGCGATTTCGCTCGCGCCGTTCGAGCGTCAGTTTCTCGATTTCGGCGAGGCGATACGCGATGGGCGCAAGCCTCTTGTTTCGGGCGAGGAGGGGTATCGGGCGCTGGAGCTGGTGGAGGCGATTTACCGGTCGTGCCGCGAGGGCTCGAAGGTTGTGTTGAGTGCCTGACGGCTGTTCTTCAGGTGTTTGGAAGAAGGTACGCGTTCCGGCCTCGAGCGCGAACCTGGGGCCCGGGTTCGATGCGCTGGGTTTGGCGCTGGGCATCTATCTGGAGTGCAGATTTCGCGGCGCGGCGAGGCTCGCCATCCGGTCGAGCGGGCGCGACGCGGAGTTGATTTCGACGGGCGATGACAATCTGATCTGGCAGACGGCTCTGAAGGTGGCGTCGGACGTGGGCGGGACGCTGAAGCCGGTTGAGCTCGAAATAAACAACGACATTCCGATCGGCAAGGGGTTGGGATCGAGCGCCGCGGCGCTGACGGCGGGCGTGGTGATCGCGGCGGAGACGCTGGAACTGGGATGGTCGCGGGCGAAGGTGCTGGACGAGGCGGCGCGGATCGAAGGGCATCCGGACAACGTCGCGGCGTGCGTGTTGGGATCGATTGTGGCGAGCGCGCTGGACGGCGAAGGCGTGGCCAGGGCGGTGCGGATGGAGATCGACTCGCATTACGGCGTGGCGGTGGTGGTGCCGGATTTTCTACTGCCGACGGTGGAGGCGCGGAGGGTGCTACCGATGTCGTACACGCGCGCGGATGCGGTGTTCAACGTGCAGCGCAGCGCGCTTTTGATCGCGGCGCTGACCAGCGGATCGACCAACGCGTTTCCGCAGGCGCTGGAGGATCGTCTGCATCAGCCGTATCGATTCCGCTTGGTGCCGGGGTTGGAAGAAGCGACGAAATTGCGCGCGAAAGGGTTGCTGGGGTGCGCGCTCAGCGGGGCGGGGCCGTCGATTCTGGTGTTTTACGAGCGCAGTCATGAAGATGTTTGCGAGCGGGTGCGGGAGGTGTTTCTGAAGCACGGGCATGCGAGCGAAATCGTGTGGGCGCAGATCGAGAAGACGGGTTACGTACTTTCATGAACCGCCTGGGAAGAGAAAAAAGTCCGTACCTGTTGCAGCACGCCAACAACCCCGTCGACTGGTATCCCTGGGGCGAGGAGGCGTTCGAGAAAGCGGCGCGTGAGAACAAGCCGATTTTTTTGTCAATCGGATATTCGACGTGCCACTGGTGCCACGTGATGGAGCACGAGTCGTTCGAGGACGAGGCTACGGCGGCGATATTGAATGAGTATTTCGTGCCGGTGAAAGTGGACCGCGAGGAAAGGCCGGATGTGGATCGCGTGTACATGTTGTTCGTGCAGACGTCGACGGGCAGCGGCGGATGGCCGATGTCGGTTTGGCTGACGCCGGAGCGGAGGCCTTTTTACGGGGGCACTTATTTTCCGCCAGAGAACCGGTTTGGGAGGCCGGGATTCAAGGCGATTCTGCAAAATCTGGCGCAGGCGTGGAAGGACGACCGGGCGCGGGTGGAAGAGTCGGGCGCTCGGGTGGTCGAGCAACTGAAGGAGTACGCTGCTCAAGGGCCGGGGAAGGGCGAGGCTGGTAAGGACGCTCTCGATTCGGCGTTTTATGAATTCCGCAGGATGTTCGATTCGCGGCTGGGAGGGTTTGGCGGGGCGCCGAAATTTCCGCGGCCGAGCGTGCATAATTTTTTGCTGCGGTATTATGCAGCTACGAAAAACGAAGAGGCGCTGGACATGGTGCTGCTGACCTTGCGCGAGATGGCGAAGGGCGGCATGAACGACCAATTGGGGGGAGGGTTTCATCGATACTCGGTGGACCAGCGCTGGTTTGTTCCCCATTTTGAGAAGATGCTGTACGACCAGGCGCAGATCGCGGTTTCATATCTGGAAGCGTTTCAGATTACGCGCGACGGGCAGTACGCGGCGGCGGCGCGCGATATTTTTTCTTACGTGCAAAGGGACCTGACGCATCCAGTCGGCGGATTTTACTCGGCCGAGGACGCCGATAGCGAAGCAGATGGAATAAAACGCGAAGGTGCGTTTTATGTATGGAGCAGGGAAGAGATCGAGCAAACCCTGGGGCGTCGGGATGCGGAGATTTTTTGTACCCGGTTCGGAGTGGAGGCCGGGGGCAACGTGGAAGAGGACCCGCACGGAGAGTTCCGGGGACAGAATATTTTGTACCAGGCGCGTTCAGTCGAGGAAACCGCCGTCGCGGCGGGCGCGAGCGTCGACGAAACGCGCGGCGTATTGCGGAGCGCGATCGGCAAGCTGATGGAGAGGAGAGCGCGTCGCGCGAGGCCTCATCTGGACGATAAGATTCTCGCCTCCTGGAACGGGATGATGATTTCGGCGTTCGCCAAAGGGGCGCAGGCGCTGGACGAGGATCGGTACGCGGACGCGGCGGCGGCGGCGGCGAAATTTGTGCGGGCGCGATTGTGGGACGAACAGAGAGGTGTGCTGCTGCGGCGTTTTCGCGATGGCGAATCAGCCATCGATGGATTTCTGGACGATTATGCGTGCTCGATACTCGGGTTTTTGGATTTGTATGAGACGCGATTCGAGCCGGAGGATTTCCGGTTTGCCGTGAGGCTGGCGGAACAGGCGATCGAGCGGTTTGAGGATCGGGAACACGGGGGATTCTTTTCGGCGGGCGAGGGCGCGGAAAATCTTGTTCTGCGATTAAAGGACGATTACGACGGGGCGGAGCCGTCGGGAAATTCCATGATGGCGCTCGCGCTGCTGCGGCTTCAGCGAATGACGGATCGGGAGGATTTTCGAGCGGCGGCGGCGAGGACCTTATCGGCGTTTTCCGCGCGGATGTCGTCGGGCGGTGTGGGTGTGCCGCAGATGCTGGTGGCGCTCGCATTCTCGCTTGGCAAGCCGATGGAGATCGTGCTGGCGGGGCCGCTGTCGGGTGCGATGCTGGCGGCGGTCCGCCGGCGGTTTCTGCCGCGTGCGGTGGTGCAGAGGGCGAGCGACGTCATGCCGGCCGTAAACGGCAAACCGACCGTATATGTCTGTTCGAATTTTGCCTGCGATCTGCCGGTGACCGAGGTCAATCAACTCGACGAATTGCTAGAATAGGCAAATGCCAATTGAACGACCTGGAGCAACAACTCTTAAAGGAAATCCTCTCACAGTTCTCGGTCCGGAACTGAAAACCGGGGGAAAAGCGCCGGATTTTCAAGCCGTGGACGACGCACTAAAGCCGGTGAATCTGGAAAGCACGGGGCACGGGGTACGTATTTTCAGTGTGGTGCCGTCGTTGGACACGCCTGTGTGCGACGCCCAGACCAAACGCTTCAACGAGGAAGCGTTGAAGATGCCGGAACTAAGCATTTATACCTTCAGCATGGACCTTCCGTTCGCGCAGAAACGTTGGTGCGGAGCGTACGGAGTGGATCATGTGAAGATGATTTCGGATCATCGCACAGGGTCTTTCGGGGAGAATTACGGGACCCTGATTAAGGAACTCCACATTCACAGCCGGGCGATTTTTGTGCTGGATAAGGACGATACACTGAAGCACGTGGAGTATGTGAAAGAGGTGGGAACCCATCCGGACTACGAATCGGCGCTGGCGGCCGCCAAGAGCCTGATGGGCGAAGCGGCGGCATCGGCGTAGAGGAGAAAAAAAGAAAGCGGCCAATCATCGTAGGATGACTGGCCGCGCAGGTGTCGAAAGGAGGAACGAAAAGACTTAGTTGCGGACGAAGCGGCGGCGGCCGAGGAGGCCGAGAGCCGCAAGGCCAAGACCCATAATGGCGATGGTTGCCGGCTCCGGCACCGCCACGAGCTCTACGACGATATCGTTGAAGTCACCGATACCCTCGGTGAACATTCCGTTTCCATCTTCAAAGCCGAGGACATAGTTACCGGAGGCCAACTGGAACAGGGCGAAGTGATTCCACGCCTGAGCGCCGGTTACTGGCCCAAAATTGCCATCGCCGGTGGTGTAGGTCTCACAGTTGCCGACGGAGTAGCACACGGTCGCGTAGAAGCCATAGGTGCCGGTGGCGTTGAAGGCACCTTCGTTGACCGGGATGCCGGTCGTATTGTTGGCCGGCTGGAACAGTTGGTTCAGCGTGATGGTGCTGCCGCTTCCGGTGTACGTGCCGAACACAGTGCCCATACCGGAGCCGGTGTCAAAGCTGCTGTCGGCGAAAAGGACCGCGATGTCATATGCAACCGCGTTGCGGGTAAGGTTAAACGCTAACGCAGTGGTCGATCCGGACTGGCCGTTCACGGTTTCGGCCGAGCCACCCGTATTGGGATCGCCGGGTCCGCCGCCGGTGGCCGCGTAATAGCTGCCATTGACCTGATCGCCGGTGCCGATCGTTCCGCTCAGATCGGTGCCGATCTCGTTGGTACCAGTTGCCAAGCCAGCCAAAACGTCGCCGACATTGGCGTAATGGCCATCGGCCAGATTATCAAGCGACGGATTGTTCCAGAAAGGGATCTGCGTATCCGTAAGAATATTGCTGCTGCTCCACGCAATCATACTGGTGGTGAAGGCCGTCGTCGACGGAATCGCGGTGAAGCCTGCGGCAGCACCAAGATTATTCACAGTATCCGCGAACATGCTTCCGCTCAGTACGACGACCGCAGCGGCTGCAAATAGAAGCTTCTTCATTGTGCCTCCTCCGACCGAATCAAAATTAAACACCATCACTCTAAGTATCGGCGGAAATTCCCCCCGACACTAGAACTTGAATGATGTTAGCACAACACGGGCTAGATAGAAAAGCCTTTTTGTACTCTTTTTGCGGCCTAGACCCCTAGTACATGAGGATCAAGACCACAATATGTAGTGGTGCGCCTACTTCACTGCAACCGTAGGATTATCCCGTAAGGCGTCATAGTACTGAATCATACAGGCTATTCCTCTTAAATAGTTGGAAATAAGTAGCTTCTCGTTCGGCGCGTGGATCTGATCGTCGGGAAGGCCGAATCCCATCAGCACGCTCGGGATTCCGAGCTTGTGTTCGAAAAGACCGACGATGGGAATAGAGCCTCCACAACGCACGAAGGCAGTGGAACCGCCAAAAGCCGACTGCATGGCCTGCGCCGCTTTCTTTACAAACGGGTTTTCGGGATCGATCAGGCTGGCCGGCGCGGCATGCATCAGATGGAACCGGGCGGTCAGCCCGTAAGGACAGGCAGAGGAGACGGCGGCAGCAACCTGCGCAGCCACTTCGGCGGGATTCTGGCCGGGAACCAGGCGAAGACTGATTTTTGCGGAGGCCGCAGCCGGGATCACGGTTTTCGCGCCCTCGCCCGTATAGCCGCCTTGAATGCCGTGGACTTCCAGGGTCGGGCGGGCCCAGATCCTGGTAAGAACGTCGAAATCCGGTTCGCCGGTCAGGGCGGGCGATCCGACCTCGCGGCGGCGAAAATCCTCGGGGTCGAAAGGTAGGTGTTTCCAGGCCTCGAGTTCGGCGGGAGCGGGAGGCAGAACGCTATCGTAAAATCCGGGAACGAGGATTTTTCCGTCGCGCGATTTGAGGGAAGCGATGATTTGGGCAATTGCCTCGAGTGCATTGGGCGCTACGCCGCCGTAATCGCCGGAGTGGAGATCGTGAGCGGCGCCCTCGACATGGATTTCGCCATAGACGATGCCGCGCAAGCCGGTGGTTATGGACGGAATTTCCGGAGCAAACATCGCCGTATCGCAAATGACAGCCGCGTCGGAGGATAAAGCTTCGGCATTTTCGGTTACAAAACGATCAATATGACGGCCGCCCGATTCTTCCTCGCCCTCAATCAAAAACTTCACATTAATCGGCAAATTTCCATTATTTTCGCGCAATGATTGCGCCACCGACTCCATTAATATGAACAACTGCCCTTTGTCGTCGGAGGCGCCCCGGGCGTACAGATTGCCATCGCGGATGTCGGGCTCGAAGGGAGGAGAAATCCACTCGTCGAGGGGATCGGGAGGCTGGACGTCGTAGTGGCCGTACAGCAGGAGGGTCGGCTGGCCGGGCGCGTGCGTCCAATCGGCGTACACGATGGGGTGGGCGCCCTCTTCGGCGGAATCGATCAACTGGGAGTTTTCAAGTCTCGCGCGCTGGAGCCAGGAGCGGACGAATTCGGCGGCGCGGCGGACCTCGCCCGCGAAGGCCGGGTCGGCACTGATGCTGGGGATACGGAGGAAGCTGATGAGATCGTCCATTTTCCGTACAATGGTATCTTCAAAAGTACGCGTCCGATGGAACGAGATGCCTCCTTATATATTTCGGCTCGCACTTATGATCGAGTTTCTGGTGGCGCTGATTGCCATTCCCGAAACGTGGAATATAGGCGGGCAGGGACATCTGGAGTTTATGCCTTGGTATGCGAAGCTGGGCTTTGTGTTCAGTCTGGCGCTGGTGACGGTGATGGGTACGGCGGCGGCGATGGCGCATGAGCGGCCGTGGAACGCCAAAACGATCGCCTGCCTGGTTCTGGCGGCGATACTGGCAACGGGGATGGGTGTGACCAGCTATTACTACCATCTGCATGAGAACGACGATCAGGGGCCGGGCGGTGATGACAATTCGATCACAATGCTCGACTGGCCGGAGACGGTGCGATGAGCGACGTCAAATTCGCGGGTTGGAGCGTGGCGGAGAGCCCGATTACGATCGAGTATTCGCTGGTCGTGATCGAAGAGATCCGGCACGCGGTGGCGGAGGGGTTCCAGAGGCTGTCGCGCGGCGGCATTGAAGTGGGAGGCATCCTGTACGGGACGCGCGAGGGGCGGACGGTGCGGATTCTGGCGATGCGGCCGATTGCCTGCGAGCATGCACGCGGCCCGGCGTTCCTGTTGTCGGACAAGGATCGGGTCGCGCTGAACGAGCAGTTAACCACCGACGCGGCGGATCCTCATCTCGAGGGGCTGATTTCGGTGGGGTGGTTCCTTTCGCACACGCGCAGCGAGATCACGCTGAGCGATTCGGACCTGGAATTGTATTCGATTTTTTTCCCCGCGCCCTGGCAGGTGACTCTGGTGGTGAGACCCGGCCGCGGAAGCAGCATGCGCGCGGGTTTCTTTGTGCGCGAGGCCGATGGCACAGTGAAGAACGAGCGCAGCTACCTGGAATTCAATTTCCCCGACCGGTTGGCGGGCGTTTTGGATCGCGCGCCGGGGCCGAAGCCGGAAAGAGTGCCGGGTGAAAGGCGCCCGAACAACATGGTGCGAGCGGAGCCTTATCAGGGCCCGACCGCGTCGGCGGCGGCGGTGCGCCGCGAACTGGAGGCGCAGGAGATTGCGCCGCCGTCGTTCGGGCAGCCTAAATTCGTGCCCTCGGGTCCGCCGAAAAAGAAGTGGCCGTGGCTGGTGGGCTGGGCGGTTCTGGTGATCGTCGCGGCAGTGTTCGGGCTGCGCTACTGGATGATGCGCCCCGTGACCGAGCCGATTTCACTCGGCGTGGTGGAGCGCGACGGACAATTGCATATCGAATGGAATCACTCGTCGAGGCCGGTAACCGCGGCCGTGCGCGGGACGCTGGTGATCAACGACGCGAGCAACACCCAGACCTTCGCGCTTTCCCCGCGCGAGCTGATCACCGGCAATTACACTTATCAGCGCAAGACGGGCGACGTCGAGGTGAGGATGTCGGTGGAGGATGCCGAGGCCAACAAGGTGCAGGAGGCGTCGCGCTTTGTGGGCCAGGCGCCGGTGAAGGTCGATGAGAACGAGGTCGTCGATCTGAGAAAGAAGCGCGCTGACCTGGAGGCTGAGGTGGAACGGCTGACGAGGGAAAACAGTTTCCAGGAAGAGAAAATCCAGCAACTGCAGAGGACCCTGCAGATCATGCAGGCGCGGTTGGGGAAATAAATCCCGCCGAGTCACGACATTTCCGGCTCGCCGGGGTTTCAACGATGGGTGAAGGGAGAGCTTCAACAATGAGAGTCTCAATTGTGGTCCTGGCGCTGGCTGTGAGCATGATGCCAGCCGCGTCCGACGGGCAAGTCGTCGTTTCGATTACCGTCGCGCCGCCGGTACTGCCGGTGTATGTCCAGCCGGTGATTCCCGCGGAGGGCTATTTGTGGACCCCAGGTTACTGGGCGTATGGTCCGGAGGGCTATTTCTGGGTACCCGGCGTATGGGTGCTTCCGCCGCAGGTAGGTCTGCTGTGGACACCCGGATATTGGGGCTGGCGCGGCGGAGCGTATCTCTGGAACGGCGGATATTGGGGTCCGCACGTGGGCTTTTATGGCGGCGTGAACTACGGCTTCGGTTACGGCGGCGTGGGATTTGTAGGAGGGCGTTGGGAAGGAGGCCACTTCGCTTACAATTCCGCAGTGGCCAATGTGGGCGGGGGCGGAGGGTTCCATTCTTATCACGAAGGGGTGGTGGCGAATAACGTCCACACCAGCTTTAACGGTGGAGCCGGTGGATTGAGAGCGCAGCCGACGCAGGGCGAGCGGTCGGCTATGAGCGAACATCACTTCTCCTCGACCGGGGCGCAGACCGCGCATCATGACGCGGCGAGCCACGACCGGTCGCAGCTCGCGTCGGTAAATCACGGTCGTCCGTCGAATGCGGCGATGAGCCGTCCGCGAGGGGCGGCGAGCGCGAATCACGCCGGAGGTGGTGCGAATCACGCGGTGGGCGGCGGAAACAAGGGCGGTGGATCGCCGAACAGATCCGGTGGCTCGCCGAGTAGGCCTGCCGGCGTCGCGGGCAAGTCCGGCGGGGCGCCGAATAAATCGGGTGGGGGACCGAATAAATCCGGCGGTGGGATGGGCAAGCCGGCTGGGGCGGCACAACATCCATCAGGCGGCGGAGGGCATCCATCGGGCGGCGGCGGAAAGCCTGCCGCGCACGGGAGTCCTGGGCCGAAAAAGTAAACCTCCGCGAGGTCGGAGAGCGGCTTGCCTGGGGTGAGCCGCTCTTCTTGCTTATGGCTTCGGAAATGGGGTGAGCATTTTGTTTCGCTCTTCGGATTCCTGGTGGTATTCACCTTCGTCGGATCGATAACAGGGTTTCGTGATGCGGGGAGGGCGGAAGGCCTCAGTGGCCTCAACCATGGTCGTCTTCGTAAAGCAAAACCGCTCTCCGCGCTGCTGAATGGTTCTGGGAACGTCCAGAACCTGCTTGTACAGGTCGTCAGTCCAGAAAGAGATCCGCGAGGTGGTTGAAAAGATCTCGTCAAACTTGCCTTGAGTGAGGTCGAAGACTGTCAGATTGGTACCCCATGTTCCGGCTCCGCCGAAGTCGGACTCAACCACCAACTCGTCGACGCCGGCGCCGGTGAGGTCCAGCATTCGGATGGCCTGCACGGAGAAGTGGTGCTCTGTTTCGAGCAGGTACCATTCTGTGATCTTCCACGTTCCGTCGGCGTTTGTCAGTTGCACAAGGACCCCGATTGACGGGCACGCCATCGACGGACTCGCATCCTCGAAGGCGTATTGGAGAATGGCGAGTAGTCCCATGTTCTCGGGCCAGTGAAAGAGCTGAAAGCGGACTGACCGCGTGCTCGATGGCTTGCTGGTAATAATCTGATTCGAGGCACATTTTTCGGCCTCATTCGTCGCCTTGCCGATCACGCGATAAACGTTCTCCTTCGCCAGCGCGTCTGGAGAATCCAGCTCATACGGTCCGGCCTTCTTGGGCGTCGGATTATCGATTCTCCTGCCCGGCACCACCGAAATCTGCATCCCCGGAAAAATCGCATGCAGTGCGCTCATTCGCAGGTTTTCGTCGGTGATCGGCGGGGTATCGGCCATCGCCAGCGCCGCTACGAAGAACAATGCGAATCCTACCAATCTCCGCTCCCTGCCGTTGTAAGGTAGCGCCGATTCCGAGCCGCGACCAGAGGGAGGCGGGGTAAACGAGCATACCGGTCATCGCGGTGCGAGCAATTTGTTGCGCTCTTGCGTTGCCTGCCGGTCGATTTCGGCATCGAGCTTGTAACACACGTGCGAAACGACCACTGGACTCAGCGGCTGGCCGTTTTCAAACATCGCGGTCTTGGTAAAGCAAACCTGCTTGCCGTCCAGATCGATGGTCCTGGGAAGATCGAGTACCTGTGTGAACATTTCTTCGGTCTTATAAACAATCTGCGAGGTGGTTTCGAAGATCTGTTCGATTTTCGGGCCTGGACTGAAGACCATGAGGTTAGTACCCCACGTGTCCGCGCCACCGAAATCCGATTCGACAACCAGGTGGTCCGGCCCGCCGCCGCCGAAGTCTGTCATGCGGATCGTCTGGAGAGAGAAATGATGCGTCGTTTCAAGCAGGAAGCGATCGCGCACTTCCCATTTTCCGGCCACATTGGTCAATTGGACCAGGAGCCCGATGGAGGGGCACGCCATCGGTGGGAGGGCGTCCTCGAAATTGTATTGCAGGACGGCGATGAAGGTGGTGCGGTCGGTCCAGGGAAAGAGACGGACGCGCACCAGACGGGTGCTGGATGGCTTGCCGGTGACAAGCTGGCTGGAGGCCTGCTTTTCCGCTTCGTTCGCAGCGTTGCCCGCGACGCGATAGACGCTCTGGCCGGCCATTGCATCCGGAGCGTTGAGCCCGAGCGGCCTCGGCTCCTCGGGCCACGAATCGTCGATGTGCTTGCCCGCGGCGAGCGAAATCCGCATGCCTGGAAAAATGGCTTGGAGCGCGCCCAGACGCAGACTTTCGTCAGCGATGGGAGCGGTGTCCGCCATTGCCACGGCCACGAAAAGGAAAAATGCGTACTTGATCATCGGTTATACTTCGGCGTCACGCCCCGAAGGCTTTCCCACACTTTATCGAGAGCAGCCAGTGTTTCCGCGTCGAGAGGGCCCTCCTCGGCCGCGGCGAGGTTTTGATCGAGATGCTCCAGTTTCGATGCGCCGAGGATGACGCATTGGATCGATGTATGATGCAGCAGCCAGCAAAGTGCCAGGCTGACCATCGACCGGCCCGACTTTTGCGCAATGTCGCGGACGGCTTCGACGGCGCTGAAATCGTCAGCGTGCCAGTAGCGGTCGAGATACATTTTGTTCTTGTCGAAGCGCGAGCCTCGGATCGGCTCGGCGGCGTTGTGCTTGCCGGTGAGCAGGCCGCCCGCCAGCGGATTGTAGACCACGTTGGCGATCCCGAACTCTTTCGACATCGGCAGAAATTCCTGCTCGATGCCGCGCGCCAGCAGGTTGTACATGGGCTGCGAAACGACGATGGGCTGGTAGTTTTCCTTCTCGGCGATCCACTGCATCTGCGTTACCTGCCAGGCGGCATAATTCGATTGCGCGACGTGCCGCACCTTGCCCTCTTTTACCAGTTCATCCATCGCGGCGAGCGACTCCTGGATGGGCGTCGAATAGTCGGGGAGGTGCAGGTAGTAGAGGTCGAGATAATCGGTTTCCAGGCGTTTCAGGCTTTCGTCGATGGCGCGGCGGATGGCCGGGCGCGATAGACCCTTCTGATCCGGCGCGTCGCCCACTTTGTTGGCTACTTTGCTGGCCAGAATGACACGCTGGCGCCGCCCCTTGAGCGCGCGGCCGAGCATGGTTTCCGAAGTGCCCCCCGTATAAACATTAGCGGTGTCGTAAAAGTTGATGCCGGCGTCGAGGCAGCGCTCGATCATGCGGACCGAAGTCGGTTCGTCGGTCTGGCCGCCGAACGTCATGGTGCCGAAGCAGAGGCGGGAAACTTTGAGGCCCGTTTTCGAGAGTGTGGTGGCTTGCATGGCGGTAAGCATCCAGGATAACGAAGTGCCGCCGTTGTACGATAGTGGTATCGATCTGCTGATCGAAGGATGGTTCGCATGAGTGTGGTAACCGTATCGCCGAAGTTTCAGATCGTCATTCCGCGCGACGTTCGAAAATCGCTCGGCATTCGCGCGGGGGAAAAAGTCTGTGTCATGGAATACGACGGCCGGATCGCTCTCATACCAATTAAGCCCATGAAGAAGATGCGTGGCGCGTTCAAAGGAATGGACACGACTGTCGACAGAGACGCTGATCGCACATGAGCAATGTCGTCGATTCGTCGGGATGGCTCGAGTATTTCGCCGGGACCCCGAATGCGTCGTTCTTCGCCCCGGCCATCGAAGATGCCGGCCGCCTGATCGTCCCGTCGATCACGATCCTCGAAGTCTTCAAACGAGTAATGTTGCGGCGGGGACAGGCTGAGGCGCTGATTGCCGCCGCGCAGATGCAACAGGGTACGGTCGTCGACCTGGATCAACTTCTGGCAGTGGAAGCCGCACGGCTGGGGATTGAGTTGAAACTACCGCTTGCGGATAGTGTCGTCCTGGCGACCGCGCGCCGCCATGGCGCCACGTTGTGGACACAGGACGCCGACTTTGAGAACATCGCCGGCGTCCGTTTTATCGCGAAGAAGTGAACCTACCGCTGCGCCGCCGCCCGGGGCTTGCGCTTGGCGCCTTGCGGCATCAACAACTGCTCCACTTGCGCTTCGGGAAGAAGCAGGCTGATATGAGCTGTGCTGCCGTTGACGCTGAACTGCGCCGAATTGGCGATCGAGGTCACGGAGGAAGGCGCGTTCGCATTACCGGCGATCATGCTGACGAAGAACTTCAAAACGTCGACCAGGGACTGCGCGTTCTGCGGCGAAGACGTCACCGCGTCGGCCGACACCGTGATTGCGGTGGAGCCGAACTGCACGCCGCCGGAGGCCTGTTGGACTGCTTGAATCAGTCCGCTTTGCGCCACCGGGCCCAGGTTGCCGCTCTGTCTTGTGCTCATGAAATCCGACAGCGGCGTGTTGGTGCAGAACCACGCGCTGTTCGACGCACTGATCTGCACCGCCGTCTGCGCCAGGGTCCCGGTATAAGTGGAACCCGCGATTTTGCGGTCCACCGCGCCCTGGACCGAAGCCATATCGCCCATCGCGGCGGTCGAGCCGTCGAGAAACGTCAGGGCAACGGGGTCGCCCGACTGTCCGGCGGGCGGTCCGATCAGATTAAATCCGCGATAATTCGTGATGGTGCCGCCCTGCGACGTGGCCGCGCCGATGATCATGGCGGGCTGGAACACGCCTCGTCCGACGATCAATGCCGTATGCACGGTGGCCGAAGCTGTTGCTGGAGTCGCGGCCACGATTTCATGCAGATCCTTGCGCGGATCGAAACCGGTCGCGGTCATGAATTGCAGGAATCCGCTGTCATTGAACTGCATTTGGGACAAAATATACTGTCCGAAGGGCGACGCGACGCTCTGGTCGACGTTCATGCCGGAAACGACGGTGGCGTCGGGCATCACCAGGTTCAACAGGGCGGGGCTGACGCCCGCGCTCGCGGTCGCCGCGGCTAAAGATAAGGAAAAAGCGATCAGGCACGGTTTGTGCAATAAGGTGTTCATCGGGAACCTCAACTCCATTCTACGAGTAATGACGGCGGAGGTTCCCGGTTATTACAGCGATTTCTAAAGTTCGGCGCCGGCCATGGTACGCAGTTCGTCGACGATCTGGGTGAGCGACTGTGCCTGGGCGGACATTTCCTCGCTGGCCGAGGCGCTTTCCTCGGCGGCGGCGGCGGTTCCCTGCGTTACTTTGTCCATCTCGGTCAGCGACCGCGCGATTTCCTCGATTCCCTTGGCTTGTTCCTGACTGCCGATATTGACTTCGTCGACCAGAACTTTCACCTTGGTCGCGGCCTCGGTGATCGAGCCGACCACGTCGGCGACCTTCTGAAGCTGGACGCTGCCTTCATTCGAGCTCGCGATAGATTCCTCGATCAGCGCAGCCGTATCCTTGGCCGCCTGCGCGGAGCGCTGCGCCAGATTGCGAACCTCGTCGGCGACCACCGCGAAGCCGGCTCCGGCCTGGCCCGCGCGCGCCGCTTCCACCGCAGCGTTTAACGCGAGAATATTGGTCTGAAACGCGATTTCGTCGATTACTTTGATGATCTTCGAGATTTTGTCGCTGGAGGCGTTGATCTGTTTCATGGAGTCGATCATCAACGCGAGGGTGCTATTGCCTTCCGAGACCCGATGATCGACGGTAGTCATCAACTGGGCCACCTGGCTGGTATTGGCCGCATTCTGGCGCGTCATGGAGGTAATTTCTTCAGCCGACGCGGAGGTCTCTTCGAGCGAAGACGCCTGCTCGGAGGCTCCCTGGGCAAGCGTCTGGCTGGCGGTGGACACGTGATTCGAACCCGAGGAGATCTGCGCCGCGCCTTCTGAAAGCGTAGTGGTGATGGTCCGTAGTTGGGCGCTGATCCTGCCGACGACAAAGGTGATCAGGCCAACCACCGCAAGTCCAATTGCCACGAAGAGTAGCGATGTCCAGCGCGCGGAAGCGGTCTGAGCGGCCACGGAAGCCTCGCTCTGCGCCAGTTGCTCCTTCTGGAGGTCGATAAAGTCGTGGGCCGTTTTCTCCATGCGCGCGCCGATCTGACCCGCTCCGTCGCGCGCGATGGCCAGCGCCGACAGGATTCGTCCGCGCGCAACCAGGTCCGAGATCTGCTCGAACAGTGCGGCATAACCGTGGAGGTCCGATTCGATGGAAGTGAGCTCGGCTGCCCCTTGCGCTGTGGTCGCGAGCTTCCGGCACGCCGCCAGCGCGGCCTCGGCCGCCTGCAGATGTTCCCGAAACTCCGCGCGGTTCTGATCGACCTTTTTCCCCTCGCGGCCAAAGGCGTACATCAGGACGCCTCGTTGCTTCTCTCGCAGCGTGACCACCTCGGCTCGCAGCTCGCCAGCAAGGATCGCTCTGGCGGCAACCGTTTCCGTGGCAAAATTCAGTTCCTTGCTCAGGTTCCGATTCGAATACCACCCCGCAGCCGCGAGGCCCAACACCACCGCTAACATAGCGGCAACGCTAATCATCAGTTTCTTTCCAACTGTCATGTTCATATTTTTCCCAAATGCCGTCCAGCGTCCTGTAACATGTATCGGTCGCCGGATCGGGAGTATGAAGTTCTCGATCGCAGACGGACCATGCCGGAAATGAAGTAAACTACTGTTAACCCCATTGTTGAAACCACAGCTATCGCCAGCCGGCTCCCTCCCCGAGGTCCACGGCACCGTTCGCACCGAGCGGTCGACGGTGCTCCGCCGCATGCTGGCTTTTGGCGGTCCTGCCTATCTGGTCAGCGTCGGCTACATGGACCCTGGAAACTGGGCCACGGATCTCGAAGGCGGGGCGCGATTCGGCTACGGTTTGCTGTGGGTGCTGGTGCTGTCGAACCTGATGGCGATTCTGCTGCAAACGCTCGCCGCGCGTTTGGGCATCGTCGCCGGACGCGATCTGGCGCAGGCCTGCCGCGAATCTTATCCCAAGCCGGTGTGCGACGCGTTGTGGGTGCTGTGCGAAATCGCCATCGCCGCCTGCGACCTGGCCGAAGTGCTGGGCGCGGCCATCGGGCTGCACCTGTTGTTTGGGATTCCGCTGGTCATCGGCGTCACGCTGACCGCGTTCGATACGGTTCTGGTGCTGTGGTTTTCCCGCTACGGAATCCGCTTGATCGAGGCGCTGATCCTGTTGCTGATCGCCGTCATGACGGGATGCTTCGGCGTGGAATTATGGTTCGCCAAGCCCGTCTTTCACGAAATGGCGTCCGGCCTCGTGCCGCGGCTGAACGGCCAGAGCTTATACATCGCCATCGGAATTCTGGGCGCCACGGTGATGCCCCACAATCTTTATCTGCACTCGGCTCTGGTGCAGACGCGCCGCATCGGCCGCACCATCGCGGACAAGCGCGAAGCGTGCCGCTACAACCTGGCCGATTCGGTGATCGCGCTGAACGGCGCGCTGATTGTGAACGCGGCGATCCTGATCATGGCCGCGGCGGTGTTTTTCAAACGCCACGTCATCGTGACGGAAATAGAACAGGCGCACGAGCTGCTCACGCCTCTTCTGGGAACCGCGGTCGCCAGCGCGCTGTTTGCCATCGCGTTGCTGGCCAGCGGCCAGTCGTCCACCCTGACCGGAACCTTCGCCGGCCAGATCGTGATGGAGGGATTTATCAATCTGCGCCTGCGGCCCTGGCTGCGGCGGATGATCACGCGCTTGCTGGCCATCATTCCCGCGGTCATCACCGTCTATTTCTGGGGCGCGCAGGGCACGCTTCAGTTGATCATCCTGAGCCAGGTGATCCTCAGCATGCAGCTTCCTTTCGCGGTGATTCCACTGATCCGCTTCACCGGCGACCGCGGCCGCATGGGCGAATTCGCCAATCATTTTTGGGTAAAGGCGCTTTCCTGGGCGGTGGCGTTTGTGATTCTCGGACTGAACTTCTGGTACGTTGGCACCGTGATGATCCCGTGGATGGCCGCGGCGGCGTGGCACGCGCTGCTGGTGGGCCCGGTGATTCTCGCCATCGTCGGGTTGCTGGTCTGGATTACCTTCGCGGGCGGGAAAGCGAGCGCACGGGACAGCAAGCGCGAAGGAATCCAGGTCGCCGCGGATTTGCCGGCTCCCGTGTATCGGCGCATCCTGGTGCCGCTCGACCACTCCTCGCGGGATCGCGCGGCCATCGCGCATTCGGCGGCCATGGCGAAGGCGCACGGATCAGTTCTGCACCTGCTACACGTGGAGGAAGGAGCCACCAGCGCTCTGTTCGGACCGCTGGCCTCAGACGCCGAAATTCAATCCGGCGAGGATTACTTTCGAGGCATCATGGAGGCGCTGGCCGCCGACGGCGTCGAGGCCGAGCTCACCGTCGCCCACGGACGCAATCCGAAAGACGAAATCGTGCGGGCCGCGCGCCGGATTCAACCCGACTTGATCGTGATGGGCGCGCATGGCCATCGCGGTCTAAAGGATTTGATCTTCGGCAACACGATTAACGGCGTCCGCCACGAGGTGAGCGCGCCGGTCTCTGGTGGTTGGCGAGTAGCGTTATGGCGCCGCGGCCGGAACCTTCTGCGCCACCTTCTGCACGCCCTTCCACGGCGCGACTTCCTGCGGCGTCGGCAGACCGGACACGTTGAAATCGCCGCCGATGGCTTTGATCAACGACACGCACGCCGTCATGCGCTTGGTCAGCAGCGTGACCGCCGCCTCTTCATTCTGGAGCGCGATGGCCTGCGCGGTGATCACCTGTAGATACGCGGTGATGCCGCCCTGGTATTGATTGATCGCCAGCTCCAGCGACCGTTCGGCAGCCGTGACCGCCGCGGCCTGCTCCCTGGCCTCCTGCTCCAGCACGCGCAGAGCCGCCAGATTATCCTCGACGTCCTGGAACGCGGTTAACACATTCTGCCGGTACACAGCCACGTCCGCGTCGTAGACGGCTTGCGCCTGTTCGAGCGTCCCTTGCCGTTTTCCGAAGTCGAGCAGGGTATACGATAGCGTCGGACCCAGCGACCAGAACCGGCTAGGCCAGGTGAACAGATTCACCAGGCTCGACCCCGAGATTCCTCCGGCCGCGCTCAGCGTAATATCGGGATAAAACGCGGCTTGCGCCACGCCGATCTGCGCATTGGCGGCGGCCACGCGGCGCTCGTTCGCGGCAATGTCGGGACGCCGCTCCAGAAGCTGCGATGGCAGCCCGACCGGAACCGGCGGCGGAGGCGATTTTAGAACTTTCACGGGGATGGTGAGCTCCGAAGGCGCTTTGCCAATGATAATCGCGATGGCATGCTCCAGTTGCGAACGCAACACCAGCGTATCGGTGGACTGAGCGCGCGTCTGCTCCAGTTGCGTGCGCGCCTGCACTACGTCGATCTGCGACGCCACCCCCTGGTTGTAGCGATTGTTGGTCAGGTCGAGCGCCTTCTGATAGGCCGCCACCGTATCGTCCAGCAATTTCTTCTGCGCGTCCAGTCCGTGAAGCTGGAAAAAATCGAGCGCCAGTTCGGCCTGCAGGCTGAGCCGCATCGTTTCTAAATCGCCGGCGCTGGCCTGGGCCGTTTCGATGCTCGATTCAATCCCTTTGCGAACTCTCCCCCAAACGTCGGCTTCCCAGGTGGCATCGAACGGAATCTGCGCCGTGGCGACCGCTTCAGGGTGGAAGCTGGTGTTTCCCACGCTGCCCGAGGTGCGCGACCCGGTCGCGTTCGGACCGGTGGTCAACGTCGGAAAAAGCCCCGCGCGCGCCACTCTCACCGCCGCCCTCGCGCCGCGATAATTGGCTTCGGCCTGCGCGATGGTCTGGCTGTTCAGGTCAATCTGTTCTTCCAGCGCGTTCAAATCCGGATCGCCGAAAATCTCCCACCACTTCCCCCGCGCCACGCTGTCGCGCGGCTGCCCGGTCTTCCACCCGGTCATTTCCTTGTACGAATCGGGAACCGGCTCCTTGAAATTAGGCGATGCCACCGATGTCGGCCGTACATATTTCGGGCCTACCGTGCACGATGCCAACAGCGCAATCGATCCCGCCAGCAGGCATTTCTGAAGTCCTTTCATTGCGGCAACTCCCGATGGATCCAGGGCTCAATGTACTCCGGACAATTTGTCAACGTGACGTCCTCCAGGGTCTGGGCGGCAAGGAACTGCAAACTCGGCCGGTCTAGCAAGGTTACCTCGCTCAGGTCGATCAGCACTCGCTTGCGCGTCCGCCGGGCGCGCTCAATGGCCCGCCGCAGCTCGCCCAGCGACGTGCCGTTGCATTTCCCGGCCAGCGTCAACGTTGCGTCTCCGTCCGTGTCGAGGTTGATATCGATTCTCAGCATGATTCAATCTCCGTGTGTATAAACTTGAGCCGGAGCGGGTGCTGCCCCGCGCAGGCGTTGTTTCCACCGGTGCCAGCGCAGTTGCATCCGGTCTAGATACAGATAAACCACCGGCGTCGTGTAGAGCGTCAGCAGTTGGCTGAATAGCAAACCTCCGACGATCGCGATGCCCAGCGGCCGCCGCATCTCGCTTCCCACGCCCGCACCCAGCGCCAGGGGCATGCCCCCCAGCAGCGCGGCCATCGTCGTCATTACGATGGGGCGAAAACGGAGCAGGCAGGCCTGATAAATGGCGTCTTCGGGCGACTTATTGTCCCTGCGCTCCACCATAATCGCGAAATCGATCATCATAATCGCGTTCTTCTTGACAATGCCGATCAGCAGAATAATGCCGATCAGCGAAATCACGTTCAGCTCGTTCCCGGTGGCCCGTAACGCCAGCAGCGCGCCCACGCCGGCCGACGGCAGCGTCGAAAGAATCGTCACCGGGTGGATCAGGCTCTCGTAAAGCATTCCCAGCACGATGTAAACCGTCACCAGCGCTGCCGCGATCAGAATCGGCTCGTTGGCCAGCGAGTCCTGATAGGCCTGCGCGGTCCCCGCGAACATTCCTTTCACATTGGAGGGCAGACCGATCTCGCGCGCGGCCCGCTCTATGGCCGGCACCGCGTCTCCCAGCGCCAGGCCCACCGGAATGTTGAAGGAAATCGTTACTGACGGGAACTGGCCCTGGTGATTCACCGACAGCGGCGTCGTTTCGGAGACGTAATGCGTCACCGCGCTCAGGGGAACCTGCTGGCCTTTCGGCGCTTCGACATAAATGTAGCGCAGGCCGTCCGGATTCTGCCAGAATTGCTGGTCCACCTCCAGCACCACGTGGTATTGATTCAACTGCGTGTACATGGTGGAGACCTGGCGCTGCCCGAACGCATCGTACAGCGTATCGTCGATCATCTGCTGCGTGATTCCGAAGCGCGCCGCGGTGGAGCGGTCCACCACCAGCGATGCTTCCAGGCCCTTGTCCTGCTGGTCCGTGTTCACGTCGGCAATCTCGGGCAGTGTTTTTAACTTGTGAAACACCTGCGGCGCCCATTCGTTCAGGTCCCTCACGTTGTCGCTTTGCAGCGTGTACTGATATTGCGCCCCGCTCGACCGGCCGCCGATGCGCAGGTCCTGCACGGCTTGCAGGAACAGGCTGCAGCCGGGAATCTTCGCGAGATTCGGCCGCAGCCGCGCAATCACCTCGTCGGCGCTGATCTTTCGCTCCTCCAGCGGCTTCAACGTGATAAACATGCGCCCCGAATTGACGCCGCCGCCGCCCCATCCTCCCGCGCCGGTGTACGCGTTCAGCCCCTCCACCGCGGGGTCCTTCATCATCGTATCCACGATCTGGAGCATGCGTTCCCTCATTGCCTGAAACGACGTGGATTGGTCGGCTTGAATCGATCCGCTTAACCGGCCGGTGTCCTGTTGCGGGAAAAATCCCTTGGGGATCGCAATGTACAGATAGACCGTAAAGGCGACTGTGGAAAGCATCACCACCAGCGTCGCGAACTGATGCCGCAACACCCGGCTCAGGGTTCGTTCGTAGGCCCCGTGGATCAGGTTGAAGCCGGCCTCGCTCAGCTTATAGATCATGCCGTGCTTGCGCTGGTCCTCGTGCGCACGCAGCATGCGGGAGCACATCATCGGCGTGGCGGTGAGGGAAATCACCAGGGAAACCAGGATCGCCACGGAGAGGGTGACGGCAAATTCGCGGAACAGCCGGCCGACAATTCCCCCCATCAGCAGAATCGGCAGGAAGACGGCGATCAGCGAAGTGCTCATCGAGAGCACGGTAAATCCGATCTCCGACGCGCCTTTAATGGCCGCTTCGAGCGGCTCCATGCCAGCCTCCAGATACCGCGTGATGTTCTCGATCACCACGATGGCATCGTCCACCACGAATCCTGTCGCGATCGTCAGCGCCATCAGCGACAGATTGTCAATGGTGTAGTGGAACAGGTACAGCACCCCGAACGTTCCCAGCAGAGAAATGGGAACGGCAACGCTCGGGATCATCGTGGTCTGCGGGCTGCGCAGAAACAGGAACACCACCATGATGACCAGCGAGATCGAGATGCCAAGGGCAATCTCGACGTCCTTGACCGACCCTCGAATCGTCGTCGTGCGGTCGAGAATCACCTGCATGTGCATCGCGGCCGGAATCTCCGCCTGCAACTGCGGCAGCTCCGCCCGCACCCGGTCCACCGTTTCGATGATGTTGGCCCCCGGCTGCCGGTTGATGATCAGCAGCATCGCCCGCCTGCCGTTGGCGAACCCGATGTTGCGGATGTCCTCCACTGAATCCGACACCGTGGCGATGTCGGACAGCTTCACCGCGGCCCCATGCTTGTAGGTGACCACCAGCGGCCGGTACTGCGCGGCCAGCCGGAGCTGATCGGTGGTGCTGATCGACCACACCCGGTTGATGTCGTGAAAATCGCCCTTGGGACGATTCGCGTTGGCCGCCCCCAGCATGGCGCGGACGTCTTCGAGGCCCAGTCCGAAATTGTTCAACTGCGTCGGATTCACGTCCACCCGGACCGCCGGCAGCGCGCCTCCGCCGACGTTGACCTGCCCTACGCCTTTCATCTGCGCCAGTTTCTGTTGCAGGATGGAGGCCGCGACGTCGTAAATCGCGCCCGGCGACATCGTGTCCGAGGTCAACGCGACCATCAGAATCGGCGAATCGGCGGGATTGATTTTTCTCCAGTTCGGATTCTGCGGCAGATTGCTGGGCAATTGCCCGCGCGCGGCGTTGATAGCCGCCTGCACGTCGCGCGCCGAAGCGTCGATGTTCCGGCTCAGGTCGAACTGCATGGTGATCGAGCAGCTTCCGAGCGAACTCGACGACGTCATTTCGTTCAGTCCCGCGATGCGCCCGAACTGCCGCTCCAGAGGCGTCGCCACCGAGGACGCCATCGTCTCCGGACTCGCGCCGGGGAGCATCGCCGAGACCATGATGGTGGGAAATTCCACTTCCGGCAGCGGCGCCACCGGCAGGTAAAAGTACGCAATCGCGCCCGAAAGTCCAATCGCGATGGTGAGCAGCGTGGTCGCGACGGGCCTGTGGATGAAGGGTTCGGAAATACTCATGCAGGCTCCGGATGTGGATGACTGGTGTGGACGACCACGCCCGCTCCGCTACGCCCTGTGACGCGCCGCGCCGCGCGATCGAAGAATAGATAAATGACCGGCGTCGTGTACAACGTCAGAAGCTGGCTGAAAATCAGCCCCCCGACAATCGCGATGCCCAGTGGCCGCCGCAATTCCGCTCCCGTGCCCGTGCCCAGCGCCAAAGGCACGCCGCCCAGCATCGCCGCCAGCGTCGTCATGATAATCGGCCGGAATCGCAGCAGGCAGGCCTGGTAGATCGCTTCCAGCGGTTCTTTGCCTTCCTTACGCTCGGCTTCGAGCGCGAAATCGATCATCATGATGGCGTTCTTCTCGACGATTCCAATTAACAGGATGATCCCGATCAGCGCTATGACGCTGAAATCCTCGTGGCACAGCATCAGCGCCAGTAGCGCTCCCACGCCCGCCGACGGCAGCGTCGAGAGAATCGTCAGCGGATGGATGTAGCTCTCATACAGCACGCCCAGCACAATATACACCGTCATCAGCGCCGCCAGAATCAGGACCGTTTCGTTGGCAAGCGAAGCTTGAAAGGCCGCCGCCGTTCCCTGGAACGTCGCCTGAATCGCCTTCGGAAGCTCCAGTTCATCTTTTGCCTTGTTGATCGCATCCACTGCATTTCCAATCGACGCGCCCGGCGCCAGGTTGAAGGACAGCGTCACCACCGGGAACTGTCCCTGGTGGTTCACCACCAGCGGCGTCGTGCCCGGCTCAAAATGCGTGAATGCGCTCAAAGGCACCTGGCCTCCCGACATGTTGACCGTGGCGTTGGTCGCCGCCGATCCGCCCGCGCTCGAATTGCTCTGCGCCGACGCCGTCTGGCTGGAACTGGCCGGCGCGACGCTCGCCTGCGATGTCCGGATATAGATATTTCGCAGTTCCTGCGGATTCTGCTGCAATTCCGGTTTAATTTCCAGCACCACCCGATACTGGTTCAACTGCGTGAACATGATGGACACCTGCCGCTGGCCGAACGCGTCGTACAGCGTATCGTCCACCATCTGCGGTGTGATGCCGAACCGCGCTGCCGTCGGCCGGTCGATCACCAGCAGGGCTTCGAGTCCTCCGTTCTGCTGATCGCTCGCCACGTCGCGCAGCACCGGAATCGTCTGCATTTTCGCGATGAACCGCGGCACCCATGTCGCCAGCTCCCGCGGATCGGGATCTTCGAGACTGTACTGGAACTGCGTCCGGCTCACCCGGTCCTCTACCGTCAGGTCCTGCACTGGCTGCATGTAGAGCGTGATTCCCTCCACCTGCGCCAACTCCGGTTGCAGCCGCCGGATGATGTCGCTGGCCGAGATGCGCCTCTCCTCGATCGGCTTCAGGTTGATCTGAATCCGCCCGCTGTTGATGGTCGTATTCGTGCCGTCCACGCCGATGAACGACGACAGGCTGGTCACCGCCGGGTCCTTTAAAATAATCCTGGTCAACTCCTGCTGCCGTCGCGCCATGGCTGGAAACGAAACCGTCTGCGCCGCCTCCGATACCCCCAGAATCACGCCCGTATCCTGCACCGGGAAAAATCCTTTCGGGATGATCAGGAACAGGATCACCGTGCCGGCCAGCGTACCCGCGGCCACCATCAGTGTGAAGAACTGGTGCCGCAGAATCACCTGTAGCGTGCGGCCGTAAAACGCGATGACGCTCTGGAACACATGTTCCGACACCCGGTAAAAGCGTCCCTGCTCCGCTTCCGGCTTGTGCTTCAACAGGCGCGCGCACATCATCGGCGTCAGCGACAACGACACCGCCGCCGAAATCAGAATCGTCACGCTCAGCGTGATGGCGAACTCGCGGAACAGCCTTCCGACGATATCGCCCATGAACAACAGTGGAATCAGCACCGCGATCAGCGAAACCGTCAACGATAAAATCGTGAATCCGATCTGCTCCGCCCCCTTCAGCGCCGCCTGCATCGCGGGCTCGCCGTCCTCGATGTAGCGCGCGATATTTTCAATCATTACGATGGCGTCATCCACCACGAAGCCCGTCGAAATCGTCAACGCCATTAACGTGAGGTTGTTCAGGCTGTACCCCAGCAGGTACATCGCGCCGAATGTTCCCACAAGCGAAAGCGGCACCGCCACACTCGGAATCACCGTCGCTGACAGCGTTCTCAGGAACAGGAAAATCACCATCACCACCAGCGCGATGGTCAGCATCAGCTCGAACTGCACGTCGGCCACCGAGGCCCGGATAGTGACCGTCCGGTCCGTCAGAATGGTCGTCTCGATCGCGCTCGGAAGCGACGCCCGCAGCGTCGGCAGCAGCTTCTTCACCCGGTCCACCACGTCGATGATGTTCGCGCCCGGCTGCCGCTGAATATTCACGATCACCGCCGGCGTCTCGTTCATCCACGCCGCCAGCTTCACGTTCTCCGCGTCGTCGATCACGTCGGCCACGTCCGACAGCGTCACCGGCGCGCCGTCTCGATAGGCGATCACCAGCGGCTTATAGTCCACGCTGGTCAGGATCTGGTCGTTCGCCCCGATGGTGTACGCGTTGCGCGGCCCGTCGAAGCTGCCCTTGGCCTGGTTCACGTTCGCCGCCACCAGCGCCGCGCGCAGATCCTCCAGGTTCAAATGGTACGACGACAGCGCCATCGGGTTCGCCTGAATCCGGATCGACGGCTTCTGCCCGCCCGAAATGCTCACCAGTCCGACGCCCGGCAACTGCGAAATCTTCTGCGCCAGCCGCGTGTCGGCATAATCCTCTACCTTCGACAAAGCCATCGTGGTCGAGGTCAGCCCCAGTGTCAGAATCGGGGTATCCGCTGGGTTCGTTTTGCTGTAAATCGGAGGATTCGGCAGGTCCTTCGGCAAGAAGCTCGACGCCGCGTTGATGGCCGCCTGCACCTGCTGCTCCGCCACGTCGATGTTCAGCTCCAGCGCGAACTGCAGCGTGATCACCGAACTGCCCGTCGAACTGGTCGACGTCATCTGGTTCAGGCCCGGCACCTGTCCGAACTGCCTTTCGAGAGGAGCCGTCACCGACGACGCCATCACGTCCGGACTCGCTCCCGGGTAGGCGGTCGTCACTTGAATGGTCGGATAATCGACCTGCGGCAGCGCCGAAACCGGCAGTTGTTTGTAGGCCACCGCTCCGACCAACAGCAATCCCGCCATCAGTAAGGCAGTTGCCACCGGCCGCAGAATAAACGGGCGGGAAGGACTCATTATTTAACCGCGCGTCCCCTTGGCTGCAATGCGCACCGAAACTTTGGTTCCTTGCTGCAATTTGTCCACGCCGTCGATCACCACGCTTTCGCCCGGCTCAAGGCCGCTGTCCACCGCCGCCTCGTCGCCTTCGGTCAGCGTGCTCACCACGTTGCGAACTTCCGCTGTGTTGTCCGGCTTCACGACGTAAACAAACGTCGATTGCGGGCTCCTCTGAATGGCCGCAGTCGGAATGATCACCGTATTGCGCTTCGTGTCCAGCAGCAGCCGCGCGTTCACGAACTGATTCGGAAACAGCGAATTGTCTTCATTCGCAAATTCCCCCTTGAACCGCACCGTTCCGGTCGATTGGTCGATCTGGTTGTCGATCGTCAGCAGCTTGCCCTGCGCCAGCTTCTTCTTCAGATCGCGGTCGTAGGCGTCGATGCGCAGCGTGCCCGCCTCCATCTTCTTGCGCACCGCCGGAAGGCTGTCCTCGGCGATATTGAAAATCACCGCGATGGGCTGCAACTGCGTGATCACCACCAGGCCGTTGGTATCCGTTGCGTGCACGATGTTGCCCTGATCCACCAGCCTCAGGCCGATCCGTCCGGTCAACGGCGATGTGATCTTGCTGTACACCAGTTGCAGCTTCGCGTTGTCGATTGCCGATTGATCGCTCTTGACTGTCGCTTCGTACTGCGCCACCGTCGATAGTTGAGTGTCGTACTGCTGCTTCGGAATCGCTTCCTGTTTATACAGCACGTTGTAACGTTCCCTATCCAGTAGTGCGTTTTGCAGCAGCGCCTGATCCCTGGCTTTTTGCGCCTCGGCCGCTTCCAGCATCACCTGGAACGGCCGCGGATCGATCTCGACCAGAAGATCGCCCTCTTTGACCAGTTGCCCCTCGGTGAAGCCGATCTTCATGATTTGCCCGTCGACCCGGGACCGCACGGTTACCGTGTTGAACGCCGTCACACTCCCCAGGCCGTTCAGATACACCGGCATGTCGCCCTGGCGCGACACGGCCGCAATGACCGGCACCGCGCGCCCGCCGTTCTTGTCGTCCTTGCCTCCTTTCGACCCTTGCGATTGCGCTTCGGCCGTCGCCGGAAAGAATCGGGGGTAATAGAAATACGCTGCTCCGCCCAATAAACAGAGCACAATTGCCCAAACCCATCCGTGGCTTTTCTTGGAAGGAGGAGGCGTAGCCAACGCCGCCGGCCGCTGCGCAGTTTCAGGAGTCATACAGGGAAAAAGGAGTAAGAACGATTATCGCTTTTCTAACACCCCGAAAGCGACTGCCCCAGGGCGATAGTTTTCTATGCCATAAGGCATAGAAAGAAGCCAGCAGCCAGGAGCCAGTAGCCAGAATGGTTTTGAGTAAAGCGGCTGCGCTGGCGCGATCTCCGATGCATTCTGGCTCCTGGCTCCTGGCTTCTGGCTACTTTTTGTCACAGCGTCTTGAGGAACGCGATCAATGCCTGCCGATCCTCTACGCCGAGCTTCAATCCAAACTCATGCCCCTTGATCGGTCCAGGAGCCAAATGGAACCCTTTCGGCACGTAATCGTCCTTCAACCGCGCCGGATCGAGCCATTCTTCCAACGTTTCCGCTTGCCCGCTATGGCTGAACGCATTGCGATACCACACTCCTCGCAGCGAAGGTACTTTATAGAATCCTGTGCCGCGCCGAGTTTGGGTCGCGAGCCCCGGGTCCGTTCCTACCGAGACATCCATGATGTCGTCAGTCTTGCGAAGGTCCTCGGGTACCTTGAACCCCGGCGCGGGGGTAAGCTTGTTGTTGGTGTACAGAGGAGGCGTGTGGCATCCGACGCACCCCTGTTGCTGAAAGATCCTCTGCCCGCGGCGCGCGCGCTCGTCAAACGGATTGGGATTCGGCGGCGGTTGGAGGGAGTAAATGTAGAGACCGAGAGCGTAAAGCTGCTCGTCGCTGGAGCGCGTACCCTCCATGCCAAAAAAAGCTTGGGTCGGAGTCGGTTGAAAATCGCCGTAGTGCGCCATAACGTCCAACCCGTAGTTCACGATGGCGTAGCGCATCAGGTCGCCGGCGGACCGGTGGCGCACCAGGCCGGTCGAATCCAGATACTTGATTTCTTTGAGGCCAATCAAGGACGGGACATGCGAGGGGTGAGTAGAACTCGTACCCTGGCGCTCAAGAACGCCCGCCCGCATCGCCCCATGCCGCCGTACCAGCTCATCAAGGGTCACCAGCCTCTCGAACTCCTCGCGCGGCATAACCCACGGGGCACCAGAAACGATCCACTCCTGGTCGCGCGCCCGTTGACCCCCTCAGGACCGGAGCTGGCTTGCCTGATTATCGGAGAGAACTGTTCGGTCGCGATATCGAGCTGCGCTCCTTTTAGCGCAGTGCCGTCCGGCAGAACGCGATGGTGGCATGGCAGACAATTGCTGACGCCTTGTTCCACCACGCCCTTTTGCCGGATGACGTACCTTTGAGCGGGGACGATGCCTTCACTCGTCGTGGGGAAGGTTACCCCAGGAGGTGGTCGGAAGCCCCCGGGCCCCGCTGGCCTAGAGAAAGGAACGTCATCAAAAACCGCCTCGCCGGCGCGAATCCAGTCGTCTTTGGTGCGAAGTTCGGAGGCATTGAAAAACGATGATTTCTGGCTCCTTCTGTTTCAGGGACTCCATGTATCCCGCCGGCTGCCGGCCAGCAATGTAAACGGGGTACGTGCGATAGATCGGCCGCACCTTCAAGGCATAGTATTGCTCGGAACTGAGGTACCGAGGTGAACGGTCCCGCTGCGCCAGCGGCACCTCAAACTGCGCTACTTCTTTGTCGTCCCACGCTCGCGGAATGTCGGGGTGGAAGGTTTGCGCAGCAGCGACAGCCGCGAACCCAATAAAGCAAATCCCGGTTCGCATGGGATTCATTCTGGCTCCTGACTCCTGTCTTCTGACTCCTGACTCCTTCTTACCCCAGATGCAGGATCCCTCGCTCCATCGCGATGGTCACCGCATGCGTACGGTCCGACGCGCCGAGTTTGGCGAGAATATTCTGGATATGCATCTTCACCGTGCCGCTTGCGGTGCCCAGCTTCGTGGCGATTTCCTTGTTCGCCATTCCCTTGGCCACCAGACCCAGCACTTCCACCTCGCGAGGCGTCAGCGCCACTTGCGGGAAATATTCGCTCAGCCGCTCGGCCACTTCCTGCGGCATCAGCCTTTTGCCTGAATGCACCGTCCGAATCGCCCTCACCACCTCGGTGTGCACCATCTCTTTCAGAATGTACCCGCGCACGCCGGCTTCAAGCGCGCGGTAAATGTCCTGATCGCCGTCGTAGCTGGTCAGCGCGATAATTCTTGCCTCGGGCGCCTCCTGCCGGATCATGCGTGTCGCCGACGTCCCGTCCAGATCCGGCATCCGCAGGTCCATCAGCACCACATCGGGCTTGAACTGCTTGAACATTTCCACCGCTTCGCGCCCGTTGTTGGCTTCGCCCACCAGCTCCATGTCCGCTTCGTTGGCCAGAATTGACGCGATTCCCTTGCGCACCAGCGGGTGATCGTCCACGCATAAAACCCGGATGGTCCCCGTGAATTCGACGTCGTTCAGCATGCTTTCGGATTGAGTTGTCATGATGTATTTACTCCGACTGGCTGCCGGGCGACGGCCTGTTTGGCCGGCAACAGTACCGAAACCGTTGTTCCTCTTCCCGGCTCGCTCGCCAGGTTGAGCTCCGCGCCGATCTGCGCCGCCCGTTCCTTCATTCCGATAAGACCGTAATGCCCGGGTCGAACGTTACCGTTCTCGCGCGAAAAACCCGAGCCGTCGTCTTTCACCGAAAGCCGCAGCGACTCCGGCGTCGATTCGAGCACCACTTCAATGACTTTCGCGCCCGAGTGTTTCACCGAGTTATTCATCGCTTCAGACGCGATGCGCAGCAAATTGTACTGTACCTCCGGAGACATCTCGGTGGAGCTCTTGTCCAGCCTCAGCTTCAATCGCACCGCCTTGGCTTCGGTAATCTGCTTGGCCGCCTGTGCGATCGCCGCCGCCAGCCCCGAATCCGGCCCTTGTGCGCTGCGCAGTCCCGCGACGGATCTTCTCGTCTCACGCAGACACGTGCCCGCATCGCGCACGATATCCTCCAGCGTCGCCCTCTCCTCGGGCGACCGCAGCCTCGCGGCCAGCGCCTGCATCTCCATCGTGATCCCGCTCAACCCCTGAATCAGCGTGTCATGCAGTTCCCTGGCAATCCGGCTCCGTTCCGTCAAAATCAAATGAAACTGTTCCCGCAGCCGGTGGATTCGAAGCTGATAAATCATCCATCCGGCCAGGCCCAGCGCCACCGCGCACAACGGTAAAAACCATGCCCGCTGATAAAAATGCGGTGCCAGCGAAAACCCGACCGAAGCCCCGGTCTCATTGCAAACGTCGTCGGCGTTGCACGCGGTCACGCGAAACTGGTACGGGCCAGGCGGCAAGTTCGTGTAAAAAGCTTCGCGCCTCGTCCCCGCCTGGATCCATTTCTTGTCGAAACCTCCCAGCATGTAGCGGAACGTGATCCGGTTCGGTTGCAGGAACGACAGCCCGCTGTAGGTGAACTCCAGATTCTTCAACCCAGGCGCGAGCGCCGCAATCGCCTGCGGCTCCACCCTCTCGCCGTTCACCGTCGTTTCCTCGATCACCACCGGAGGCGGAGGAATGTTCAGCGCCAGGTGGCTCGGATCGAATACGTACAACCCTCGAATGGTGGAAAACCAGACCCTTCCGTCGTGCATCCGCATCGATCCCGGCTGCACGCCGGCCCGGCACTCGATCGTGCGCTGCGCATCAGTCGGACTGTGCGGCGAGCTCGTAATCTTCTTGAGAGTCCCCGCGGCGAACTTTAGCAGGTCCGATCGATTCACCGAAAAGAGCCCCTTGCTGCACGCCATCCAAAGCCGGTCCTGATCGTCGCGCGTGATGCCGTAAATCTCGTTATCGAACATCCCGTCGCGAATCAGGAAAGTCGTCATTCTTCCCTCGTCGAAAAGCCTCAGCCCCCCGCCCTCCGTCCCGATCCACATCCGCCTGTCGGGGTCGGAATAAATCGCGTCCACATCGCGGATCGATGCTCCATCCTGCAACAGTTCGTGCGTCGAGCCGTTTTCGTATACGTACAAACCGTCGTGTTCTGTCGCCAGATAGACGCGTCCATCCTGGTCTTCATTGATCGCCGCAATCGGACCCCGCAACTCGCGTGGAATGTTTTTCGGGACCGTGAACCCTCCGCGCGCGAATACCGCCGGACCCTTGTCGGTCCCCGCCCACAGCTCCCCCGCGCGCGTGACAAACAGCGCCCGGATATCGGCCGACGGCAGTCCATCCCCCGTCGAGTAGCTCGCGTCCACCTTCCCGTCTTGCAGCCGGTTGATTCCCGTTGTCGTCCCCACCCACAACGCGCCCTTAGGATCGGCCGCCAGCGTGTATATCGTATTCGACGCCAGGCCCTGCTTCCTGGTCATCACCGCGAATCGCTTCCCGTCGAAGCGCGCAAGGCCGGCGCCCAGCGTGCCGATCCAGATACCGCCGTGCGCGTCCTGAACAATCGGACCCGTGTCGTTGCTCGGCAAGCCTTCGTTCGCTGTGTACGGTAGCGCGCGGCCGCTCAGAAACTGGTTCAAGCCGTTTTTTGTACCCACCCACAAGCTTCCTTCCACGTCCTCGAAGATCGAGTAAACCGTACTTTGCGAAAGGCCCTCCTGCGGCCTGTAGTTCTCGATTTCTCCCTTGCGCAGCCGGCTGAACCCGTTGCGCGTCCCGATCCACAGACTTCCGTCCCGGCTCTCCGAGAGGCACAAAACACGGCTGTCTGCCAGCCCGTCGCGGGATGTGAACAGCCGCTCGCCACTCTTGCCGATTTCCAGCAGTCCCGCCGTCGTGCCCGCCCACAAGGTGTCTCCGGAGCAACGCAGCGCCCGGATCTGAACGTCGGCCGGGAGCTTTTGTATGTTGTGCGTGGTGAATTTCGACCCGTCCCAGGAATGCAGACTGGCGCCGTCGCCGGCCACCCAAACCGTTCCATCGCGCGCCTCGCACGCGGTGCGGATATTTTCATTTGCCAGCAACATCGCAACCTTGCCGTCGCGAATCCGAGCCACGCCCTTGGTCGTGCACGCCCACACATCGCCGTTGGTCGCCTCGGCCACGCATTGCACGTTCCCTGACGAAAGATATCGCGTTACCGTATCGCCCTCCATCCGGAAGAGTCCCGACTCCGCCGTCGCGATCCACAACGCGTGATGGGAATCCTCGACCGCACTGCGGACCCACACATTGGAGGGCGCCGTTGACCGGATACTTTCCAGCGACTCGAACCGCACGCCATCGAACCGGATCAGCCCCGTCTGCGTTCCCAGCCAAAGGTATCCGTCGTGAGTCTGAAGAAGCGAATAAATCGTGCCCTGCGACAGCCCTTGCTGCGTCTGCCAGATGCGGTGCGCGTATTGAGTCAGCGTCCGGCTGGGGTCCAGTCCCATCGCCGGGCGCAGGCAAACAGCGGCGACAACAAAAACGCCAATCCGCATGCTCATGCTTTACAAGTTACCACTCAAGGGAGCGGACAGTCGCTCCGGATCAAAATAGCAGCCCGACCCCAACCGTAGCCTCCGTCTGCTGCAATTTTCCATTGGCCAGGTACAACCCAAATGGCTTCGTGAAATACTGGAACTGCCGGACGTCCGCACGAATGCCCCAGTCTTTGCCCCATTTCGAGCCGATCTTGACTTTCACGCCCCCGCCGTAATTCACCTGGAACTCATTCGATCCTCCGCCCGAGGCCGCCGACGACCCCGGCGGCACGAAATTGCTGAATCCGAGCCCGCCCATCACAAACGGTCTGACCCGTTCATCGCGCTTGATAAAATGCCACAGCACGTCACCCGACACCGTGTGAATCCCGAATCCCGTCGAGGAACTCTGGCCGGAGACGTTCGACATCAGGGAGGAACGGCTGTAGAAATAACTCATCTCATAACCCATATGCTCCGCTGTGTCCAGATCGAAGCGGAATCCAAACCGGAATCCATCTCCCAACGAGAAATCGTTCGGCGATCCACCAATCGGGAGCGTCGTGCCGATCCCTTTGTTTTCGAGAATCGATTCCCCGGCGCTAAACCAGAACTCACCGGACTGTGCGAACGCAGGTGCAGAACAAGCCAAAGCAACAATGGCCAAAGATAGTCTCATGACTTGTCTGATGCCTTTTCATGAGGATGCGTTACATTCAACACGACAATGACGTGGATTTCTCCCGGGCCATGTACGCCCCGTACCAGCCGCATCTCAATGTCGGCCGTCCGGCTCGGTCCGGTGATCACCACAATCGCGCTCGAATCCGCCCCCGGCAAAGGCCGCAGCCGCAAAACATCGTCCAGGCTCGCGACAATCTTCGAGCTGTCGATGACCGCGATGTGGCAGGGCGGCAGCAATGACAATAACCGCGATTCTTTCGATTCGGAAAAAAACACCAACGAACCCGTATCCGCCAAAGCGTAATCGGCCGACGTGATCCCCACCTCGGTGGCCGCCGCATCCTCTCGAGAAAACGAAGCCATCGAGCGAATAAAGGTCCGTCCGTTCAACACTTTATCGACCATGGCGTCGGCTTCCTCGGGCGTTCTGACCAGCACGACTTTGCCCGCCAGAGCCTCCAGCGCCGCCTTAAACTGCTCGACCAGTCCCACGTCAGGTCCGGCGTTCAACACAACCGGCGGAGGCGGAGGCACGGGATCGCCAGTCCGGCGATGGAGAGCGGCGCGGGCGGCGGACAAAATCTCCTCGCGCGACGTCATTTCGACCGTTCCTTCCATAATTCGCGAAAACTTTTCGCCGGTGGAACCGGTAAGTCACGCTGGCTTAACCAGTTCTTCAACGGCCCGACCGCGAAAAACGAGTCCTTCTTGTGCGGGGCAGAGGATAAGGCGACAGAGGCCAACCGCCCGTAGATTTTAGGGTGCCGCATGACCCATGCGAATATCTGGAATGCCAGTTTTTCCGTCCGATCGCCGCCCAATTTGACCTTATCCGACCTTAATTCGAGCAAAATGCGCGGAATTTCGATCTTCACGGGGCATACTTCGCCACATGCGCCACACAAGCTGGAGGCGAACGGAAGCCACGGATCGTGCTCGATCCCCATGAACTGCGGCGTCAAAATCTTGCCGATCGGCCCTGAATATACCCAAGGATAGTTATATCCGCCGATTTTTCGATAAACCGGACAATGATTCAAACAAGCCCCGCAACGGATGCAATATAAGGACTGTCTCTTTGACTCATCCGCCAGCAATTTCGTGCGCCCGTTGTCGAGCAGCACCAGATAAAATTCCTCCGGCCCATCCGGCTCGCCTTCGCGCTTCGGGCCGGCGAGGAAGGAAGTATAAACACTCAACGGCTGCCCCGTCGCGCTGCGGCCGAGCAGTTTTAAAAATACCGCCAGATCCTGCGCCCGCGGGATGACTTTCTCAATTCCCGAAACCGCCACGTGAATTTTCGGCGCGGAGCTCGACAGGCGCGCGTTTCCCTCATTTTCGACCAGCACGATCGCCCCCGAATCGGCCACCAGAAAATTCGCTCCGGTGATGCCCATCCCCGCTTCCAGAAACTTCTCGCGCAGGGCGATTCTGGCGATCTTCGTCAGCGCCTCGGGCGTCGTTTCGTGTTTCGAATGCAGATGCTTCTCGAAAATGCCGGAAACGTCTCCAATCGTCTTGTGCAACGCCGGAGCGATAATGTGAAACGGCTTTTCGCCGCCCAGTTGCAGAATATATTCGCCGAGGTCAGTCTCCACCGCTTCGATGCCATCTTGCGCCAGATGCTCGTTGAGATGAATCTCCTCGGTGGTCATCGATTTCGATTTGACGATGATCTTTACCCCCCGATCCCGCGCCAGCTTTTGAATAAATGCGCACGCCTCGGCGCCATCTTTCGCCCAAATCACCTTGCCGCCATGCGCCTCGACATTCTTCTCCAGCAACTCCAGGTAATAATCCAGATGATTGAGCGTATGTTTCTTGATATCGTGCGCATGCTGGCGCAGATCCTCAAAATCCGGCGTGAGATTTTCGCGCCGCCGCTCGGCCAGGCGCTCGGTGGCCGAATAAATCGCAAGCTGAAGTTTCTTATCGCCGAGCGCGGCGCTCACGTCCGGAGTTTTCATATGGCTGCTCTCAATGTGACGCGAGGACCTCAGCCAAATGCAGCGTGCGAATCTTGGACCCCGCCCGCGACAGCGCCCCCTGAATCTGCATCAGGCAGCTTGAATCGATGGACACCACCGTGTTTGCCCCAGTGCGCTCAATCGCGTCGATCTTGGTCCGCGCCATGCCTCCGGAAATTTCGGGAAATTTCACGGAGAACGTTCCGCCGAAGCCGCAGCATTCCTCGGCCGGCTCCATTTCCGCCAGCCGCAGCCCGCGGACATTGGCGAGCAGCCTGCGCGGCCCGTCCTTGATCTTCAATTCCCGCAGCGCGTGGCAGCTATCGTGATAGGTGACCAGCCCGTCGAACCGCGCGCCGACATCCTCAACCTTCAAAACATTGACCAGAAATTCCGAAAACTCCCAAACCCGAGGTTCCAGATCGTGAACGCGCTGATCGTCCGGTAGCAGCTCCGCAAAATGATGGCTGATCATGGAACAGCACGACCCCGAAGGCACCACGATGTATTCCGCGCCATCGAAGGTCTTCAAAAAATGTTCGGCCACCGAGCGCGCTTCGTCGCGATAGCCGCTGTTGAACGCCGGCTGCCCGCAGCACGTCTGCGCCTCGCGAAACTCCACCTCGCAACCGGCGCGCCCCAGAACATCCGCCATCGCCATGCCGACTTTTGGAAAGACCTGATCGACAATGCAGGTGACAAACAGAGAGACACGGACCATGAAGCTACTTAGCTTACAACGATCGACCCTTCCAGATACTTCACCGCCCGCCCCGCGATCGTCACGCGCTCGCCGCGATCTTCGCACCACAACTCGCCCCCGCGGCGCGAAACTTGGCGCGCGAACAGCTTCTTTTTACCCAGCCTAGCCGCCCAATACGGAATCAACGTGCAGTGCGCCGAGCCCGTCACCGGATCCTCCGGAACGCCCCGCGCCGGCGCGAAAAACCGTGACACAAAATCGCAATCCGTGCCGGGAGCGGTGACGATCGTTGCAAACGCATCGATAGCCGCCAGCCTTTCCATGTTCGGTTTCAACGCGAGCACCTCCGCCTCCGTGTCGAACACACAAAGAAGATCGCGCGCCCCCAGCACCAGCGTCGGCGTTGCGCCCAGCGCATCGAAAAGCGTTGGGTCGACCTTGCGCTCGACGGGCGGCCGGGCAGGGAAGTCCATGGCATAAAGATCCCCGTCGCGGGTGACAATCAACTCGCCGCTGCGCGATTCAAACGCCACACGCCCGGAAACTTCGCGCCGAATCTCCATCATCACGTGCGCCGTCGCGAGCGTCGCGTGCCCGCACAGGTCGACCTCAACGCCGGGAGTGAACCAGCGCAGGTGATATTTCCCGTTCTTCGAAATATAATACGCGGTCTCCGCGAGATTATTTTCCGCGGCGATGGCTTGCAGCGTCGCGTCGGGAAGCCAATCATCAAGAGGACAAATCGCGGCGGGATTGCCTCCAAAGAGTTTGCTCGAGAAGGCATCCACCTGGTAGATGGGAACGTTCATTCCTCAGTGTCGCGTGAGAGGAGGGAGGATGGCAAGCCATTGAAACTTCAAAAAGTGTATGGCCGCCGATGAACGCTGATGAACGCCGATGGAACACAAAGTCAATTATCGTTTTCAGCCTAATGTAGGGCTTCTGTTCCTCGATCGCGGGCCATCCATCTCGTGAATTGGACCGAGACGATGAAGTCTATACTGAACAGAAGCAAGCTGGACTAATATGACGGCCTACCCGATCCTGATTGCCGCGACTCGCACCGGATTCAGCGCGCACGTGCTCGATCTTCCTGGCTGCGTTGCGACCGGTCCCACTGTGGCGGTGGTCAAACAGCGAATGGCGAAGGCCATCGAGATGCACCTTGCGGCGATGCGCGCCGATGGCGACGAGATTCCCGAGCCGTCGCGTCTTGAGCTGGTTGAGGTCCGCTGAAAAACAGATCGAGTCATGACCGAGTAATGCATCGAGGGACGGTCATCCACGCGCAGCCGCATTTTGGCCGCGCGATTTGATCTTGCTGACTTTGCCCGATTCGGGTTTCTTTGGACGCAAAAGCCAGGCCAGCAGGGATTTCTTCGCTCCCGGCACCGGCTCTCCGCAAACCCAACACGTCGCTTCATCCTTCGTGACGACGCTGTTGCATTCCATGCACCGGGAATTGGGCATAGGCCATTTGGCCCAATAAACGTCAATTTGTCCATGGCAAATGCGTACCGTCCGATTGTGTGCCTTTGGTCCCATTGATGCTCCATCGTGCACCTTAGCCGCTTCGTGGGTTTCCCTTACTTCTACGCCGCGGGATGCACGCGGGAGTATACTTATTTGCACCAGAAAGGACCCTATGAACACCCAAATTGACGGCGTCTCCGCGATTGCCTTAATCCTGATTGGATCTTTCGCCATCGATCGGATTGTGACGGCCCTCATGTTCCTGCTGTCGTTCGTGAAACTGGCGCCCGAGCCGGCCAACGACCGCAAGTACAAACTGATGTATTACTCCCTGGCAACCGCGCTGGCGGCAGTGATCCTTTACTACGGACATTTGAGAGTACTCTCGGCGATGAAAATCGAAATCGACCCTTTGGTCGACATGGTGATCACCGGCATCGTGCTGGTGGGAGGAGCGGATAGCATCGCCGGGTTGCTGAAAGTGCCGGCGGGTGACGCGCCGGAGGCGAAACCGCAGCCGATCGAGGTGACCGGCAAGCTGATGCTCGATGACGGCGCGAGTCAAAAGGTACAGGGCCAGAAAGCCTAAGCCGGAGCCGCGATGCGCGCAGTCGAACTACAAATCAGGATGCCGTCGAAGAATCAGCGCCGCGGCAGGCTGGTCATCGGCGGACAAAATGTCACGCGCTTGTGGCCGTTTCTGCTGGCGCTGCTGTTGCTGGCCTATGCAAGAAAGCAGCCCATTGTTCCCACGGCGCCCGCGCCGGCGCCCGCGGCAATCGCGATCCCGGTCCAGCCGGCTCCACAAGTTGCGGTGACGCTCACCCCGCGAATGCCTCCGCCTTTGCCTGTCGAGTTGCGCCGCGCGACCCCCGTCCCGGTCCGGCCCGCGCCTCCGAGGGCGACTGCGCCGCCTTCGCCGGCACACGTTACGCCGCCAATCAATAGTCAGACGCTGACGCCGACGCCTTCGCCGACGTCCGCGGGAGCGCTTACGCCCGTTCCGGCCGCCCTGATGTTCGATACGACGCTCGTTCGAAGCTCGAATGCCAATCAGACCACTTCCGAAAAGAATGCCGATGGCTCGGTTGTGATCCGCAGCCAGACGACCATGACCAGCGAAAGCGAGGTCGAAATCGTCTCCCGGTCCGTGTCGATCTCCAACAGCGGCGCCGCGCCGGTGAAAATCGGTCAAGCCGCGCTGGCCGCCACCGCGGGCAGGGATTTTGCGATTGCGGGCGATTCCTGCTCGGGCAATATGCTCGCGCCGCAGGCCGCCTGCGGCATCGCCATCCGGTTTCGAGCCAGGAATGCCGGAACCTACTCCAGTCAACTGTCGGTACCGAGCGATGCGGTGACGCTAGCGATTCCAGTCACTGCGACGGTCACGCTGGCGGGCCCGGCCGCAAAATAGAGGGATTATACTGGCGCCGTGAAGCTCCTCTGGTTTGTCTCGTGCGTCGCCCTCATTGCCCAACCGAAGCAGTACGAGTGTCATTACTCAGGCTCTGCCCTCAATATCGACGGCCATCTCGACGACGCGGCGTGGGCCAAAGCCCAATGGACCGATGCATTCGTCGATATCCAGGGCGCGGATCATCCGAAGCCGCGCTTCCGCACTCGCGTCAAGATGCTGTGGGACGACGACTACCTCTACATCGGCGCCGAACTGGAGGAGCCCGACCTCTGGGCCACCCTCACCGCTCACGATTCCGTGATTTTCCACGACAACGATTTCGAGGTGTTCCTCAATCCCACAAGCGACGGCCTGAAGTATTTCGAATTCGAGATCAACGCCCTCAACACCGGGTGGGATTTATTTCTCGCGAAGCCCTACAACAAAGGCGGCAAGGCCGACAACAGTTGGGAAATGCCCGGCTACAAATCAGCCGTCGCGGTTGACGGCACCTTGAACGATCCGCGGGACCGCGACAAGGGCTGGTCGGTCGAACTGGCGCTGCCCTGGTCGGCGTTCGTCGAAAGAAGCGGCAAGGGCCGGCCGAACCCCGGCGAGTCGTGGCGGATAAATTTTTCCCGTGTCGAATGGCAGGTCCGGGTCGTCGGCATAAAGTACGAAAAACTCCCTGGACTGAAAGAAGACAACTGGGTCTGGTCGCCGCAGGGAGTCGTCAATATGCACGTCCCTGAGAAATGGGGAGTCGTGCGATTCTTACAGTAGTATTCATGCCTTCGATTCGAATTCACCTTGACGAGGCCACTTTTCGAGCCCTGAGCCGGGTCGCGGAGAGGCGCCAGCGTGCTGCGTTTATTCGCGGTGCAATCGTTCGGGCGATCGTCGATGCGGAGGAGTCTCGCACTCGACTCGCTTATGAGGAACAACCCGATTCCGAATCTGAGGCAGATGATTGGTCGAACTGCGAGGAATACAAGCCGTGAAGCAGTAGGAAGGGCGACGCTGTGATCCCACCAAGCGGCGCGCCTGGTAGTGTCTGATATCTGCGTTGATCGGAAAATCTCCCTTAGCTCCTGTCCATTGCGCTCGCGTACTTCCATCCGATCCACAACCAGCAGACAGAGACGATCAAGAATACCGGAATTTTCAGTGATGGCAATAGTAGCCCTACGAGCAGGGATAGACCAAAGGCAACGCCGATGCCCAACAAACCTGTAAGCACGAACAGCAACGTAAGCCGGAGCAAGCGCACCATCGGCGTGAGGATATCACAGTGCTAGACGGTGATATCCTCGTTGGATCATGAATGATACTGACAGTCAAAAACTAGACCAGATCATAGACAAGCTGGATAAAATGCAGATGACCCTCGCTATCGTGGCTACTCAGATGCGGAATCTTCAGGAGGAGGCCACGGAACGAAAGAGACAGTCAGACGAGCAGCCTCCAAGGCAATAGAAGCAACCGTAGGATTGTTTGTTTTTGATCGGACAAAATCGTTTATTTCTTTGGCGAGCGCCAATGTTGCAGAGTCTCTATATTCCACGCACAATTCTCCCTTATACTGAAATTGCACGCGAACACAGGAACCCTTCGCACGGCCCAGTAGTTGAGGTGCTGGAACACTGCAACTGCCTTTCCGGCGCGCCTAATAAAAGTGTATCACCGCATCAGGCCAGCAGTTCAGTTAGTTCCCAAACATGATCCGTGAGATTCGATTCCATCGCAGGCGTGACGCGCAAGGTTTTGTGAATCCGGCAGAAGTTGTAATAGGCGAAGTGCAGGCAGTACGCGGCCCACAGGTTTTCCCACTTCTTTGAAAACGCATTCGTCAGGCGGGTCAGGCGGCGCATGGACATGCGGATCGTAAGGTTCTGGCGTTCGACAATCGACGTGCAGATGCGTTTCGGATCAGGTTGTCCGATAACTGGGACCACCTCCGTAGAGGCCACTTCTGCGGGGCTGTAGCGGCCTTCATTGCCTTGCGGAGCCCGGTACACCTTGATGAGCTGCGCGAAGTCTGCGCGGTCTTCCAGGGTATTCACGATGGCCGATTTGTAAGGCGCGAATCCGTCCGTCGTGATCTGGAACGGATGGGAGCCAGTCGCGTGGCGAAGTCCCTCGATGAAAACATCCGTGGTCGCTTGGTTGCGGCGACCGAGGGCGAAGTTGAGAACGAGTTTCGTGTTCCGCTCGATGGCGACGAAGCAATACGCATCGCCCAGGCCTTCGTCGTTCGCTTCCTCCGGCGATTTGTGGCCTTCCTTCTTGCCGACGAAGCCCCAAATTTCATCGCATTCGACATCCTTCACCGGAACATTCACGATCAAGCGGCCCATCAGCGCATTGCACTTTTCGCCAGCCGCAACGAGGATTTTCATGATGGTGTTAATGTCGAGATTGGTAATGCGCTGAGTGCTCCGCAGGCTGTTCCCTTCGATCAGCAGCCGAAGGGCGAGCACGACGCGGTCCTGCGGGATGTAGGAGCCTTCCAGCGCGGGCTTGTGTGCTTCCGTATAGGTCTTTTTGCAGAGCGGGCAACGAAAACGGCGAAGGCCGTTACGGTGCTTTCCGAAGCGTTGACAAGTCTCATCACAAGCCGTGCAAGTCATTGTTTCGTTGGC
>CAVVNE010000115.1:0-13825 GCA_963749245.1 Bryobacterales bacterium
GCCACGTATTGCTAGTCCCCATGTTTTCGCGCATCCTCCAACGTCCGGACATCTTAGGCGCGTTCGGCAGCCGCCAGGCGACCGGCTTTTTGCTCCGCCACATACTTCTTGCGCTTGGCGCGGAGGCTCAGATAGTCCTTCGCTTCCTTGTACAGGCGTTTGCGCTCGTGATTGTCGAACAGGGACTTGCGCACGATGCGCCAGGCGGCCTTGGGACGGAAATAATATTCGCCGTAGAAGCGCTCCACCCATTCGACCAACTCATCCTTTTCGAGGATGCCGGGATAGATGACGTTGGGCAACTGGTGGCCCTCGTCGTCGGCCATCTTGATGCTGACGAGGTTGTTTTTCTTGGCGAAATCGTAAAATTCGGTGCCCGGGAAGGCGTGGGCGATGGAAACCTGGATGGTTTCGACATCCAGTTTCTTGGCGAAATCGATGGTGTTGCGAAGGGTTTCGCGCGTTTCGCCGGGCAGGCCGACGATGAAATCGCCGTGGATGGTCAGACCCAGTTTGTGGCAGTTCTCCGTGAAGCGCTTGGCCATGTCGATGGTGGCGCCTTTCTTGATGTTGCGGAGAATCTGCTCATCGCCCGATTCGTAGCCGACGATCAGCAGCCGGCAGCCGGATTCCTTCATCGCTTTCAGCGTTTCGTAATCGGTGGTGACGCGCGAGGTGCAGGACCAGGTGAAGTTTAATTTTTTCAGTTCGGCGGTGACTTCCAAGGTGCGTGCTTTGCGGTAGTTGAAGGTATCGTCGTCGAAGAAAATTTCCTTCAGGCCCGGGAAATTTTCGAGCACGTACTTGCACTCCGCCGCGATATCCTGCGCCGAGCGCAGGCGCCAGCGGTGGCCCGAGTGGGTCTGGGGCCAGAGGCAGAAGGTGCACATCGCCGGGCAGCCGCGCGTGGTGTAGAAGGAGATGTACGGATTCAGCAGGAACGGGACGTTGTAGCGGCGGAAATCGAGATCGCGCTTGTAGACCTTCGAAACCCAGGGCAGTTCGTCGAGATTTTCGATGACCGGGCCTTCGGGATTGTGAACGTTCTTGCCGTCTTTTCGATAGCTGACGCCGGGAAGCTCGCTTAACGGAGTGCCCTTCGCGAAAGCCACGATTTGATGGTCGAATTCGCGGCGGACGATGAAATCGATGGCAGGCGAGGCGTCGAGAACTTTATCGGGCTCAATGGTGACCGGCGGCCCGACAAAGCAGACCTGCATCTTTGGATTCGCGCCCTTCATCATGTTGGCGATGCGGACGTCGACGTGGAAGCCTGGCGAAGAAGTAAACAGGACGAGAAGCTCGTAATCCTTGGCCATGGCGACGGTTTCTTCGATCGATACACGGTGCGCGGGGGCATCCAGAACCTTGCTGTTTTCGAGCATTCCCGCTGGGTAGCAGAGCCAGACTGGGTACCAATACGACTCGATTTCACGCGTGGAGGGCCAGCGCGAGCCGGCTCCGCCGTCGAAACCTTCAAAAGAAGGAGGATTTAAGAAGAGAGTTCTGAGGGGCATTGAAATGCGGATTCTCCTAGCGGACGCAGGCGGGCTCGTCTTCGGCCGTGTCACTGCCGCGTGAAGTTGGTGAAGTCCATAATCAGCTCCGCGCGGCCCACCAGCCGTACGTCCGCCGTGCTCGCCAGGTGTTTCGGAATGGCGATTCCGTCTTTTATTTCATATTCCTGGACGAATTCCACTTTCTTGAGGAACACGGAAGGTGTTTTGACGAACTGTCCGGATTCGCGGACCGGCATTCCGGTTTTCGCGTCCAGCCACAGGTCGCCTTTAAACAATCCGACGCGCTTCTTTTTCGGGGTGATCTGAAAAAGCTCGGTTCTCTGACCGTTCTGCTCAATGGTACCTTTGTGGCGGAATTTGTAGTTGGCGGGCGTGATGGCCACGTCGTCACTGCGGGTCTGCTCCACTTCGGCCTGGATGAAGCGGGCGATGACTTCCTGCTTGATGGTGTCATCTCCCTGAAAACCGAGGATTTTATAGCCTATTTTCCCGAGCGTGGAGATGGTGCGGCGGGCGATCAGCTTGCCTTGTTTTTCAAGTCGCGGCAGTTTGGCGTCGATGGCGACGTCCATCTGCGCTCCGCGCAGGGCGGCCTGCTGGGTACGGGTGGCATTCTGGTACTGGGCGATGATGGGAAGATTCCATCGTCGACAGCTTCGCTTGCAGGCATGGAGTAACCCAGCACCGCAAAGGGTAAAGCAAGCAAACAGGACGCTTTAAAGCCAACTGACTGACGCAATCTAAGAACCCCTCCGCGTGAACAAACTTTCACACTTCGTACTGCCCTCAGTGTACCAGATCCGGCGGCCGGGGCTCACCACGACCAAACTGGATTTAGCTGCGCAACTCCCTTTGACCATGTGATGTGCTGTCCGTCGGTTCGGATGGTGATCAGGCCGTCGAGATCGGTTCGTAATACAGCCGCGTGACGGTCCTCAAGCCGGGCAAGGACGTCCTTGTGAGGATGTCCGAAGGAATTTTCGAAGCCGTCGGAGATGACAGCGATGGAGGGCGAAACGGCGTCGAGAAAAGGCTGGATGGTGGACGTTTTCGATCCATGGTGGCCGACTTTGAGAACGTCGGCGTGAACATCGGCGCCTTCGGACAGCAGGCGTGCTTCCATGGGTTTTTCCATATCGCCGGTGAGCAGAAAAGAACGGGCGCCGAAGGTGATGCGGAAGGCGAGCGAATCGTTGTTGATGGCCTTGGTAGGAGGGAAATCGGCGGGCGGGGAGAGGATTTCGATCCGCGCGCCGGAGAAATCGAAGGCTGGTTCCGCAACCTGGCAAATGACAGGGATGTGAAGGCGCGCAGCGTCGTCGAGCAGAGCCTGCTGGGGGTGTGCGCCGACCCACAGCTCGCGCGGGTGGAAGTTTTCGAAAATCGCGGGAAGTCCACCAATGTGGTCCTGATGAGCATGGGTGGCGACGACGATATCGAGGCTTCGGATACCCCGGCTCCAAAGATACGGCGAGACGACGTCTTCTCCGGTATCGAGGCTCGGGCGGCGTTTTTGCGGCCCGTAGGTCAGAAAGCCTCCGCCGTCGATGAGCATGGTCGCGCCGTTGGGAAAGACGACGAAAAGGCTGTCGCCCTGGCCGACGTCGATGGCGGTGAGCTCCAGCGTGTGACTGGGAAGTTCAGCGGGGAAAGGCTGCCGGATCAACAGGGTGAAGAGTGCAAGCACCGCGGCCAAAGCGGGCCAGCGAAGAAGTTTCTTCTGAAACAACAGCGCCAGGGCGATCAACGAAGCGATGAACGCGAGCGCGAGCCAGAGCGGAGGGTCCGCGATGCGCCAGTTCGGTTCCATGCGCGCATGCCAGTCCACTACGCGGCGGGAGATGTCGAGCATTCCGCCGGCGAGCGCGGCGGTCCAATGCCAGCCGGTGAAGATCGCGAGGAAGCCGACCGGCACCAGCGCTCCCATCAACGGCGAGACGATCAGATTCGAGGAGAAGCCGGAAAATGACACGCGATGGAAATATTCGGCCATCGGCAGCGCCAGCGCGATCTGCACGACGATCGACAGGACAGACAGCTCATAGGCGAACAGCGCCAGTCGGATGAGGAGCGCCAGCGGCGCGATAACAAGTGGATGAAAGACTTCGGCGATGAGCCGCAGCTCCACTCGGAATTGGGCGGCGCGCGCAGGCAGGTGAACGTCGGCGTCCACCTGGGAGGGTTTTTTCAAAGCGCGAGCCAACGGGATCGAGGTGGATTGGAGTAGAGGCGCAACGAACGCTCCAATAGCGGCCACGCACAGAAACGATAGCTGAAAGGCAGCGTCGAAAAGCTGATCGGGGTCCCAAAGAAGGAAGAGGAAGGCGACCAGTGCCAGGAGATTCAGCAACCGTCCTCGGCGGAAGAAGAATCTGGCAATGGCAAAGAGACTGAATCCGGCAGCGGCGCGGACGGCGGGGGCGTTCGCCCCGGAAACCAGCGCATAGAGCCAGGCGCCGGTGCAGGCGACGAACAACGCCGGGATTTCGTCGAGCATGCAAATGCGCAACAAAAACAGCACGCATCCTGCGAGGATCGTGACGTGGAATCCGGCGATCACCAGCGTGTGATACGTCCCCGTGCGGCGGAAGTTGTCGGTCCAGACCTTTTGCAGCTTGGATTTTTCGCCGATCAGGACGGCTTCCATCATGCCGGTTGAGTAGGTGTCTCCGGGGTAGAGTTTTTCGATGCGTTCGACAGCCGAAGTGCGGAGGGCGTAGATGAAAGCCCAGAAGCGCGAGCCGCATCGGCCGGGGAGAATGCGGACGGTGGAGTGGCGGGCCATGGTCGCGGTCCAGAAGATCTGCTGGCGGGCGAGGTAGAGGGCGTAGTCGAAGGCGCCTGGGTTGTTGTAGTTGTGCGGGGGGCGGATGCGGGCTTCGATTTCGACCTGCTGGCCGTAGGTGAGGCGCTGGGGTGGCGTGTCGTCGTCAAGATTGAAGCTGACGCGGGCTCTGGCGGCGGGGGCGAGTTCGAGGGTGAATTGCTCGCGGTCCTGGGAGAAGACGGTGGGTTCGACCACGCAGCCTTCGAGGATCATGACCTCGCGCGGACCGGCGTCGATGGTGGGAGGGGGGCCGGGGCGGTGCCAGGATTCTGTTAGGGCTCCTGCGAAAAAGATGGTTAAGAGGATGCAGGCTTTGCGGAGGAACCGCGATTTCGCGATAACGGCGAAGATGGCGAGGGCGGCCAGCACCCAGGCCGATTCTCTTAGGGAGAAGCCGAGAGAATGCGCTGCAAGGATGCCGGCGGCTAGCCCTAGGGTCGGTACGATTAGGGGATCTCTCAAGTGAGTTGGTGCGGGTACGAGGCTGGAAATCTCACTTTAGTGGAATCTCCTTCACGAGCGATCAATGCCCCGCTATCCCCTGGCTGACGCCAGGGGTTATAACCCCGTCCCGTCAGGGCGGGGACAGCCGGCGTGCCAGGGAAAAGAGATAGACTGTGGCCGTGACTACTCGACGCGAATTCTATCGCCGTGGCGGCCGCGATCCCGGCCGCCGCCCAGCATGAGCATCCGGACACGTCGGCGCCGCTGGCTTACACGACGCGGGTTTTTTCGGCCGACGAGATGAAGAAAGTCGCCGCGCTGGTCGACTTGATTATTCCTCGCACCGATACGCCGGGTGCGTCCGACGCGCATGTGCCGGAGTTTATCGATCGGAAATTGTCGCTGGATGCGGAGTTGAAGGAGCGGTTTCTCACTGGAATGCGGGCTTTCGACGGCGTTTTGAAGGACGGCGATCCTTTTTCAAAACTGCTGAAGGATTTGACCGTCGATGGGTATTACACGTCAGAAGAGGGGCTGACGCAGGAACTCGGGTGGCATGGCAACACGTTCCTGACGGAGTTTAAGGGGTGCACGCATGCAGACCACGAATGATGTGATCGTGATCGGCAGCGGCGCATCCGGAGGGATGGCGGCCTGGAATCTGACGCGGCAGGGCGTGGACGTGCTGATGCTCGACGCGGGGACTCGATTTTCACGCGCGAAATTCTGGACCCATGTGAAACCCTGGGAGTGGAACGCGCGCGTCGATCGAGGGGACAGGCCTCCGCAGTTTTATCTCGACACGAAGGAGCAGCCTTACGACACGCCTCGGGGTCAGCCGTTCGATCTGGTAAGGGTGTGGGGCCGGGGCGGCAAGACCAACGTCTGGGGACGAGTGTCGCTGCGATACTCCGATGTCGATTTCGCTGGGCCGGAGCGAGACGGCTGGGAGATTCCGTGGCCCATCCGTTATCGCGACATCAAGCCTTATTACGACAAGGTCGATCAGTTCATCGGCGTCTGTGGAGGAACGGACGATCAAGATTCACTCCCCGGGAGTCCCTACATGCTCCCGGCGCCTGCGCCGCGGTGTGGAGAGAAGCTGTTGCAGAAGGCCGGAAAATCGATGGGCGTGTCTATTGTCGCGGGGCGGAGGGCGGTGCTGACGAAGCCTCTGAACGGCCACGCGGCGTGCCATTACTGCGGGAGCTGCGGCCGAGGCTGCGACGTCGGCGCGTTTTTCAACTCCAGCGATTATTTGATCGAGCCGGCCATGGCGACGGGCAAACTGCGAGTGATGGACAACGCCGTTGTGGCTCGGGTGCTGGTGAATGAGGAGGGGAAGGCGAACGGGGTTCAGTATTTCGACCGCGTCACGGGCGAAGAGCGCACGCTGAAGGCGCGAGTCGTGATCGTAGCCGCCTCCTGCATCGATTCCACGCGCATCTTGCTCAACTCCAAATCGCACACCCATCCCAATGGCATCGGCAACTCTTCGGACGTGATCGGGAGATATTTGAGCGAGCAGATCCGCTTCCACATGTACGGATTTTTGCCCGAACTCATCGGAACCGCAACGCAAAACGACGACGGGATCGGCGGTGCGCATATTTACTTGCCTCGCTTCAATCATCGCGGCGCGAAGCGGGATTATCTGCGTGGGTTCGGCGCGCAATTCTGGGGATCGGGCGCGCAGGCGGACGCAGGATTCGCGAAGGCCCTCCCCGGATTTGGCGTCGATTTCAAGACGGCGGTGAAGAAACGCTATCCGGCGCTGGTGGCCGTGCATCCTTACGGCGAAGTGTTGCCGAGGGCGGACAACCGGGTGACGGTGGACCAGAAACACGTCGATCGCTACGGCGTGCCGGTGGCGCGGATCGAGTATAAGATCGGCGAGAACGAGCATAAGATGGCGGGGGAGATGTACGACACCGCCGAACAGATTCTGCGGGCGGCGAAAGCGGAGATTATTCCGTTCCAGCAAGGTCGTCTGGATGTCGCGGGGAGCGCGATTCATGAGCACGGCACCTGCCGGATGGGCGCGGATCCGAAGCGCAGCGCGCTGAACGGATTTTGCCAGATGCATGATGTTCCGAACGTGTTCGTCGTGGACGGCGCGGCGTTTACGACGGCGTCGGAGAAGAATCCAACGCTGACCATTCTGGCGCTGGCGTGGAGGGCGACGGATTATCTGGCGCAGGAGATGAAGGCGGGACGCGTCTAGACCGAAAAGCCGCCCGGAAGGCGGCTGCCGGCTGATAGCCCGCCCCACATCGATAAGATGGAAGAAGTATGGCCGCCCGATCCCTCCTCGGACTCTGTCTTCTGCTGATGACGCCGGCCCTGGCTGCCGACAAGTGGGTCGATTACCGCATCGGGCCTTTCCACGTCATCAGCAACGCCGGAGACAAGGCTGCCCGTGAAAAGCTCAACGAAATGGAGCAGCTCCGCTACGCCCTCGGCACCGAGCTAGGCAAAACTGGAATGGGCAAGACCGGCCTCGACACCATTTTTCCCATCGAAGTGATCCTCTTCCAAAATCAGCGCGAGTATCTTGCCCATGCGCCGGGGAAGCCGTTTATCGAAGGCGGATCGGCCACGTTAAGCGCCTGGACGGCCGATACGCCTCTGCCTCGCGAATGGCTGCGAGCGCTGGCGCGTCTGCTGATCGACGAAAATGCGGGCCGGATGCCGGATGCAATGGAGACGGCGTTGTGCGACCTTTTTTCCACCATCCAGGTCAATGCGACCCACGTAAAGCTGGGTGCTCCGCTTCCCGGAGGCGAGCTTCAGAAGGACCGTCTGCGCGCGTGGGCCAAAATGCAGATGCTGGCGACGCTGCCCGATTACAGCGGCAAGCTGCGCGTGTATCTGAACAACATGCAGCAGAACGGCGATGAAGGGGTCGCGGCGCGGAACGCCTTCGATTTGACGGTCGCCAAGCTGGACGTACTGGTGGACGCATATGTAAAAGCGGGAAAGTTCGAGGCTGCCCCGGTGGTAGGCGAGGCTCTGGATCCGAATCGCGATTTTCCCGAGAAGCCGGTGGACAAGACAGCGGTTGACGGGTTCTTTGCCGAGCTGGCGGCCGGCGGAAAGAATTTTCCTCCGGATAGTCCCCGCGGCCTGGTCGAGAAGAATACGCACGCGTCGCTGGAGCTGGCGATCAAGGCGAATCCGAAGTGGGCCGAGCCCTACGCGAAATTGGCGATCGTCGAAACAAACTCCATCGAAAAGATGAAGGAGCTGAAGGCGGCGGCGACGCTCGATCCACGCAATGCGTCGTATTGGAGGGCGTTGGCGGAAGCGCAGGCGGCAGCGGACGATTACGTGAATGCCGCGAAATCCTGGGCGCTGGCCGAGCACGCGGCCGTCGACGAAGCGGAGCGGGCGCGGATTCACATCGCGAGGCTGGCTTTGGATGCCGCGCGCGCCGACTTCAATGAGGCCGAGAAGAAGCGCCGGGAGGAAGAAGCGGCGCGCGATCTGGAGCGAGTGAAAGCAGCGGCGGCGGCCGAGGTTCATGCGGCGGAGGCGGCTACGAATGCACGGCTGAACGCGGGCAAAGGGGCTTATCAGAAGCCGATTGAATGGTGGGACGCTCCCAACGGAGAAAAATTGGAGGGCAAGCTGACGCGCGTCGATTGTCTGAACGGGCCTCTGCGGTTGACCGTTCAGAAAAACGGCGGCGGGTTGGTCAAAATCGCCGTGAGGGATCTGAACAAGCTGACCGTGAACGGCGCGAACGAAGCCAAGTTTGTGTGCGGCATCGCGCGGCCTGCGCGAAGGATCCGGTTGACATATCAGGCCAAGCCCGATGCGAAGTTGGGAACGTTGGGGGACGTGCTGGTGGTAGAGTTTCCCTGATGCCTCGTGTCCCGCTGCGGTGGATTGCAATCAGCATTTTCCTTTTCGCTTCAATGTTGAATTACCTGGACCGCAGCCTGATGGCGGCGCTGGCGCCCACGCTGAAGGCGACGTTTCATCTGGACAACGCGCAGTACGGATGGATTCTGTCGGCTTTTTCACTAGCCTATGCCTTTACCGCCCCGCTGGCGGGAGTCTTCATCGACCGGGTGGGCTTGAACATGGGCGCGATGATCGCGGTGACGGCGTTCTCCTTGACGGGCGCGGCGACGGGCCTGGCGACTTCGTTTCGCGCGCTGTCGGGAATCCGCACGGCGTTCGGAGTGTCCGCGGCCGCGGGGATTCCGTTGTTCGGCAAGGCGAACGCCGTATACATGGAACCCAGCGAAACGGCGCTGGGGATGGCGATGAATCAGATCGGCATCAGCATGGGAGGAGCGCTGGCGCCGTTGATCGTCGCGGCGCTGGCGGCGGGGAACTACGGATGGCGAACATCCTTCGTCCTGTGTGGAGCGCTGGGGTTCGTGTGGGTGCCTCTGTGGTGGTACATCGCGAAGAAGATGCCGCCCAGAAAAATGGCGCCTGCCGAAAGCGGCGCAGCGAGCCTGAAAGAACTGCTGCGCGACAAGCGGGTCTGGGGCCTCGCCTTCGCGACGGTGTTCATCATGTCGCTCTATACGCTGTGGACGAACTGGACCACCATCTATTTCGTGCACGACTGGAACATGACGGCGGAGGAGGCCAACGCGCGCTTCGCCTGGATGCCTCCGGTCGTCGGAGTGATGGGAGGGTTTTTCGGAGGCTGGCTGGCGTTCCGCTCCATTCGCTCGGGAACGGAGGTGATTGCCGCAAGGATGAACGTTTCGTGGCTGAGTGCGGCTCTGTTGCTGGTGACGGCGGCGATTCCCATCATGCCTTCGCGCGCCCTGGCCGCGGCGGCGGTGAGCATGAGCTTCTTCTGGTCGGTGTGCCTGACGACTAATCTGTACACGTTGCCGATCGATCTGTTCGGTCCGCGCAGGGCGGGGTTTGGAATCGCAGTGCTAACCTTCGCGTACGGGCTGATGCAGGCGTTTTTTTCGCCGGTGATCGGCGGGATGGTGGATCACTTCGGCTTCACCGCCGTATGCGTCGCAATGTCGGTGCTCCCGTTGGTCGGCGTGGGGATTCTTCAGATAACGACACGCTGATCGACGCACGGAGCCGCCATGCGTCAGCATGCGGGCAGACGGGGAAAATCATTACACTCGCTCATACTGTATTGAGAATGAGAAACCGGTTGAAGCGTTGGCTATTCACGTTGCTCGGAAAAGATCCCGAGGCGGTCGTCGTGTGCCTGCGCTCCGGCGATGACGAGCTTTCGGATGCGATGGTCGCGGAGATCCGGAAGCTGGAGCCAGGCCGCCGCGTCTTTGAGGCCCAGAGCGAAGAACCCTATCTCACGCTGCGGGCGCGATTTCGCAAGTACCGCATCGGCATGATGCCTACTCTCATGCCGATCCCTGCCGCGGCGTGGCTGCTGGCGCCGACGAAAATACTGGCCTACAACTCGAGGCTCGAACGGCATCATTTGCGATTGTCGATTGCGTCGTGGCTGTTTCTGAAAGGCGTGCCTCTCGACCGGATCTTCCTGCGGCCATTCAGCCGTGAGACGACGCGGCCGGACGGCCACCGCGTCATCGAAGGCCGCGCCCGGCGCGCAGGGCGCAAGAGCATCGCAGTGTTGACGCCCTATTTCCCGTATCCGTTATCTCACGGCGGCGCGGTGCGGATGTTTAATCTGCTGCGCGAAACGGCTCGGGAGTTCGATGTGATTCTCTACGCCTTTACCGAAGCCCCGGTGACGGAACCGGGCCCGGTCCTGGAATTTTGCTCGCGTGTCTATCTGGTCGAAAAGCCCCGCTATCGGGAGCCGCGCTGGTCGACCGCTGCGCCGCCGGAGGTGGGCGAGTATTTTTCGCCATCGATGCTGGCCTTGTGGCGCGCCCGCCAGGCCGATGTCGCGCAAGTGGAGTACACATACCTGGCGCCCTACAGCGGCGATGTTCTGGTCGAACACGATGTGACCTTCGACCTATACGCACAGATCCGCGTCCGCAAAAAGACCTTCAGCGCCTGGTGGGACTGGTGGCGCTGGCGCCGTTTCGAAAGGCGCGCCGTGAAGGGTTTTCGCTCGGTCGTGGTGATGTCGGAAAAAGACCACGACTTGCTCGGCATGGGCGTGGTTATAGCAAACGGCGTCGATCTGGCGCGATTTGTGCCGCAGCCGGAGACGGCGGGAAGAAAGCTGCTGTTTATCGGTTCGTTCCGGCATTTTCCGAACATCGTGGCGTTCCGGTATTTGACCGAAGAGATCCTGCCGCTCGCACCGGTGGTGGAATTGACAGTGGTTGCCGGTCCTGATGCAGGGCTGCACTGGACTTATTACACGGGCGAGTTGCGCCCCCCGAGAATATTCTCGAATTCGTGGCCGATGTGCGGCCTCTCTATCACCAGGCGAATATCGTGGTCGTGCCGACGCTGGAATCGGCTGGAACCAACGTGAAGGTGCTGGAAGCGATGGCCATGGGGAGAGCGGTGATTTCAACGTCATCGGGATGCGCGGGGCTGGGCGCGGAGCACGGAGTCAACATATGGATTGCGGACACGGCCGAGGAGTTCGCGGCCGGAATCGAAAAGCTGCTGGAAGATTCCACGCTTCGCGCGCGGATCGCCGCTGCCGGGCGCAACCATGTCGAAAAACGGTTCGACTGGCGGCCGATCGGCCTGCGGCAGCGGGCGCTGCTGCGGGAACTGGCAGGGAATGCGGTCGAAATCCGCGCGGCTGGCCGTGACGACTTAGCGGCCATCGCCGCGATCCAAAACGCGTCGCCCGGGGCGTCGTTGTGGACGCCCGAAAGCTACCTGGATCACGATTGCCGGGTGGCGGTTTCCGGCGGCAGAGTGGTGGGATTTCTCGTCGCGAGGGTAACCGCTCCTGATGAAAGAGAAATTCTGAATATCGCCGTCGAACCGTCGCTCAGAAGGTCCGGAATCGGTCGCATCCTGATGGAAACAGTACTCGCGGAGGCTCGTGGGACGGTCTGGTACCTGGAAGTCCGCGAGTCGAATGAAGCGGCCACTAATCTCTACAAAACATTAGGGTTTTTACCCAGCGGGCGCCGGGAAAACTATTACCACGAACCGGTCGAGGCGGCTATTGTCATGAGGCTTTTTTCATGATATCGTCATGTTGCATAGTTGGCCGTCGGTGACCGCCTGTGCCGTGTGAACGATGACAAATAACCCACCGAGCCCGATTCATTCCAACCTAACAGACTCGGCGTGGCATTTCCCTTACAAAGGAGAGCCGTTGATGGAGACCAATCAAGACGAATTGAAGGCGCATCTGATGGAGACAAGCGAGGAGTTCCGAGCGCTCGCTTCCCAGCACAGCCAGTTTCATAAACAACTGGAAGCGCTGGAAGCGAAGGAACACCTGACCGCCGAGGAACAGGTGGAGGAGCATCGCTTGAAGAAGGTGAAGCTGCGGCTAAAGGACCAGATGAACGAGATTCTGGGACGATACAAAGCGCAGCGGGTTGCCTGAACCTGTTGGGTGCGCGTTAGAAGATTTCAGTAGAAAAACGGCCGGGCCTCGAAAGGGGACCCGGCTTTTTCCTTTGGCGATTTGACATTACAATAGGTCATGCGAAAGCTTGCCCTTGCCCTGCTGTCCGTTTCGGCGCTGGTCGCCGCTCCTCTTTATCAGGCATCGTTTGACGCCAGTGCCAAGAACTGGGAAGCTCAGCGGGGCCTTGCTTCGCCGGACACTCAAGTCCAGCGCGAAGGGCGCGCTTCCATTCGAGTCGAGCCGAACGGCGCATCCGATGCTTACGTCCTGTCGACGCCGGTGACGTTGACGGTCGGCAAGAGCTATGAGCTCTCCGGCTGGATGCGGACCGACAAGCTTGACGTGCGCGACACCGACCGCTCGCCGATCGCGACTGGCGCATCCATCGGCATGGCATCTATGCCGTTTGACGTGCACTCAGAATCGCTAGGAGGAACCAGGGCCTGGACGCGGGTGAATCTTCGATTCACGGCCACCAGGGCCGACGATCAGGTGGTGCTGAACATCGCGGGGGGCGGCGCTTTTACTGGGAAGGCCTGGTTCGAGGGAATTTCGATTGAAGAGGTCGCGCAGTCCGGCGTGCTGCCGCAAAAGGCCACTTTGCGGACGTTCGGGCCGGCGTATCGCTATCCTCGCGGCGGCTGGCTGTACGTCCACATCGAGGGCGCGCCGTATGAACGCGGCTATCAGCATGGGTACCTCCTGGCGCGCGAGATCGAGCAGTACATCGACCGCTGCGCCGCGCAGTTGGACGCGAAATCGAAGGCGACGGCCTGGGATAACGGGCGTACGGTAGCAAACGCGCTGTTCCTGCGCGGCTTCGACAAGGAAATTTTGACGGAGATGAAAGGCATCGCCGACGGCGCGGCGGCAGCCGGAGCGAAGGTCAACGGGCGGACCATCGATCTGGTGGACGTGGTGACGCTGAATACCATCACCGAACTTGGCGAGCTTCAGGGCGCGATGCCGATGACGCCGAGCGGCCTGGAAGGTCTGAACCTGATGAAGCCCCGCTACGATGCGTCGAAGACAGATGTTCCGGTGACGGCACGATGCAGCGCGTTCGCCGCCACGGGCAAGGCCACGCGCGATGGAAAAATGGTCATCGGGCACCTCACCATGTGGCCGCTGACTCTGGCCGAGCAGACCAACATTATGCTGGACATCGTGCCGACCGAGGGTCATCGCATGCTGATGCAAAGCTATCCGGGAGGCATCCAGAGCGGCACGGACTGGTATCAGAACGACGTTGGCGTGGTGCTGACCGAGACGACCATCCGGCAGAGCCCTTTCAATAGGGAAGGAACTCCGGTGGCGTACCGCGCGCGGCGCGCGATTCAATATGGCGACAGCGTGCAGAAGGTGGCGGAGCTGCTGTCGACGAAGAATAACGGCCTGTACACCAACGAATGGATCGTCGGCGATGCACGGACGAACGAAATCGCGATGCTGGAACTGGGCACGTATCGCACCAAGCTCTACAGCAGCGCGAAAAACGAATGGTTCGGCGGCACGGAAGGGTTTTATTGGGGCTGCAACAATGCGAAAGACCTG
>CAVVNE010000116.1:0-17726 GCA_963749245.1 Bryobacterales bacterium
CTTGGTTTTCGAAAGAGGCCGCATCTGGTGCGACATGTAATTGCGCTGTCCGTACAACTGCTCCATGGCGTCGGATACGGAGGCGACTTCCACGTTGCGGAAGCCTTCGACGAGCGGGTCTCCACCGGTTTGCGCCAGCAGCCAGGCGACGCCTGCCAACAAAATGGGCAAAATTACGAGTCGTTTCACTGATTCCTCCCCTCGCCATGATACGATTTCCTGGGGGACAAACCGAATGGCGAGACGAATCGCATTCTGCGCGGACGGCACGTGGGACGGAGTCAGCAATAACACCAATGTTTACAAGATTTCCAAGGCTATTGTCTCGATTCCAGGGGAGCAGTATTCGTTCTATCGCGACGGCGTTGGCTCGGATGGGACGCCGATCGAAAAACTGGTGGGTGGGGCTTTCGGCACAGGGCTGTTTGCGAAGATCAAGGAGGGATATACGGATATCGCCAGTGTTTACGAGGCCGGAGACGAGGTATTTATCTTCGGTTTCAGCCGCGGCGCCTACACCGCGCGCAGCCTGGCGGGGATGATCGCGACGTGTGGACTTCCCACCAAGAATCCCGACACCAATCTGGTGAACGAGGCCTTCAACGCGTATCGAAACAAGGACCAGAGGGCGGCGATTCTGGCCACGTTGGGCGCTTACGGAATGGTGGACGCGAAGATGACGATGGTGGGCGTATGGGACACGGTGGGGTCGTTGGGAATTCCGGCGATTTTTGGCGGGGTGGCCTCGGTAGTCTACGGGTTTCTCGACACCGGTCTGAATCCCCATATTTTAAACGCCTACCACGCAGTGGCGATCGACGAGCGGCGGTCGGAGTTTCCGGCGACTCTGTGGACCACGCCGCCGGCTCCCGGGCAGACCGTGGAGCAGGTGTATTTCTGCGGCGTTCATTGCGATGTGGGCGGAGGATACGCCGACGATGCGTCCGATGGAACCGCGCTTTCCGACATCACGTTGAGCTGGATGATTTCCAAGGCGATGCCGTTGGGACTGGTATTCGACCCGGACGCGCTCGCCAAGTATACAAGCCCCATCGACAAGAAAAACGCATTGGACACGAAACACGAGTCGTGGAATCTGCTGTGGGCGTTCCCGAAGCCGAGGGTGATCGCGCCGGTGGCCACGCTGGCCAACAGCGTGGGGGTGCGGTGCCAGAATGACAGCACGTATCGGCCGGGTAATCTGTCGCTGGTCAACGGTTTGCCGGGTGCAACCTACGGAGCCGAGAACGTGGTCGCTTAGAATGTGCGTGGCTGTGTGCGATTCGATAAAACGTCCGGCGTTGGCCGTGGTGCTGGCGGTTTGCGTTGCGCAGACCGCCTGCGTGAATTCTTCGGCGGTGGACGACTTCGCGAAGGTGTCGGCGCAGGCGGCGGCGCTGTTTCCGGCGGTCGCGTCCATCCCTTACAACGCGTGCATGGTTGTGGAGAAGAACAAGCAACTGGTGGCGCGGGAGGAGTTCGACGCGGACTGGAATTTCGACCAGGCGAGGATCTCGTCCGCGTGCAAGGAGGCTCGCGAAACCAGCGAGAGGCTGACGAAGGTTTACGCGGTTCTGACCGCATATATCACGACGCTGGATAAAGTGGCGGGCGGGGCGACGCCGACCTTCGACAAGAACATCCAGGCGGATGCGGCGGCGATTCCGGGGTTGACATCGGCACAGCGAAGCGCGGCGGGGGGCCTCGCCACGGTGATTGCGGATCTGGTGGAGAAGCACTACCGGCAAAGGGAAGCGGCGAAGGCGATTCACCGGGCTCAGCCGTTCGTCGAGGAGTTGACGCGGTTGTTAAAGGATCAATTGCCGCCGTTTTTCGAGGTGCAGTTGAAGGACGAGCTGGACTCGTACCGCAATTTGCACCAGCGAATCGCGCGATTCCGGGTGGGGGGAGTCGGCAGTTCGACGAGTCCGATTCTGGTGACGGCGAGTTTCGCGGAGCAGAAGGCGCTGATCGAGAAGCAGAGGGAAATGCTGACGGCGTTCGTCGTCATTGTTGCGAAGGTCGACGAGGGGCACACGGCGCTCGACAGGGATCGCAACAAGCTGTTCGACAAGAGCACGATTCAGGAGCTGTTTCAGACGGCGTCCGACATAAAGAAGCAGGTGGACGCGGTGGAGACCGCGTTCGGACTGGGGAAATAACATGCAGAATCCGACGCAGGGGCAGGTATTACAGCTCGCGCAGGCGTTCAGCGGGTTCGCGAAGTCGGTGGGCGATTATCAGTTCGCGCAGTTCGACAACCTGACGGATGCGCAGATAACGAATCTTCAGAATGCGGAGGACGCGCTGCGGTCGGCGTCGTTGACGCTGGCGGACATCGGGATCAATCTGGCCCTGAATAGCGTGCAAGAGGCGTTGGACGGGCTGGGGGCGATAACAGCGGTGCTGAAGAAAGATCTGACGAAGATCGCGGATATCAACAAGGCGTTGCAGGTTGTGGCCGTGCTTTTTCAGTTAGGGACGGCGGTGGCGAGCGGGAATCCGTCAGGGATTGCGGGGGCGATTCAGAGTGCGGTTACGGCGTTGGCGCCGGCGAAGGGGTGAAAGCGCTCGAGCGTCGACACGGCACGCACAACGATAGGTATGAAAACACCCGGCTCCCGTGGCGGGGGCGAAAAATTTGGGGACAGACCGCTCTGTCCACGCGGCCAGAGCGTGGAGGTGTTTTCGCTTGAAATTGTGGCGCCTTGGGACAGAGTGGTCAGTCCCCAATTTTTCGCAGACTCTGCGGTTTTCGCGATTTGCAATTACTTCAGGGGTTGATTCACCGTGAATGCGTACAGGCTGTCGGCGGCGCAGACCAGGACGTACTGTTTGCCGTCCAGCGTATAGGTGATCGAGCCGGCACTGGGGGCGGCCATTAACGTTGCGTGCCAGAGGATTTTTCCGTTGGCGGCGTTGAAGGCGATGAAATTGTTTCCGTTGCTGGTGAACAGTAGATTGCCGGCTGTCGTCAGATTGTGGACCACGCCGCTGCCGCTGGGCCAGTCGTGCCGCCAGACGGTGTTGCCGGTTTTATAGTCGAGGGCCAGCAGCGCGCTGCCTTCGTTGCCGACCGTGCTATCGAGGCCTCCCCATCCTTCGGGGTGGTCGTCGGTATCGGTGAGGTAGTACATGCTATAGGAACGGGTGCTGCCCACGTAGAATAATCCGGTCTCCGGGTCGTAGCTGGGCGCAGGCCAGTTGGTGGCTCCGCTGGAGTTCGGGGAGACCAGGACTCCGTCGGTGGTGGGGAATTTTTTGGGGTCGCCGATGGGCTGGCCTTTGGCATCGAGTCCTTTGGCCCAATTCACGGTGTCGATGTAGGGCTTGGTCACCAGGTCCTTGCCGGTGACTCGGTCGAGGACGAAGAAGTATCCGTTGCGGCTGGCCTGCGCGACCAGTTTACGGGGCTTGCCGTCGATGATGCCGTCGAACAGGATGGGGGTTTCCACCGCGTCCCAATCGTGGACGTCGTGAGGCGAGGGCTGGAAATACCAGACCAGGTTGCCGGTGTCGGGGTTGATGGCGACGATGGAACAGGTGTAGAGATTGTCGCCCTTGCGGCTCTTTTCGGCCATGACGGGATTGGGATTGCCGGTACCGACGATGTAGAGGTTTAGCTCGGGATCGTAGGTCCCGGGAATCCAGGCCTGACCGGTGCCGTGCGCGGCGGAGTATTCGTCGGGCCAGGTATCCATGTTGGGTTCGCCCTTGCGAGGGGTGGTCCACCACTTCCATTGCAGTGCTCCGGTTTCGGGATCGCGGGATTGGAGGAAGCCTGGGTTATCGAGATGGTCGCCGCCGATGCCGACGATGATGTGATTGCCGACGACCACCGGAGCGACGGTCGAGGTGTAGTCGAGCTTAGGGTCGGCGATTTGCACCTTCCAGCGCTGCTTGCCGGTGCGGGCGTCGAGGCTGACCAGGTTGCTGTCCGGCGTTTCGAAGTACAGCCAGTTGCCCCACATGCCGACGCCCCGGTTGCCGATCGTCGAGCCGGTGTTGGGCGGATATTCGTAATGCCACAGTTCGCGGCCGGTGCGGGCGTCGGCGGCCCAGACGTTGTTGGGGGCGGTGAAGTAGAGAATGCCGTTGACCAGCAGCGGAGTGGATTTGATCGACAGGCCGCGGCCTCCCGCACCGCCGAAGTTGAAGCGCGTGGCCCAGGCGAGGGCGAGGTTGTGGACGTTGGCCGCGTCGATCTGTTTCAGAGGGCTGAAGCGCTTGCCGGAGTAATCGCCGTTGAACGTCGGCCAGGAATTGGCGGGGGGCTTCAGGAGCTCGGCTGAATTGAGCTGCGCGAAGGCCGATGTGGCGGCGAGGAAGGAAGAAAGAAATAGTTTCATTTTTAGGTCACCGGGTTGTGGTGGGGCGGACGCCCTCGTCCGCGCCGGACCCCTGGTCCGGCTGTTCCACTGCAGTCAAAGGCCGACGAGGGCGTCGGCTGCGGACCCGGGGGTCCGCCCCACTTTGCACTTTCATTTGAGGGTCACCAGGTACGCGGTTACGTTGTGAATGTCGGCGTCGGTGTACTTGCCGAGCAGGTCGGTGTGCTCTTTCAGGGGATCGTGGATTTCGACTTTGGGCGCGGCTCCTTCGCGGGTGAAGGAATGGTATTCACCGGAGGAGTCGTGGAGGGAGACGCTGAAGTCGTCGATGCGGTCGAGGACGCCGGAGATTTTCTGGCCGTTGGCGAGGGTAACAGTCACGGTGATGGCGCCCTTGCCGGATTCGGCGCTGGGGCCGCCTCGTCCACGACCTCCGCCGCCGCGTCCGCCTCGGGGCTGGAGCCATTTGGCTTGCAGCGAGAAGGCATCATAGCGGGAGCCGATGCCTTTCAGGTCGCCGGTGGCGGAGTGGCAGCCGGCGCACGTTTCATTGAAATATGCTTCTCCTTTTTTCGCGTCGCCGGTGAGAACGTCCTGGAAGGCGTAGGTGGTGCGGTGGCCTGCGGAGTAGGTCTGGACGTGGAGCCAGGCGACGATGTCGGCGATTTGGGCTTCGGTGAGGCCGAGCTTCGGCATGCCTGCGTCGGGACGGCCGTCGCGCAGGACGGGGGCGATGAGGATGCCTTTTTCGTCGTCGAGGACGAGGATGGAGCGAACCAGATCCGGGGCGCCGACGCTGCCTCTGCCGGTGGCGCCGTGGCATCCGGCGCAGTATTGAGCGTAGTCTTTCGCGCCGCGCTCGAAGGCGGCGGGGTTTTCTTTGGAGCCGGCGATGGCGGCGGTGATACCTTTATCGGCAGTACCGCGGCCGGGGCGGACGGCGGGTTCCTGGGCCCTTATGCATAAGGCTGGGGCGAGGACGAGCGTGAGGGAGAGAGCGGAGAGTTTCCAAGAGTGCATGAAATGTCCAGTTTACAGGAAGTAGCCAGGAGCCAGGAGCCAGTAGCCAGTAGGAAGAGAGAAAGCGCGGGGTTTATTCTTCTCTGAGCACCATCATCGGGTCTAGTTCTGTCGCTCGCCAGGCGGGGATGTAGGTGGCTGCCAGCGCGATGGCGGCCAGGATGAGTGGCACGATCGCGAACGTTGCGATGTCGCGGGGGCTGATGCCGAACAGCAGGCTGGACATGACTCTGGTCAGGGCTAGAGCGCCGATCAGTCCGAGGGCGATTCCGGCCAGTGCCAGTTCCATTCCCTGGCGGACGACCAGCCACAGGATGCTGCTTCGTTGCGCGCCTAATGCAATGCGGAGGCCGATATCGTGGCGGCTTTGGGTGACCAGATAGGACATGACGCCGTAGACGCCGATGGAGGCGAGAATCAGGGCGAAGAGGGCGAATGCGCCCAGCATGATCGCGGAGAAGCGCTGGCGGGCCATGGAATCGGCCATGCGGTCCTGCATGGTGCGGTCGTCGTAGATGGGGCGAGCGGGGTCGGCTTCATGGAGCGCGCGAACGATGCTTTGAGAGACGGCCGCGGGATCGAGCGAGGTGCGGGCGACGAAATACTCGCCTCCGGGTCTCGGGCGGTAGAAGGCCATGCGCGGATCGATGTCGAGTCCGTACTCCTTAACCACGGCGACGACGCCCACGATCTCCGCCCGATTTTTGGGATCGCCCAGATGCTTGCCGAGGGGGCTATCGTTGGGCCAGAAGCGCTCGGCGAATTTCTGATCGATGATGCAGACTTCGGGAGCCTTGGGCTCGGAGTCGTGGTCGGTGAAGAAACGGCCTTTGAGCAGGGGGATTTGCATCGTCTGAAAATAGTTGGTCGACGCGGCGCGCTGATCGGCTTGCACTTCCTGGCCAGGCTGGGGCGTAAAGCCCTCGATATCGATGGTTCCCCATCCGACGGAGGAGGTAAAGGGCAGAGAGCTGACGCTGCCATTTGAGCTGACGCCGGGAACCGCCGCAACTTTCCGGAGCAGTTCGGCGAAGAAGCGGTTGGATTCATCGTTGCTCTGGAAGCGGTGGTTGCCCACGCCCAGGCGCATGGAAATGACATGGTCCGGATTGAATCCCGGAGAGACGCTTTGAAGGAGGACGAAGCTGCGGATCAGCAGGCCGGCGCCGATGAGGAGCATCAGGGAGAAGGCGAGCTCGGAGACGACCAGCAAGCCGCGCAGGCTATGGCGGGCGAGGCTGAAGCCGGCGTCCGAAGAACTGCGGCCTCCGGCTTTGAGGGCGCTCGACAGGTCGATGTTCGCGGAGCGTAGCGCGGGGGCGAGGCCGAAGACGATGCCGGTGAGGATGGAGACGGCGAAGGTGAAGGCCAGCACGCGGCCGTCGATGGCGATGACGTCGAGGCGCGGAATGTTTCCGGGATTGACGGTGCGGATGATGTACAGGCTCCATTCGGCGATCAGGAGTCCGGCGGCGCCGCCGGCGAGGCTCAGCAGGACGCTTTCGGTAAGGAGCTGGCGTACGACGCGCGGCCAGGAAGCGCCCAACGCGCCGCGGATCGCGACTTCCTTTTGCCTTCCGGTGGCGCGGGAGAGCAGGAGGTTGGCGACGTTGGCGCAGGCGATCAGGAGAACGAGGGCGACGGAGGCGAGCAGGACGAGCAAGGCGCGGCGGACGTCGCCGACCACCTGCTCCATCAACGGGACCACATCGATGGTGAAAGTGCGATCGCGCTTGTCTTTTTCGCGGATGCGGCCGGCGGTGACGGCGACGTCGGCTTTGGCCTGCGCCATGGTGACGCCGGGTTTGAGACGCGCCATCAGGTTATAATTTTCGTCGCCGCGTCGGGTGACGGCGTCGGCGCCGAACGGGAGTGGCAGGAAGATGTCCATGCGGCGGGTGCTGGAGACGGTCGGCATGATCTCGTCGTTCAAGAGGAAATCCTGGGGCAGGATGCCGACGACGGTGAACTGATTGGGATTTCCGGAGCGATCGAGTCCGCCGGCGCCGTTGATGGTGATGCTGCGGCCGACGATCTTCGGATCGGAATGGAAGAGCCTCTGCCAGAGTGCGTAGCTCAGGATGGCGACGGGGGCCTTGCCGGGCTTATCGTCCTCGGGCAGAAGGAGGCGGCCGTGGAGAGGCTTTGCGCCCAGGAGATGAAACAGGCTGGACGAGGTGCGAAGGAACTCGACGCGCTCCGGCTGGTCGAGGCCGGCAAGGGTCCCGCCTCCGCCCTGCGAAATCGACATCTCTTCGAAGGAGCGGTTTTCGGTTTGAACATCAATATATTCGCCGGGAGAAGGCCAATCCTGAGGGATGTTGATGCCCGGGGAGCGCAGCCAGAGGACGGCGAGGCGGTCGGGATCGGGGTAGGGAAGAGGGCGGAGGAGGAGGGCGTTGACGACGCTGAAAATAGCGGAGTTCGCGCCGATTCCGATGGCTAGGGAGAGGACGGCGACGAGGGCGAAGAGGGGGGCGCGGAGGAAGCCTCGTAGGGCGTAGCGGAGGTCGGCGAGCATGGATCGTTAGACGTCGATTTTACGATATTGTTCGCTCAGACATGATAAATGATGCGACAGCGGTCTGTGAAAGCCAGGGGACAGACAGCCTTTTTCGCCGCGAAGATCTCTTGTTGTCCGCACTGTGAGGGGCGAAAAAGGTGTCAGTCCCCGAGTCTCGATTGCTTGGCGACGATGTTCAATTTCCGGGGTGGTATTCGCGTTCGGTGTGGCCTTTTAGTTGGTCGGGGTAGAAGTAGACTTCGCGGAGGGCGCCGGTGGCGTAGCGCTGGTCCTCGTCGTTGAAGTGCTTCGATGATGGATGGCCGCTTTCACCGCCGGCGGTGACGGCTTTCGCGTGGACGCGATCGCCGAATTCGACGACGGCGACGAAGCTGTTGCCGCTGGTGCCGTACCATTTTTTTGTTCCTGGATAGGCGCGGGCGCCGAAGGAAGCGAGCGAGCCCCAGACGGCGGAAGTGAAGGGGACGGGGATGCTGGGGCCGGCGTCAGTGAAGGGTTGGACGATGTCGCCGGTGAGGCGCTGGAAGCGGTTGATGTCGCCCCAGGGCGTTTTCCAGGTGCCGAAGTCGGCGGTGAGTTTGCCGGAGGCGGCGGAGAGCGATTCGAGCAACTGCTGTGCTGGCGCGTCCTCGGGCGATACGCCTCCGCCGCGACGGCCTCCGCCTATGCGACGGCGGATGTCTTCGCCCCAGAAGACGGCTAAGGACGTGGGGATGGAGTCCGCAGCCCAGCGGAGATCCCATTTTCGAAGGACGGCGATCTGTTCGGCGGTTTTAGCTTTTAGAGGATCGCTGCCGGGAGTCGAGTCCCAGGCCTTGATCAGGGCGGGCATCGGTTTTTCGAACCAGGTGAGATAGCTGTCGTATGCGGCGGCGATCAGCGAATCGAGGGTGAAATCCTTCTTATTTTCGAGGACACGGATGGCGTGCAGGCCGCGGGCGGATTCGCCCCCGTTTTCGACATATTTGGGATAGTCTTCGCGCTTCGGACTGCTCGCACCCGCGGCGGACCAGGGCCAGTTGTTGGAGTTGTAGAGCCAGCCGGACTTGGGATTCAGAAGATGCGGCGTTTCGTCGACGGAGAGGAGTCCTTTCCACTCGGTGGCGGGAGTGGTGCCGTCGACGGGGCGGGTCCAATCGAAGGAGGGATCGCGGCGGGGGATAAAGTTGCCGTGGAAGTAGGCGATGTCGCCATCGGCGTCGGCGAAGATGGTGTTGTTCGAGGAGTTGGCTTTCAGCTCCATCGTCTCGCGGTAGGACTTATAGTCCTTTTGTTTCGTCCGCGTGTAGGATTGTTCGAGCGCCTTGATGTGTTCCTGCATCAGGCGGATGCTGACCCATTTGCCGTTCACTTCGCGGACGATGGGGCCGTGATGGGTGCGGAAGACGGTGAAGATTTTTTCTTCCATGCCTCGCGGAGATTTGTATTTCACGGTGATCTGGCCGGCGATGAACGGTTTCTCCTCGTTTCCGTATTTATAGAAGAACACGTTGCCTTTCTGGGTGACGGTTTCGAGGTATTCATCGACGGCGTCGACGCCGCTCGACGTGTGCATCCAGCCGGTGCGCGCGTTGAAGCCCTGGTAGATGAAGAACTGGCCCCAGGTGGCGGCGCCGTAGGCGTTCAGGCCTTCGTCGCTGGTCATTTGCAGTTCGGAGCGGAAGAAGAACGAGGTGTGCGGGTTGATCAACAAAAGCGCGTGGTGGTCGACGGTGTTCGAAGGCGCGACGGCTGCGCCGTTGGAGCCGGAGGGCTCGGCGTCCTCCTCGTCCTGTTCCGCGGCTGCGTCGCCGACGGGAGCTTTTCCGTAGAAGGCTTGCAGTTGGTTGAGATTGATATGTTCAATGTCGCCGCCGATGCTGCCTTCGGTAAAGCTCAAGGCCATCCAGGGTTCGAAATGCTGGATGACGCGCGGATGCACGTCGGGGTGCTTGGCGAGGTAGAAATTCAGGCCGTCGGCCCAGGCGTTCATCAGGGCTTGCAGCCAGGCGGGGCTTTGCGCGTACTCCTTTTTCAGGGCCTCCGGGTCGATGAAGATTTTCATTCGCAGGTCCTGATAGATTTTGGATTCGCCCTCGGCTTCCGCCAGGCGACCCATGGCGTTGATGTAGTTTGTTTCGACCCGATTGAAGTCGTCCTCGGCCTGGGCGTAGATCATGCCGAAGACGGCGTCGGCGTCGGTTTTGCCGTGGACGTGCGCGATGCCCCAATCGTCGCGGACGATGGTGACGCTTTTGGCTTCCTTCTCCCATCGGGCGACTTCCGCGTTTTGGAAGGCGAAGCAGCTCGACGCGGCGGCGAACAGGAGGATGGGCAGTTGGTTCTTCATGCGTTTCTCAGTTTAGTTTAAGTCGATCGCGACCACTTCGTGATCGAGGATCGATGGGACGGTGAGACTGACCGAGCCGTTCGCTTCTTGAACACGAGGCTGATGGCGGCTGACGAGCAGTTGTACCTTTTTCGCTTTTCGGCCATCCGGCAGGCGGACGGAGACCTGCTGCGGAGGCGTGGGAATAAACTCGCGGAGAGGGCCCTTCATCATCATCGGATTGGTCAGGTTCACCAGATGAACGGTGAGCGAATCCTTCTGCCGCCACACGGTGACGTCGAGGGTGCCGGGACCGGTCACCTCCACGGGACGGGGTTCGTTCGCCGCCCAATCCACTGCGTTGCGGAGCAGTTTCAAGTGGTCGACGCACAGGACTTCCCAGAAGGTCCGGTCGATGTCCCAGGGGAAGTAGACGACGCGGCCCTTGCCTATTTCGCGAACATACACTCCGGGGATATCGGTTTTCGGCAGGCGCGGGAAGACCTCCTCCATCGGCAGGTCGGGATAGGAGGGGATCAGCGTCAGCGGGGCGTTGGGATCGCTGCCCGTGGTGTGGACGCGGGAAACGCCGTTGATGATGCGCTCAGTGTCTTCGAGACCGGCAAGGATCGGATGGGCGTTTCCGAGACGCAGGTAGGAGTTCTGCATGCGCGCGTCGACCGCTCCGCCGTATGACGCTCCGAAGAGACCGGCTAAGCCGAAGTCCGCGCGGCGCACGCCCCATTCGTCGTAAAGCGATGTTTCATAGGTGGCGACGATGCTGCCTCCGCGCTCGACGTAGGCGCGAATTTGATCGCACTGGGCGCTCGAGAGCGCGGCGATGTTCGGAAAGATCAGGACTTTGAATTTGTCGACGTGAGCGGCGTCGAGCAGGCGGTCGTGAACCATTTCGAAGGGGATGCGCGATTCGATCAGGGCCTGATAGTAGCCAAGCGTGTGATCCTCGACCTTGGCGCGGGCACGTTCGCCACCGTAAAAATGCGCGGTCTGCTGTGAGTAGACCATGCCGACGCGGGCGAGCGGTTCTTCATTGCGCAGATAGCGCTCGTTCTTGTAGTGCCAGACGTACAGATCCTCGACGACTTTCAGCCAGCGCTTGTCATACAAGGTGCCGCCGAATTTTGTGAACCAGGGGCGCAGATCGTTGGCGATGCCGTCGATCGCCCAGAGGCGGATCTCGGGACCGCTCTGCACGGAGTCCTTCCAGCGATAGGGCTCCTCGACGCCGACGCTGAAGATGCCGCCGATGGGCTTGCGGCCCAGCGTCGAGCGGTATTCCTTGCCGTTCTTGCCGTTGGCCCAGGGAGGCAGTCAGCCCGCTGCGGGCCTGGCGGTCGGCGAAGAGGATCGGCGCGAGCTCGCCGATGGTCGCCATGTCGAGATCGCTGGAGGCTCCGCCGCCGGTGTTGGGGATATAGCGGGCGGCAGGATTGATCTTGCGAATTTCGTTGTCCCAGAGCTGCCACAGGTCGAACAGGCGCTGTTGCTGCCAGCCGATGTAGGCGCGGCGCGAGGGGTCCTGCGGATTGTTGGTGCGCGGCAGGTCCATGCCGGTAGCTGTCTTGAAATTCTGCCGGCAATGCTCGCAGTAGCACATGCCGGAGCCCGCCCAGCGATTGCTGAAGATGCCGTCCACTTGGTAGAGAGACACGATCTCCTTGGTGACTTCGGTCATGAACTCGAAGTTATAAGGACCGAGCGCGCAGGTCACCCACAGTTCCGGCATCACCGAATGACGGCGCTTCTGGCCCGAAGCGTCGACGGCGATCCAGTCCGGATGGGCGTCGAAGACGTCCTGATGGGCGGCGTGCGGATCGGTGCGCGCGATGACGACCATGTTCAGCTTGCGGCAGCCGGCCACCAGTTCGCCGAACGCGTCGGCCTGGCCGAGCCACTTGCTGCGGTAGTGCAGCGGAATTTTCGTCGGATAGTAGGCCACGCAGCCGCCGGCGCTGAGGCAGGCGGCATCGGAATGAGTGCGCTTGAAATAGTCGAGCCAGAAGGCGGGATCGTACTTGCCGGGATCGTCTTCGACCAGGGTCAGCTGGGCCCAGCGCATGGGGCGGTCGAACCAGGGGTCCGGTTCCGGGGCGGGGGAGGCGGTGAGCGCGGTTCCGGCGAGCGCGGCGTTCCAGAAGAATTCGCGGCGATTGATGGGCATGATGTTTCTGAAGATAGCGCTATTCGAAGTGGCGCGAGCGCCGGAACGCCGGCTGAAGCCGGCGCTGCAGACTAAAGTCCGCGCCACCTTAGTTTGGGGACCACGATCAGCAGGGCGCCGTAGCAGACCAGGGAGACGGCAAGGGCGACGGGGTTGCTCTGGCGGAAGTCTTCGAGGATCAGTTTCAGGGTGCCTAGGGCGATGGCGAGATAGCCGATCCAGACCAGCTCGTTGTGTCCGGAGCGCGATCCGGTGAAGGCAAAGGCGAGGGCCAGGGCACAGGTGACGAGCGTACGTGCGGTTGCCAGAAGGGAGAGAGTGAGTCTGGCTCCCATCATCGAGCCCGCGACCAGGATAGCCAGTGCTCCGAAGCAGACCGCGGCAAACAGGGCGGACAGGAAACTCATCCCCGTGGTCGTGCGCGAGGGCTTGGCGAAAAAGCAAGGTGCGTAGCAGCAGGCTGCGGAGACCGCCACGATCCATAGGGCGGGCGACGCCCGTTCGAGCGACGCGCCGGTGAACGCGTTGACAACGGTTCCGGGTAGTCCTGAAGTCATCCCGGCGGCGAGCAGGTAACCACCGCCGTGGATGACGAGTGTCGGCAGGGACGCACGGGCACCGGCGAGCGTCGACAGTACGGCGGCAACGCTCCAGATCGGCGTGAGCTCGGAATCGGGCAGGATCAGAATGCAGGCGGCCAAACCCAGCGCGGCGCCCCAGGCGGCGTAGACGTGATGGTTGCGGCGGGGCGCGTCGGCAAACCGGATAAACGCGGTGAAGTAGCAGGCACCGCAGGCGATGGCGCACAGAGCGCCGACGGCGGATGCGGCGCTGCCTTGGGTGAGCCGCAGCGCACCACCGGCGGCGAGCACGAAGACCGCGACGGACTGCGCGATTTCAAAAATGCCGATGGTCTGGCGCTGCACAACGGTCCGCCAGACGATGGCGGTGGCGTACAGGGCAAAGAGGAGCGCGCCGAGCGCGACACTGAAGGCGATCGAAACCGGCGCATAGTGTTCCGGGACGCCGCCGGGCCTGGTCATTACGAAGAACAGCAGCCAGATTCCGAAGTCGGCGGCCAGGCCCGCTGGGATGCGCATGTTGCGGGCGTGCCCCTGCGCGGCGCTGGCTTCGATGACACAGGCGATGCCGAGCAGGGCCAGCGCGAAGGGAACCAGGTCGCCCGTCTGGACCATCAGTGCAATGGCGGTGATCAGAGTCGACAGGGTGGTGACGGTGGTGACGGCCGCCGAAGTTTTCGACCAGGCGAGCACGGAGCTCAGCAGCAGGAACGCGACGAGAATGGCCGCGGTGGCGGAGGGAGGCAGGGCGTTAAACCGCACCGTGGCTTCCCAGAGTAGAGGCGCGAGGATCAGGGCCGCGGTGACGCCGTAGGCCGTGCCCGCGAAGGCATTCTGTTCTCGGGTCCGGACAGAAAACACCAGCCATGTGGCTGCATAAACGATAGCGACGGCGACGACCAGAAGGGTGGGAACGGCGCCGGATTCGGCCAGCGCCCGCAGAAGAAATGCCCCGGCGAGGCCAAGTACGGCCCGGCCGGCGGCGGGGATGGGGTTGGCCGCGGGCAGGGACAGATCGGGGGCGGCAGAGGGGACGGCCGCAATCGTCGCGGGGGGCGCGGGACGCTCGACGAGCCTGCGTTCCAGAGCGTCGACGCGGCCCGCCAGTTGGTGAAGTTCTTCGCGGAGATGATCGAGGTCTAGTGCTTCATCCTCATGTGGTTTCATTTTGTTGCCATGGCGGCAAAAGCTTCGCCAGCACATACAGAATGCCGAGCGGCATGATGGTCAGAACAACGGCGGTCCCCAGACCTTCCCGCGTGCCGAAATGAAGATCGTAGGTGGTATAGCCCAACAGGCTTTTTGAAAACAACTGGCCGCCAATGACGACGTTCCAGCGCATGGCGAAGATCCCGACCATGGTCAGGCAGCCGGCGATGGCGTACAGCCGTTTGCGGATGAACGGCGCCATCGGGACAAGCTGCGTTGCGCCGAGGATGCATATCGGCGTCAGAGTGCCGATCAGGATCTGGATAACGACGTGAGGAATCCAGAGGCTGTTATGCACCATGAAGTCGAGGCTGCGGAAGGATTCGTCGGCCTCATAGATGCGATGGATCAGGTCGAGCATTTCCAGGGTGAAATCAATGATGAAGATGTAGAAAAGATATTTGGCGATGGCGTCGACGCAATCGATGTTGATGCGGTAGCCGCGCATTCTGGTCAGCAGCATGTAGAGCAACATCACCGCTGCGATGCCGGAGACCATGGCCGAGAAGATAAATACCACCGGCATCAGCGGGCTGGACCACCAGGGATTGGCTTTAATGGAGCCGAAGATGAATCCGACGTAGCCATGCAGCAGGAAAGCGGACGGAATCCCGATGATGGTGATGATGTAGCCGACGCGCTCGTCGATATGGAGGGAGCGCTCGCTGATGTTGTCGGAGCCGAGCGTCATCGCCTTGTAGATCAGCCGCATGAAACCTTTGGTGGAGCGCGCCAGCAGCACGATATCGCGGCGGTAATCGAGCCATATCTCGAGCAGCAGGACCACCATCAGGTACCAGAGGTAAACGAAGCCGAACATGGCCATCGCGGAGGATTTGTGGGGCGTCAGATACATTTCGATTGACCGCTCCGGGTGGCCGAGATGCAACTGGAGGGGCAAGGGCGCGACGATGAGAAACGCGAGAGCCGTGAGCAGGGCCAGGCGATAGGTCGGCTTCACGGCCTCGACACGGAAAACGCGTTCGAGCGATGCCAGAATGAACGCGCCCGCCACCAGTCCGGTGAGGAAGGGATAGAGGACGATCAGGATGCTCCACTGCAACTCGGTCTCGTTCGGGTAGATGAAGTTATTGGGAGGGAAGAGATGCATACGCGGCTCCTTATCGCACCGACCCGTCGAGATTGGCGTAGAACGCTTTTGCGCCGGTCGCCATTTGCGGCTTCAGCACCTGCACGCTGTGTTTTTTCATGAATTCGTGAATGGGGTCCTTCGGATTCTTGAGGTCCGCCAGTTGCCGCGATCCGGTGGGGCATGCTTCGCAGCACGCCGTGGTGAGGCCTTTCGTGATGCGGTGATAACACAAGCGTGCACTTCTGAGCCACGTGTTTTTCCGGATGGATGAAACGGCAGCCATAGGGGCATGCCTGGACGCAATAGCGGCAGCCGAGACAGTATTTTTCGTCGACCAACACGACGCCGTCGGGCGTGGTGAAGGTCGCGCCGACGGGGCAGACCTGGGTGCACGGAGAATCCGCGCAATGATTGCAGAGCTTGGGGACGAAGAATTCTTTCACGCTGTTGCCGGTGAGGCCGGTGCCGGGCGCGCGCGGAAGGAAGCCGTTCATGCCTCCGTTCGGAGAATCGACCACCGGATCGGCGATGTGCTCGTCGTCCACCTGATAACGCTCGATCCAGGTCCGGAAGAAGCCTTCGGGAACATTGTTCTCCGCCGAGCAGGCGCGCACGCAATTGCCGCAGCCGATACATTTGTCGACGTCGATGAGCATGGCCCACCAGTGGTCGGCGATCTTGTAATTGGGAGCCTCCTCGGGCGATCCGGCCAGAATACTCTCCCAGGCGACCGCGGCTGCGCCGGTCAGGGTAATGAAGAAGCGGCGGTTCATGTTCATTTCTTCTCTCCTTTTCCGGCGTCGGCGACAATCTGGGGGTTGTGCGGCGTGTGGCAGGTGTTACAGGGCATTCCCATGGAATGTTCCGACGTGACGACCGTCGGGAACCACTTCGGCTTGGCGGAGTTGGCTTCGTGGCAGCGGGCGCACAGGACGCTGGTATCGGGCAGGACAGGCTTCACCGACGCGGGGTCTTCCGCATGCTTGGCCTGCGGGCCGTGGCAGGCTTCACAATTGACGGAGGCGTGTTTACCGGCTTTCTTGACTTCCAGCACGTCGGAGTGGCACGCCTCGCAGGTTTCGTGCCCCGCGTGGACGATGGGCAGAGCCGCGATTTCCTTTAAAGAGTCCGCCCGGTAGTGACCGTACTGTCCGAAACTCCTGGGAACCAGCCAGGCCCGCACGCATAAGAAGAGGATGACCCCTACCAGGAAGACGCCGAGCACTCGGACCAAGTGTTCGGCATCCTTGAATCGATTCATAGCCGGACACGCATAGAGCATTTGCCGGTCCATCCACCACGGCCCTGCAATTTGATTCGCTTATGCGGCGCCACTCGCGGTTTTGAAGGCGGCCATTTGGGGCGTCAAACGCCGGGCCCGGGAAAGTACATGCGTCATTTGGCGCAGGAGGGGCGATCAAAAGGTGTAACTGAGGCCGAACAGAGGCGTGAACTGCTGAAAAATTCCGCGAGCCGTATTATGCGGAGCGGGAACGATTTCCTGGCGCGGGAACGTGGTGATATAGTCCCGGAATTCCGCGCGCAGCATCATGTGCGGAATCAGGCGGAACTTTACTCCTCCTCCGGCGGTGAACACGACCTTCCAGACATCGTTCGTAGTCAGACTGGCGATATCCGGTATGGGCTGCGGAAATGGCGATGGACCGGCGATCACATATTCTTTCGCGCCGGTCCCTCCCGCGACGAACGGCCGCCAGCGATGTTCTTTGGGTTTGAAATGAAATAGCAACTGAACGGTCAGCGCATCGGAATTGCCCTGAATGTCGGATTTTACTCCCGGAGCCTGAAGAAAAGGATGGCCGTCATGATAGAGATAGTCGAACTCGGCGGCAACGTACTTTGAAAATTCATCTCCCAGAAGAATGCCGGCCGCGAAGCGGTTCCGGATGCCTGCGTCCGCGGTGCCGGACGCGGAAAAGATCGTGCCGTCGTGATAGATTCCGTAGCCGACGGTCGCGCCGACTTCGTATTGCTGTGCCAGCGCGGCGGCGGGGAAAAAAATCAGGGCCAGTACTTTCGCTTGCAGCATCGGCTTTCGATACGTCGCCTGAAGGCGACGCTGCAAGCTAAAGCTCGCGCCACAAGGCATCTTATTTTCCTCCCGCGCGCCCGAAGAAGCGGATGCGCACTACGAAATGGCGTCCTTCATCGCCCAGGAATTGCAGGAACTGCGGCGCACCGGCGACGTTGTTAACCGCGGTGGGATTGGCCTGGCCGGTGAGGTTGTCGATGCCTCCGCGCAGGGCGAAGCGGTATCCGCGCAGCGTAATCATGCGCTCGATGGCGACGTTCAAATCGAAATTGACCGGGTAGCGATAGGAGTCGACCGGACCGACGACCAGCCCCGTCTGATCGCGCACCGAAAACGGAAATCCCGAGCGCATATCGGCTAGCGCCGAAACGGCCCAGTTTTTCCACGGTAGAGGCAAGTATCCCCACGCCAGGATGCGGTTCGGC
>CAVVNE010000117.1:0-5868 GCA_963749245.1 Bryobacterales bacterium
CCGGCAGCGGCGTATTCTCCCTGGGCGAACGTCTCCGCTTCTTTGAGGAATGCCTGAAGATTTTTCTTCTGCAAATCGGGCGAGACTTTCTTGTGATACCAAGCGTCCGCGGCGTAGGTCGGCAGCTCCAGCTGGAACACCAGATCGTCGCTCCGGCTCCAGATGGTTTCCAGATTCAGCGTGGTACCGATCAGCACGACTCCGTTAAACGCGATGCCGCGCTCGATCAGATATCCGGCGATTCCCGCCGCGCGAAATGTTCCATAGCTTTCGCCTGCGATGAACAGCGGCGACAGCTCCCGGCTGTTGCGGGTGATGTACATGCGCATGAACTCGCCCACGGACTGGATGTCGCCCTGCACTCCGTTCATGCGGCGCGCGACTTCGACGGTCTTCGCCCGGCTGTACCCGGTGCCCACCGGATCGATGAACACCAGGTCGGTCTGGTCGAGCCAGGTGTCCTGGTTGTCCTTCATCTGATACGGCGGCGGAGGCATGCTGCCATCCGGCATCAGCTTCGGACTGCGAGGACCCATGCCGCCCATATGCACCCACATCGACGCCGACCCGGGCCCGCCGTTGAAGCAGAAGGTCAGCGGGCGTTTGGTGAGGTCGCTCTGGCCGTCGAGTGTGTAGGCCATATAAAAGATGTGCGCTTCGGTCTCGCCGTTCGCCGGATTCTTAAGCGGCATCTCGGCGACGGTCGCGGTGTAGTTGAGCGTCTTGCCATGAACCGTCACGGAATGATGCGTAACCACGGGAGTCTCGTCAATCACGCCGCCGACAGCGGGTCCGGGACCGGAGAAGCCTCCGCGTCCACGTCCGCCGCCGGGCGCGGCCTGAGGAGCGGGCGCAGGAGCCGGAGTGGTTGTTTGGGCGGGCGCGGGCGCTTGGGCCGGAGCCTGCCGGGCCTGGCCTTGTTGAACCAGGAAAAGGGCTAAGAGCGGAGCAATCATTCATAAATCATATTCCAAAGCGCAGTACAATTTTGTCAGGAGGACTGGCGATGATCCCCTCTCGATCCGCGTTCGCTGCGATTTCCCTCGCCGCGATGCTTCCGCTCGGATGCCAGATTCGGCGTCCGGAGATGAGCGAAATCCAAAAGAGCCAAGCGCTCGATGCGATGAAGCACCTGCAGGCAGAATTCAACACTCGCAACTGCGAACTCATCTATGAGGAAGCAGGAGCGCACTTTCGCTCCCAGGACCCGATGGATTGGGGGCGGGAATGCGCGTTACTTAAAGACGAACTTGGCTCGTGGCGGAGTTTTCAGGTCAGCGACGCGGAGCGATGGCCGAATCGCGAGGCAACATTCTGTATTTTTGCTAGCGCCGACTTTGAGAGTCAGAGTAAACAGCTTGCAGTTGCGTGGACCTTCAACGAGAGAGGCGCAGAGCTATTTTTCATCGCAGTCCAACTCGATGAAAAGCACTGGAAGAACCTACCCAGTGGACCGAATCTAATTGGGGGCCCCTGGATCGACCCACCTCCGGCGAAAACACCTGGCAGCGTTGTGCTGTGAAGCGCGGCCTTCTCAAAATTGCGGTAGCCCTCATCACTCTTGCCGCCCTCGCGCAGCGCGGACGATTCCAGGAGTCCGATGACGACGAAAAGCTCGCGCCCGCTCGCAATGCCGAGTTTCATTTTCTGCGCCTGGAATACACGGACCTGCCGCAATATCACCGCCGCTGGGGATACACCTCGCGCGACGGCCTTGGCTCGGGCTGGTGGCTGGTCGACTGGCCCGCCGCCGACAACCATTTCACCTACGGCATCCAGCGGCTGACCCGCATCGATGTCGGCGATCCGCGCCATCTGCGCCTGCTCGACGATAAAATTTTCGATTATCCGTGGATCTATGCGACGCAGACCGGCTGGTGGGATTTATCGGACAAGGAAACCGACCGTCTCCGCGAATACCTGCTGCGCGGAGGATTCCTGATGACCGACGATTTCTGGGGTCCCGGCAACGAGCAGTGGGAAGTCTTTCGCCGGACGATGAATCGCGTGTTCCCGGACAAGGAGATTACCGAGATCGACGAATCGGACTCCTCGATGCACGTGCTTTACGACATTCGCGAGAAGGACCGGACGTTTATTCCCGGGTCGAGGCATTTGCGGAGAATGGGCGACGGGTCGGTGCAGGTGATCCAGCCGGCAGGCACGAATCCACAATGGCACGCGCTGCTCGACGACCGGAATCGCATGCTGGTGGCGGTGAATTACAACACCGACATCGGCGATGCGTGGGAATTCGCCGACGTCCCGTATTATCCGGAGGAGATGACCGCGCTGGCGTACCGCTACGGGATCAATTACATCATTTACGCAATGACCCACTAGCCTTCTGTCTGGTGGCCCAGGATGAGTGACAATAAAGAGGATGATTCGCCGAACTATTTTATTCGCGTCCGTCGCCCTGTTTTGCCTGGCGCAGGAAACGGACTGGAAGAAAGTCGACGCGCTCCCAGGCGTCGATTTTTCCGGAATTTCGAAGCCGCAGCGTGACGCGGTTCTGGCCGTTCTGCGCACCGAACCCTGCGCCTGCGGCTGCGCGATGAAGGTCGCCGAGTGCCGCGTGAAGGATCCGGCATGCGGCGTCAGCCGCCGTCTGGCCGCCTTCGCCGTACGTGACGCCGCCGCTGGAAAAAAGGAAGCGGCCATTCGTGCCGACCTCGACAAGTACGCCAAGGAGCCGCCTCCGCTGCTGGAAGCTCCGGTGAAACTGTCCATCGCCGGAGCGCCGTTTAAAGGACCCGCCGACGCCAAGGTGACTATCGTCGAGTTCTCCGATTTTCAATGCCCCTATTGCGCCAAGGCCGCCATTGAAGCGGCGGCCGTGGTGCAGAGATTCCCGAAAGACGTGAAACTGGTGTTCAAACAGTTCCCCTTGGACGATCATTCGCAGGCCGCGCTGGCCGCCGAAGCGTCGCTGGCCGCGCAGGCGCAGGGCAAGTTCTGGCAATTGCATGACAAGATGTACGCCAATTTCCGCCAGATCAACCGCGTGCGGATTTTTGCCTGGGCCAACGAAGTCGGCCTGGATATGAATCGTTTCCGCGCCGATCTGGCCAGCCACAAATACGCCGCGCGCGTAAAGGCCGAGGAGCAGGAAGGCGAAGTCGCCGGCGTGGAAGGAACGCCCACGTTTTACATCGACGGCAAGCGATTCAACGGCGTGTTCGAAGTGAACGCCATCGCCCCAATCATCGCCGACGAGTTGAAGGGCAAGTAGAACACTGTCCGGTCCTGGGACTCCCGGTCCCGCATCCGACCCGCCTTCTCGCAACGATAACCGCTCCATCAATGATTTAGGCGTGGCACCCGATTTGCAACACTCAAACAGATGGCTGCGTTTCTATCCGACCTCCGGCACGCTTTCCGTACGCTGAAAAAGAGTCCTCTGTTCACCGCCGTGGCCATCGCGTCGCTGGCGCTTGGCCTGGGCGCGAACACAGCGATTTTCAGCGTCCTGGACCAGGTCCTGCTGCGTCCTTTGCCCGTGAAGAATCCCTATGAACTGACGCTCCTCTCCGCGCCCGGCGCATCGCGAGGTTTTTTCGACGGCGACAACTCCGATCGTCTTTTCTCTCGTCCGGAGTACGTCGATCTGCGGGACCGCAATCAGGTGTTCTCGGGTCTGGCGGCGCGCTATCCCACCGGCGCCAATTTCGTTTTCCAGGGACAGAGTGAATCCGTCCGCACAGAAATTGTGTCCGGCAATTTTTTCGAGGTGCTGGGAGTGCCGGCGTTCCGCGGACGTCTGCTCTCCGCGGCCGACGATGTGGTGAAGAACGGACATCCGGTCGTGGTTCTCGGATATGGCTTCTGGCAGCGGCGATTCGGCGGCGAGACGAGTGTCATCGGAAAAACGGTTCGTGTGAACAACTCGTGATGACCGTGATCGGCGTCACGCCTCCCGGATTCTTCGGCGTCAATGTCGGCCGCAACCCGGATGTTTACGTTCCTCTGGCGATGAAGGCCGAAGTCACGCCCACTTGGGACCGTTATGACGACCGCACCGCCCACTTCCTCCACATCATCGGCCGCTTGAAACCCGGCATGACCATCGACCGCGCGAAACCCTCGCTCCAGGTAGTTTTCAAACCGATGCTCGAAGCGGACTTGTCCGCGCTGACCGGCGACATCTCGCAGAAGTTTCGCGAACGGTTTCTGGCCAAGCCCCTCGTGCTGACGCCCGCCTACAACGGCGTGCCGACGTTTCGTGAATCCACCGGCACGCCTCTTTACATTTTGATGGCGATGGTCGGTCTGGTGCTGCTCATCGCGTGCGCGAACGTGGCGAATCTTCTCGTCGCGCGCGGCCTGGGCCGCCAGAAAGAGGTCGCGATCCGCCTCGCCCTGGGCGCATCGAGAATCGACGTGATCCGTCAACTGCTTGCCGAAAGTCTGCTGCTGTCCGTTCTTGGCGCAGGCGCTGGCTTGTTGGTCAGCGCGTGGACTTCCGGTCTTCTCGTCGAGGCCATCCCCGGCGACGGAGGCATCACCAGCTTGAACGCCTCCCTCGATCCGCGAACCATCGCGTTCACCTTTGCGCTCGCCCTGCTCACCGGCCTCGGTTTCGGCCTGCTCCCCGCCATCCAGGCGACGCGCCCGAACGTTTACCCGACGCTGAAGGATCAGGGAGGCAGCGTGATTGGGGGCTTCGGCCAGATCCGCTCCCGCCAGGCGCTTGTCGTCGCGCAGGTCGCTCTCTCGCTGCTCCTGTTGGTGGGCGCCGGGCTGTTCACCCGCAGCCTGAGGAACCTCCGCCGCCTGGACCCCGGGTTCAGCACGTCGAACATGGTGACCTTCGCCGTAGATGCCTCGCGCAACGGATACACGGCAGAGCGGATCCGCGACACTTATCAAAGGTTGCAGGAGCGGCTAAAGTCCGTTCCGGGCGTCACGTCCGCGGCGCTGAACGACATCATGCTGCTGACCGGCGATAAAGGTTTTCACGGCATTCACGTCGAAGGCTATCAGCCGAAGCCGGATGACCAGATGCAGCCGAATTTTTCCGAAATCTCGCCTGCGTATTTTGCCACCGTCGGCATGCCACTGCTGGCGGGCCGCGATTTTACGCCCGCCGACCGTTGGGGCGCGCAAAAAGTGGCCATTGTGAACGAAACGTTCGCGAATCACTACTTTCACGGCGAAAATCCCTTGACAAGAAGATTCGGGCTGAACCGCGAGGGCGCCAGCGACATCGAAATCATCGGAGTCGCGAAGGATGCGAAGTACGATAGCCTGCGCGCCAGGGATCAGCAATTTGTCTATCTGCCCTACGTGCAGGACGAAACTCCCGGATACATCACGGCTGATGTGCGCACCGCGATGGCGCCCGAAGCCGTGATCCCCTCCCTTCGTCGCGAGGTCGCGAAAGTCGACCCCAGCCTCGCCATCTTCGATCTGGAGACGATGGAGACGCGCGTCAACGAATCGCTGTTCGCCGAGCGCATGATTGCTACGCTGTGCGCCGCGTTCGGCGCGCTGGCCACGATGCTCGCGTCCATCGGACTGTACGGCGTCATGGCCTTCTCGGTGGCGCGCCGCACGCGTGAAATCGGCATCCGCATGGCGCTGGGCGCCGGACGCGGTCGTGTACTCACCATGGTTCTCAAAGAAATTTCCTGGATGTGCCTCATCGGCGTCGGACTCGGCGTGCCACTGGCGATCGGCCTCAGCCGTTATCTCGTCTCACAGCTTTATGGCGTTACGCCCACCGACGCGCTGACGCTCGTTTTATCGGCGATGACCATGATGCTGGTCTCGCTCCTCGCCGGAATCCTCCCCGCGCGCCGCGCCGCGACCGTCGACCCCACCGTCGCCCTGCGCTACGAATAAGTTGCCAAGGAGCCGCCATGC
>CAVVNE010000118.1:0-13850 GCA_963749245.1 Bryobacterales bacterium
GGTTACCTCGCCATTCCAGGACGCTCCAACCTGGTGCGCTGGGAAATCGATCTCGCCAACAACATCGTCCGGCTGAAAGACCCATTGAGCACGGTCGTCAAGATGGAATTTCCCGCCGTCCCCATGCTCGGCTGCATCGGCGTTGCCGCGCCCGGCGACTTCTCGCCAACTTCCGGTCCCGCAGGCTCCTACGGCGGCAACATGGATTACAACCGTGTGCGCGAAGGAGCGACCATTATCCTGCCCGTCTATCATCCCGGCGCCCTGCTTTACATGGGCGACGGCCACGCCCTGATGGGCGACGGCGAACCCACCGGCAACGGCATTGAAACCTCCATGGACGTCGAATTCTCCGTTGACATCGCGAAAAAAATGCGGCTCGACAACCCGCGCCTCGAAAATGCGGAGTCCATCATCAGCATCGGCGCTCAACCGGAATTCGTTTCGAGCCTCGACCGCGCGCTCGCCATGGCCACTACCGACATGGTCCGATGGCTTGCCACCGAGTACAAACTCGAACCGTGGGCCGCGCATCTTCTGGTCGCCTTCCAGGGCCAGTTCGACGTCGTCACCGTCTCCGGCTCCATGGCTCTGCGCATCCCCAAAAAATATCTGCCGTCCAAATGAACGATCCTTTCGATCTCGAACGCTTCGTCGAAGCGCAAGCCCCGGTATACGAAGCGGCGCGCGCGGAATTGCGGCGCGGGCAGAAACAGGGCCACTGGATGTGGTTCATCTTTCCTCAGCTTCGCGGTTTAGGTTCCAGTCCCACGGCGACCAAGTTCGGCATTTCCTCGCGCCAGGAAGCCGAGGCGTATTTGAACCACCCGGTTCTGGGACCGCGGCTGCGGGAATGCACCGCTCTGGTCAACCTCATCGATGGACGTTCGATCGAACAGATTTTCGGCTATCCGGACGACCTCAAGTTCCGCTCCTCAATGACCCTGTTTCGAATCGCGGCCCAGGACAATCGAATCTTCAACTACGCCTTGGAAAAATACTTCGAGGGCGAACCTGATCCGCTCACTCTTGAGCTGACATAATCGAAAACCCATGGTGGGGCAGGCGGTTCCGCCTGCCAATTGCAGCTTAATGGAACCGCGACCAGCGGGAGCGGTCATTTACGGTCGAAAATCGTCGGAACACGCCACTACTTTCTAGCGATCGATAACACCAGCCCACAAGCCGCGACCAACATGAACGCCAGAAAATAAAGCCCGGCAACAAAACTGTGCGTCAGGTCGCGCAAAAACCCAATGAGCAGCGGCGTAGCCATGCTCGCCAGGATGCCGCAGGAGCTGATGAACGCAATTCCCGCCGGCCGCGCCGATTGCGACAGCAACAGCGGCGGCACAGCCCACAGCACGCTCATCGCGGTGAATCCGCCCGCCGAGCACAGGACCAGTCCCAACATCCTAAAATCGGGAACTGTAAACGACGCCACAAAACTCCAGCCCACAGCCGCGCAGATCATGGGCGCCACGATATGCCACGACCGTTCCCGCGTCCGGTCCGAATGCGCGCTCCACAAAGGCATGCACACAGCGGCGATCAGCGCCGGAAGCGCCGTGAGCAGCCCTACCGAGGAGAAGCTGTGCTCGACCCTCATCTCCCTCACGATCTGCGGCGTCCACGTGACAATCGTATTCAGCGTCATCACCAGCCCGAAATAAGCAACCGACAGCAATACCACATCGCGACTGAGCATCTCGCGCCAAGGGGTCCTCACACCGCGCGCTGGCGACGGATCGAGACTGCGGGCGAGCGCATCTTTCTCTTCCACCGTCAGCCACGTCGCGTCCCGCGGTCGATCTGTCAAATAGAAGTACGCGACAACGCCCAAAATCGCCGAAGGCAGCCCCTCCACCAGAAACAGCCACTTCCAGGCCGCCATGCCGAGCGCGCTGTGGCGATCCAGAATCAACCCGGAAAGAGGTGATCCCACGGCAATCGTCAAAGGCTGCGCGATCATGAACAGCGCGTTGGTCCTCGCCCGGTACGCCTGCGGAAACCACAGCGTCAGATAAAGCAACACGCCCGGAAGAAATCCCCCTTCCGCCAGCCCAACGACAGCGCGAATCGAGTAAAGACTCCCGGCGCTGGTCGCAAACATCGTCGCCGCCGACGCGATTCCCCACGTGATCAGAATGCGCGGCAGCCAGATCCGCGCACCGTAGCGCGCCAGCATCAGGTTGCTCGGAATTTCGCAAAGGATGTAACCGAGATAGAAAATCGTATTGGCCATCCCGAACTGCGTCGCCGTCAGCCCCAGGGCGCGATTCATCGAGAGCGACGCAAATCCAATGTTGATGCGATCCAAGTACGAGAACGCATAGAGGATCACCAGGAACCAGATCAGCCGCCTGGAGACCTTTTTTATGGCGCGAAGTTCGATGTCTTCGACGGCCGTCTCCATGTCCGTCACCCCAGTCTAAAAATGCGCATCGCGTTCTGCCCGCGCACCAGGTGCCGAACATCGCCCGGCAGCGAATCGACGCGCGCCAGGCATCCGATCATGTCGCCGATTTTGTGCGGATAGTCCGATCCGTACAACACGTTGTCCGGTCCGCAGACGTCGACCGCCAGCTTCAACGCATCCAGCCGGTAAACCACCGCGTCCACGTAAATCCGCCGCAGATAATTGGTCGGCGGCTCGCTGATATTCGCCGCGCATTGCGGAATCCGGTCGAAGCACACGTCCAGACGCCCGGCCAGATACGGCAGCGCTCCGCCTCCATGCGCCGCGATGATTTTCAGGTGAGGATAGCGATCGAAGAACCCATCGTAAATGCACCGCCCGATGGCCAGCGTCGTGTCGAACATGAAACCGATTGGTGGAATTGTATTCGTGGCGGCCATGTCCATCTCACGCGATCCGGGAGGCGCGGTCGGATGCACCAGCACCGGCAGTGCCGCCTCGTCGATCGCCTTCCAGACCGGCGCGAACAGCGGATCGGTGAGCGATCGCCCGCCGATGTTCGCCAGCACCATCACCCCCACCGCGCCCGCTTCGAGCGACCTTTTCAATTCTCCCAGCGCCAGATCGGGATACTGCCACGGCAGCGACGTGAACCAGCGAATACGATCCGGATAAACCCTCTGCGCAGCGGCCATGTCTTCATTCACAATCCGCGCCGCCTTCAAGCTGACCTCCGCATTGCCCCAATACACGTTCGGGCAAGTCAGCGAAACCACCGCCAAATCGACCCTTGCGCGGTCCATGTTCTTGATCCGCAGATCGTAATCGAACATCTCCGGCAGAGGAATCATGAACGGCGCGCCGTCGGAATGAATCACCTGCTCGAGGCGTCCCATCGGCGAGACCGAATACGTCGGCCCGCCATGCTGCTTCAATAACGCCAGCCATTCGTTGGCCAGCATGTGCGTATGAACGTCGACGACTAAACTCATGAGGTTAGATTTTGTAATCCTTCGCCAGGATCTCTTTCATGATTTCCGAAGTGCCCGCCCCGATGGTGTGCAGCCTCACATCGCGCCAGAAGCGCCCAATCGGATATTCGTTCGTGTAACCGAACCCGCCGAAAATCTGCATGCAATCGTACGCAACTTTCTGGCACAGATCGGACGTATACAGCTTCGCCATCGTGATTTCCCGAACGCACTTCTCGCCGCGATTCATCAGGTCCAGGGCGCGATACACCAGCCAGCGCCCCGCTTCGATATTGGCAAGATGCTCAGCAAATTTGTGCCTCCACACTTGATATTTGCGCACCGGGCTGCCGAACGCCGACCGTTCCATCCCGTAATCGAGAGCATATTGAATCGCCCGGTCCATCCCCGCCACCGTCCCGATCGCCGCAGCCAGCCGCTCGCCCTGGAAGTTATGCATGATGTAATAAAATCCGCGATTAAACTCGCCCAGCACGTACCGCCGCGGAATCCGGCATTCGTCGAAAAACAACTCCGCCGTATCGGACGACAGATTCCCGATCTTCTTGAGTTTCTTCCCCACCGAAAAACCCTTCGTCTTCGTGGGCAGCAATACCAGCGAGATCCCCTTGTGAATCTCTGCTCCCGTCCGCACGCCGAGGATCACGAAATCGGCGCGCGTGCCGTTGGTAATCCATAATTTCTGCCCCGAAATAACCAGGTCGCCCCCGTCCACTCGCGCCCGCGTCTTCATCGCCGCCACGTCCGAGCCCCCGCCCGGCTCACTGATTCCCAGCGCCGCGATCATATCCCCGGCAATCGCGGGCTTCAGAAATTCTTCCTTCTGCTCGCGCGTCCCCAGCTCGTCCAGCACCGGCAGCGTGATGTCGCTCTGCACCATGAACGCCATGTTGACGCCCGCGTTGTCCGAATACGACATGCCTTCGATGTACGCCGCCGTCGCCCACCAGTCCAGCGCGCTGCCGCCCCATTCCGAATCGAGCCGGATGCCGAACAATCCCAACTCGGCGCCCTTCTTGAACAGTTCCACCGGAAAGTGACCGGCTTCGTCCCAATCCGCCGCATGCGGCGCGATCTCCGTTTTCGCGAACCGCTTCACGGTCTCGCGAATCATATCGTGTTCTTCCGCGAAATACGGAAATTGCCTGGTTTCCTGAATCACAGTGCTCATGCTTTCTCCTTGCCCGATATCCGCACCAGCGTCTGCCCGGGCGCGACCACTTGCCCCGCCGTAACCAGAACCTGATCGACCACCCCGTCCGCGTGCGCGTAAATCGTTTGTTCCATCTTCATCGCTTCCAGCACCACCAGCGGATCGCCCACGCGGACTTCACGCCCCTGCGCAGCTACAATCCGCAGAACCTGCCCCGGCATGGGTGAACTCGCCGACTCCCTCGACGCGCGGCTCTCCGCTGAAGGATAGCGCGGAACGCGCACGAACATGTGTTCATTCACCCAGTAATGCCCAACATCCTCGGAAATCACAAACTCGCGCTGGACACCGTCGATCTCCGCCTGCATCCGTCCCGCACCAATGGAAATGATCCTCACCCCCGAATCCTGCTCCCCCTCAAAAGGATTGTTACGATACCCGGCCGGAACATGCGGCAGAATTTTCCGCGCGGCCTGCCGCGTCGCCGCAAGATAGGTGTCCAGCGCGGCCCTGCTGTGCGATTCGCCGCTCCGGCCATATTCAAATGGAATCGAAAAATCCGTGCTGACTCGCCCATTCACAAAATCCGGATGATCCAGCACGCGAATGAGAAACGCCCGATTCGTAATCACCCCATGGACCAGAACATCTTCCAGCGCGTGCCGCAGCCTGCGAATCGCCTCCATCCGCGTCGCCCCATGCGCGATGACTTTCGCCAACAGCGGATCGTAATGCATCGGGACGTCCGTGCCCACCTCAATCCCGCTCTCGACGCGGACCCCCTCCGGCGCGCGCCATGCCAGAATCCTTCCCGTCGATGGCACAAAGCCTTTCTCCGCATCCTCGGCGTACAGCCGCGCCTCGATCGCGTGCCCTCGCGGTGCGAGCTCGCGCGTCTCCATCGCGCTTCCCTGCGCAATCTCGATCTGCATGCGGACCAAATCGAGGCCCAAAACCATTTCCGTCACCGGATGTTCTACCTGAATCCGTGTGTTCATTTCGAGAAAATAAAACTCGCCCGCCGGCGTAACCAGAAACTCCACGGTCCCGACGCTGCTATACCCGATCTCGCGCCCGATCCGCACCGCCGCGTCCAGAATCTCCGCGCGCAGTTCCGGAACAAGATTGGGAGCCGGCGATTCCTCGATGATCTTCTGATGACGCCTCTGCACCGAGCACTCCCGCTCGAACAGATGCGTTACGTTGCCGTACGCATCGCCCGCGATCTGCACTTCAATATGCCGCGCGCCCTCGATGTATCGCTCGACAAGAAGCGTCCCGTCGCCGAACGCCGACTCCGCCTCGCGCGCGGCCGCCGCCATTGCGTCGTCCAGATCCTCGGCGCGATTCACCCGCCGCATCCCCTTGCCCCCGCCCCCTGCCGCTGCTTTTACCAAGAGCGGAAATCCTTCTGCGGGAACCACCGGCACACCGGCGCGCACCGCCATTTTTCGCGCCTCGATCTTCGACCCCATCACGCGAATCGTCTCCGGCCGTGGCCCGACGAAAACAATCCCCGCCGCCTCGCACGCCTCCGCAAAATCGGCATTCTCCGCCAGGAACCCGTAACCCGGATGAATCGCATCCGCGCCCGTCCTCTGCGCCGCCGCGACGATCTTCTCAATCGACAGATACGATTCCCGGCTCGGCGCGGAACCGATCAACACAGCCTCGCGTGCATCCCTCACATGCGGTGCCTCGCGATCCGCGTCCGAATTCACCGCGACCGTCGAGATTCCCAGCTCCCTGCACGCACGGAAAACCCGTCGCGCGATCTCTCCGCGATTGGCGACCAGCATCTTCCGGATCGGTTTCAATGGCGAAACACTCCCCACTCCATCGTCCCTTCCACCGGCCGGTTCAACGCCGCCGACAGCGAAATCGCGACCACCGTCCGCGTATCGCGCGGGTCGATCATCCCGTCATCCCACAACCTCGCGGTCGCAAAATATGGATCCGATTCCCGCGTGATCTGCTCCTCCAGCGCCTTCTTCTGCGCGCCCAACTGCTCTTCATCGACCCCGATTCCCTGCCTCGCCGCCGCATCGCGCTTGATCAGGTCCATCACTCCCGAAAGCTGCTGCGGACCCATCACCGCAATTCTGTGGTTCGGCCAAGTGAACAAAAATCGCGGCTCATACGCCCGCCCGCACATCGCATAATTCCCCGCCCCGTACGACCCTCCCATCATGATCGTGATCGCAGGCACCGTCGAGTTCGATACCGCGTTGATCAGCTTCGCGCCGTTGCGAATAATCCCCTGCTCTTCGTAGCTCCGCCCCACCATGAACCCCGTAATGTTCTGCAAAAACAACAGGGGAATATTCTGCTGATTCGCCAGTGCGATGAACTGCGCGCCCTTGGCCGCCGATTCCGACATCAACACTCCGTTGTTCGCCAGAATGCCGACAGAAAATCCGTGCACATGCGCGAAGCCCGTAACCAGCGTCGTGCCGTAATTCGCCTTGAACTCCGAAAATCGCGACCCGTCAACGATTCTCGCAATCACCTCGCGCGCCTCGAACGGCACCCGTGGATCCGCCGACGCAATACCAAGCAATTCGTCCGGCGCATACACCGGCTCCTCCACCGCCGAAATCTCCGCCGCAGGCTTGCCTACCTGGAAATGCGAAACAATCTCCCGCGCGATGCGAATCCCGTCCAGCTCGCTCTCCGCCAGGTAATCCGACAATCCAGAAATCCGCGAATGCATCTCCGCGCCGCCCAGCGATTCCTCGTCCGCCACCTCGCCCGTCGCCATTTTCACCAGCGGCGGACCCGCCAGATACACACTCGCCCGATTCCGCACCATCACCACGTAATCGGACATGCCGGGCAGATACGCGCCGCCCGCCGTCGAAGGTCCGAACACCACGGATACCGTGGGAATCCGCATTTTCGACCGCCGCGTGATCTCCCGAAACCCCCGCCCGCCCGGCACAAACACCTTCGATTGCTGCGGTAGATCCGCGCCCGCCGCCTCCACCAGCAGAATCGTGGGCAAATGATTTTCCCGCGCGATGTCCGCCAGCCTCGCGTTCTTCAGCAATCCAGGCTCGCCCGTCGCGCCGCCCTTCGCCGTCGCCTCATTCGCGACGATCAGGCATTCGCGCCCTTCCACCAATCCGATTCCGCCGATAATCCCCGCGCCCGGGACCTCGCCCGTCCATTCCGAATCCCGCCAGCGGCGCGATCTCCAGAAAATACGACCCTTCATCGAGCAGCGCCTCGATCCTTTCGCGCGGCAACAATTTGCCCTTCGCCTTGTGACGCTCGACGTACTTCGCCCCGCCGCCCTCAGTCGACCGCTTCAACTCCGTCCGTCAGCCGCTCGATCGCAACCGTCATCCAGGCGTGATTCGACCGGTATGTTTCCGACCGCGGATCGACAAAGGAAGAAAGCAGCAAGCGAGCTATTCTATCTGATAACCTTCGTTCGATGTTTCGTCTACTCTCGTTCTTTTGGGCCGCCTCGTATGCCGCCGCGCAAAGCAATCTCGCTTACGATAAGCCCGCGCCCACCATTCCGCCCCGCCTCACCGAACAGTCGCGCAAGATGGAGCAGCGCGTCTATCGCGTCACCGATAAGGTCTATTCGGCGGTCGGCTTCGGCCTCGCCAACTCGACGATGGCGGTGGGAAATGACGGCGTCATCATCATCGATACGCTCGAATCGCTTGCCTCGGCCCGCAACGTCGCCGCCGCCTTTCGAGCCATCACCACGAAGCCCGTGAAAGCCGTCGTTTACACCCATAACCATACCGACCACATCCTCGGCATCAAGGCTTTCGTGAAGGAGGAAGACGTCCACTCCGGGGCCGTCACCGTCTTCGCCCACTCCTCGATGATGCAGACCGTCATCAGCAACGCCAGCATCATCGGCCCTGTTCTCAGCGTGCGCAGCGCCTATTCCCTAGGCTTGCTTCTTCCCATCGGCCCCGAGGGTCTTGTGAACAGCGGGATCGGGCCAAGACTGATTCAAGGAGAGGCTTCCTTCATCGCGCCGACGAAAACCTTCGACGACACGCTCGACGTAGAAATCTCCGGCATCAAAATGCATCTCGCCTATGCCCCCAGCGAGACCGACGACGAGATCGTCGCCTGGTTCCCGGAATGGCGCGTCCTCCAAAGCGCCGAAGTGATTCAAGGCGAGACCTTCCCCAACGTCCACACCCTGCGAGGCACCAAGTACCGCGATCCCGTGAAATGGTTCAAGAGCATCGACAAGCTACGCGATTTTCACCCCGATTACCTGGTCCCCTCGCATGGCCGCCCCATGACCGGCGCATCGCAGATTGAAGAAATGCTCACCGCCTATCGCGACGCTATTCAATATGTCCACGACCAGACCATTCGCTACATGAACCGCGGCCTCACGCCGGACGAACTGGTCGAAGTGGTTTCGAAACTCCCTCCCCACCTGGCGGCCAACCCCTGGCTGGGCGAGTTCTACGGCACAGTGAAGCACTCCGTCCGCGAAATCTATCAGGGCTACCTGGGTTGGTTCCAGGGCGATCCCACCTTGCTCGATCCCCTGCCTCCGCTGGAGCGCGCCGAACGCTATGTCCGCTTGATGGGTGGCAGAGATGCGGTTCTAAAAGAAGCCCGCGCCTCCGATCCCAGGTGGGCCGCCGAACTCCTCACCTATCTGATCCGAATCGACAAAAACGACAAAGAAGCGCGAACTCTGAAAGCACAGGCGCTCCGCCAACTGGGTTTCCAAACCGAAAATACGAACTGGCGCAGCTGGTATCTCACCTCCGCGCTCGAACTCGAAGGACGCGTACCGAACATCGCCGGCAACCGCCTCGCCGCTCCCGATATTTTGAAGGAAATGCCGCTCTGCAATTACGTCGAAGGCTGGACCGTCCGCCTCGATCCCATAAAAAGCGCCGACGCGCATCTGACCGTCGCCTTCCGCCTCAGCGACAAGGGCCAATCCTGCGCCCTCGAAGTGCGCCGTGGAGTAGCTCAGCTCCACGATCCCGCTCCGCCCGGCGGCGCGTCGATTGTCTTGACCAGCGCCCAACTCTATCGCGTGTTGTCAGGCCAGGCAACTCTGGACCAATTCGCCGCCGATGCCGACCGCGCAACCGTCAACCAGTTCTTCTCCTATTTCGACCCGCCGTCCAAGGACCCCATCGCGCTCACCGCACGCTAACGCCGGCAGCGATCAAGCGCGTGCGTGGTCACGCGCGGTTTGCCACCCCAACTCCCGCCTTTTCAACCACCTCCACTTCCACGAACCCAATCCCCACGATGGCCAATGTTATGTCCTTAAACGAAAGGACACGAAATGTCATCCAACGCCGATATCAACCGAGCCAACTCAGAACACTCCACCGGCCCTGTCACCGAAGCCGGTAAACAGCGATCTTCCCTGAACGCCCTGCGCCACGGACTCACCGCGCAAACCGTAGTTCTCCCCACCGAGGACGCCGAAGCCTACCAGTCCCATCTAAAATCGTTCAACTCCGAATACCACCCGAAGGGCACCACCGAATGCAATCTCGTCCAGGCCCTGGCCGACGCCACCTGGCGACTGAACCGCATCCCCGCGCTCGAAGCGAATCTCCTCTCCGTCGCCCCCGACGACGATCTAACAGGCACGGCCCTCCTGGCTTTCCTCGAACGCCAGGCCAAAGCCCTCGCCGTTTTCAGCATCCACAGCCAGCGACTCTCCCGCCAGATCGAAAAGACCGCCGCCCAGCTCCGCGGCGTCCAGGGAACCCGCCTGTGGAAGGAATCCAACGACATGGACGCGCTACTATACATCACGGAAATGTATGAAAACAGAGGCGAAACCTACGACCCCTCCGAAGATGGCTTCGTTTTTACGAAAGCCCAGATCCACCAGGCGCAACAGGCCCGCAACCGCATACTCCTCTTCGAAGAAGCCCTCGAAGCCGAAGATGAGGAGTAATGGTGGCGCGAGCTTCACAGGCTGCGGAAAAAGTCGTTGCAAGCCGCGATTGGCAGGCGGAACCGCCTGCCCCACCAAAGCAAATCAAGCAGTTACAGCAAGGTGGGACAGGCGCTTTCGCCTGTCGAGCGACTTTTTCCGCATCCTCTTCAGCTTGCAGCCGGGCCTTCAGGCCCGGGGAGCGTCGCGCAAAGGACTCGCGGCACCCGCGCCAGGTCTTCGATCGTTTCGATCTCGCCCCAGCCCCCGAGCATCCCTCGCACTGCCTCCAGTGAGGTGTAGCCGAGTTCCACAATCAACCGGCCTCCGGGCTTCAACAATCGCGCCGCTTCCGGGATCAGTCGCCGGTAAATATCCAGGCCGTCGGCGCCGGCGAACAGCGCCACGGCCGGCTCATAGTCGCGGACCTCGCGTTGCAGCGTTGCATGGTCGGATTCGGGGACGTACGGAGGATTCGAGAGGACCAGGTCGAAGCTCCGGTCGTGGAGAGCTGAGCCGAGGTCGCACTGGACAAAGTCGACCAGCGCGGCCAGGCGGCGCGCGTTGCCCTGCGCGACGTTCAATGCCGCCGGCGAAATGTCGGTGGCGGTCACGCGCGCCTCGGTTTCGAGCGCCAGCGTGACGGCGATGACTCCGGAGCCGGTCCCGATGTCGAGTGCCGTTGCCGCGCTGCATTTCAGCGCGGCCTCCACGACGTGCTCGGTTTCCGGGCGCGGGATAAGGACGTCCCGAGTGACGCGAAAATCGCGGCCAAAAAATTCCTGCTTGCCCGTGATGTACTGCGTCGGCATCCCGTCGAGGCGCTGGTGCAGATAGCGGCCGTAGTGGATCCACCACACCTCTTTCAATTCCTCGTCCGAGTGGGCGTAGAGCCAGGACCGGGCGCAGCCGATGGCGTGGGCCAGCAGAATCTCCGCGGTCAGGCGAGGCGCTAAAACTCCGCCGTCTTCGAGGAGTTTCTGGCCTTGTTGAAGCGCTGTGCGGAGGGTCATGTGGTGCAGGCTGGCAGCCTGCGCGCCGGTTGGTAACCGGCGCTGTTTTGTTTTCACGCGGCCAAGCGGGTTACCAACCCGCCGACATTACGCCGCGACTTCACCGACGCCTTGCTCTTTCAGCTTTTCGGCCTGGTAATGAGTGGTGAGCGCATCGACGATCTGATCCAGCTTCCCCTCCATCACCAGATTGAGCTGATGCAGCGTCAACCCGATGCGATGATCCGTCAGCCGGTTCTGCGGGAAATTATAGGTCCGGATTTTCTCCGAGCGGTCGCCCGTGCCAACCATTCCCTTACGTTCCGCGCCGATTTTTTCCTGCTGCTTCTGCACTTCCAGTTCGTAAAGCCGCGCGCGCATGACCCGCATCGCCTTGGCGCGATTCTTGATCTGCGATTTTTCGTCCTGACAGGAGACGATCGCGCCCGAAGGCAGGTGCGTAATGCGCACCGCGGAATAAGTGGTGTTCACGCTCTGGCCTCCGGGTCCGGAGGAGCAGAAAGTATCGATCCGCAGATCCTTGGGGTCGATATTGATTTCGACTTCGTCGGCTTCGGGCAGCACCACAACGCGGATCGCCGAAGTGTGAACCCGCCCCTGCTGCTCCGTCGCCGGGACGCGCTGCACGCGATGCACGCCCGCTTCGTACTTCATCTGGCTATAAACTTTGTGCCCGCTGATCAGCGCTGTGACTTCCTTCAGTCCGCCGACCGACGATTCGCTGGAGGACGTCACTTCCACGTTCCAGCCTCGCGTCTCCGCGAACCGCCCATACATGCGAAACACTTCGGCGGCAAACAGAGTCGCTTCGTCGCCGCCCGTGCCGGCGTGAATTTCGAGGACCACGTTCTTTTCGTCGTTAGGGTCCTTGGGCAGCAGGAGAACTTTGAGTTCATCCTCAATCTTGGCTATGTGAGGCTCCAGCTTCGCGACTTCTTCTTGGGCCATCGCGCGCAGCTCAGGGTCGGATTCGGCCAGCATCGGGCGCGCCTCGGCGAGGTTGCGCGAGGCATCCTTCCATTCGCGATATTTAGCGACAATCTCCGCCAGGTCGTTGTGCGATTTGGACACCTTGCGGTAGAGCGCGGGGTCGTTAATGACCTCGGCGTCAGCCATCTGGGCGTTCAACGCGTCGAAACGGCGTTCAATGTCGTCGAGTTTCTGCTGATATTGCATTCGATTTTAGGCGATGACCAGTTCGCCGCCCTGCTTGGCTTCGAGCGCCATCGCGCCATCCAGAGCCTGGATCGCCACCGCGGCCATTCCATCGTCCGGCGGTTTCGTGGTGATGCGTTGCAGCCACAGGCCGGGCATCGTCAGGACGGCCATAAGCGTCCCCTGGCGCCGCGCGGCGAAGCGGATCACTTCGTAGCTGACACCAGCGATCACCGGCAGCAGCGCGATGCGGGCTGCGAACTTCATCCAGAACCCGTCAATGGGCAGCAGCGCGTACGTGATCATCGCGATGCCCAATACGACGAACAGGAAGCTGGTACCGCAGCGGGGATGGAACGTCGTGAATTTCTGAGCGTTCTCGACATTCACCGGCTTGCCGGATTCGAAATTGAAAACCACCTTGTGCTCCGCGCCGTGATACTGGAAGACGCGCCGCATGTCCGGCATCAGCGACAGCAGAAAAAGGAAGGTGAAAAACATCACCATGCGGATCACGCCGTCAGACATGTTGACCGCGAAACGGCTCCCCAGCGTCGGCACCGCGTGACCCAGCTTCGTCGCCAGGAACAGCGGGATGAACTTGTAAAGAACGATGAATCCCAGCAGCGACACCGCCAGGTTCACGGCCATCATTTTCGAGGTGATCTCGACTGGCTTCTCATCCGGTTTCCCTTCGTCCAACGCCGCGTTGGCCGAAAACTTAAGCGCCTTCACGCCCAGCGTCATCGCCTGCCCCAGCAGACCCAATCCGCGAAGAACGGGCAGCTTAAAAAGGGGATATTTTTCCGACATCCGATGGATGGGATACTGCTCAGTAACCACCTCGCCGTTGGCCTTGCGCACGGCGGTGCAATAGCTGTGAGGCGCGCGCATCATGACGCCTTCCATCACCGCTTGGCCGCCAACGAGCGTGGTTTCCTCGCCGTTTTCAAGCGCCGGCATCAGTTGGATGTGCGCGAAAAGGCGAATGTGTTTTCCAAGGTTCACAAACACTATTATAACTACACACAACTACTTCCCGAACACGAACCGCCCGCGCCTCGGGTCAGCCGCGCCTTGCAGGACACCGTCTTTTTTCTGAATCACCACCGGCGCCGACGAGTTGCTCCATTCGCCGCCCACTTGCACGTGATGTCCGAGGGCGATCATGCGCTGAATCGTGTCCCGCGGAATTCTGCCCTCCAGGCTGACCCGG
>CAVVNE010000119.1:0-7178 GCA_963749245.1 Bryobacterales bacterium
GAGCACGATCAGGTTAGGCTCGGCGAGAATCTGGGCCAGGTTCTGCTGCAACAAGGCTTGCAGCGTCAGTCCGATGCCCAAGTCGGGTCGAAACAGAAACAGGTTCAGCGGATTCGATACGTTGACCGACGGAGCGCCGCCGCCGTTGAGCTGCGAAAACAGTGGGCCGGTAAACTGCTGCGTGCTGGTGGACCCGATGGTGACTCCATTCTTGCTAAACAAATTGAAGCCGAGCTGCGTGAGCGCGGTACGGTCGACGCTCGCGAACTTCACCGACAGCATGATCTGCCGGGGCTCCTTGGGGGGAGGCACCTGGATCATATTGACCACTTTTTTCGCGTGCGCGGAAGCGATCGCTTCCGCCCGCTTCGATTGATCGGCCGTAGCCTTGCCGGTCAGCACCAGCGTCTCGGCATTGCCGCTAAACTGCACGGCGGCGTCGGGGACGGCGGCTTTCAGCTCGCCTGCCAGCACCGCGTGCATGTGATCGAGCTCGCTGGTGTCGGTGACCACGGTGATTTCGTAGCGCACCGGGCTCGCGCCCGTCTCCCAAATAACCAGGGTCGTGTGGCCCACTCCTTTCGCCGTCACCATGACGTCCTTGGGCGACACCACTACTGCGTCCGCGATCTTCGGCTCGGCGACCACCACTTTGATCAGGTCGTTGCTGAATTGCAGCAGCTCGCCTTTACCGACGATGAGCGACACCTGGCGTCCCACGTCGGCGGCGCCGGCGGACAGAACAAAGAAAATTGCGGCCCAGCGCACCGTCATTGAAAAATTTCCTGCACGTGTTTATCGCCGCGATAGACATCGATGACGTGCCTTGGCGCGGGTGGCTCCTTCTTCTCCGGCGGCTTGGCGATCAACTGGGACCACAAGCGGTCGTCGCGCAGATTGGGAGTTTTTTGCGGCTTGGGATGAAAGCCCGCGTACAACTGATCGGACGTCGTCGCCGGTGGATTCCTGGCGTTCGAATGGTCGAGAGGATTGCGCAGCGCGAGGCTGATTTTCCCCTGATTTTTCGCCAGTTCCAGCTTTTGTGCCTGTTCCGGAGTCACCAGCAGCGTCGCAGCCTGCGTCGTCGACCGCGGCGCCGGGCTCACCGTGCCGACTGCCGCCACCGTCGACGCGCTCGAGGCCTCCGTGGTCCGGCCCATCGCCAGCACGACGACATCCTCGATAATTGTAGTCGTCACCGCTTCGGCCACCGAGCCAGGCTTCGTGAACAGTACATCGACGTGTGCGCGCGGCTGAATCATGCCGGCCACGCCGCTCGCGTCGGTAATGGAAACCGAGACGGCGCGCTTGCCCACTTCGATCAGCGCCGGCAATCCTTCGGCGCCCGCGGCGCTGGCCACCTGGCTCGAAATAACGGCTTCATTCATACTGACGGGAAACAGCAGCGGCCGGTCGATGGCGATTTTCAGATCGAGAATCGCACCCTTCGGCACGTCCTTTTCCGGAATGCGGATCATTTTCAAATCAGCCTTCAACAATCGCGTCCCGGCGGGCATGTCGCGCGCGGCTGCCGCGATCGCGACCATCTTTTCCGCGTGCGGAGCCTTGGTGGTGGCGTAGAGAAACCACGTCAGCAGCGCCGCGGAGATCCATGCGCCGACGAAGATCCAAACCATCTTTTGACGATCCACTATCTGGCCTCCAGAAGGGTGCAGACGTTGTCCTTGTAAAGATTTTTCCAGCCGGCCTGTTCGAGCGCGGCGAGCAAAGCGTAGCGATTCGGCAGCAGGGCGTGCGTGAAATGAAGCGGCCGCATCGCGTCCTGCCAGCCCGGCCGAACTTCCAGAATGTCCAGGTATTGTTTCATGAACGCCGCGCCGTAGAAATCGCTGCGGCCGTCGAAATACACCTTCCGCGCGCCATCGAAACGATAAATCAGATAGCCTCCGTATTTATCGGGCGCGAACAGCCGGGCATCGGCGGGCAGTTTTTCGACCGCGGATGCGGCGGCGACAGGAAATTCATCGGCCGGGAATCCGATGCGCGCGGCCGCAGCCGGAATTCGCAAGGCCAGCAGCGCCAGCGCCACGGCGACGATGGCGAACGGCGCTCCGTTCAGCCGCTTGTCGAGCGTCAGCGTCCGATGCGCGGAGATCATCGCGTGATCCAGCCATCGCGCGACATTGGGCCGAAGGTCGTCGATCGCACGCAGAGCGTTGGTGAAACCGGCGTTGGCCAGCGGCAGAATCAGCAGGGCCACCAGCGGCAGAGCCCTGGCCGACCGCAGCGCGGCGATACAAAACACCGAGGCCAGCAAAAAACGCGCGACGTTCTTCTCCACCAGCGCCAGCGCGCCGCCCATGGCGGCCAGCGCGAGCGTCGCCAGAATCAGCGCCGAACCCGCCGCATGAAAATTGAAGCTCTGAAACTCCGCCACGCGGTCCAGAAGTTCGCCATCCATCAGATACGACGCGACGTGCGCGTGTAGCCGCCACCCGTAGGGGTTCACAAAACTACCGGCGAGCGCGGCCGTGGCAGCCAGCAAAAACCAGCGGGCGCGGGCGAACTCTTCCGTCCGGCTGAAATTCCAAACCAGCGGCCGAATGAAGTGTGAGGCCGCGTAAATCAACGCGATCAAGGGAGCGAAGAAAAAACTCGCATGCAGATTCGCCCACAACGCGGTCGCTCCGGCGATGGCCGCGGCTTGCGTCCAACTGAATCGCCGCGGCGCCCGCTCCGCATACCAGATCGCCGAAATCAGGAACAGCCAGCTGAACACGTGCGGACGGGCCAGCCAGTGCAGGCTCGCCGTATTGATCATCGGCGGCATCATGACGCAAGCCAGAAAAAAATTTCCGCCCACCGCCCAGTGCAGCCGGAACCACAGCCAGGTGCAGGCGGCGATCGCGAGCGCGAACATCGCCGTCACACCGCGTAATCCGTCCATGCGATGCGCCAGCCCCATCAAGGCATCCGAGCCCCACTCCCATGCGAACCAAGGCGCGCCGGGTCGCGAAAACGAATAAGGATCGCTGCGAGGCAGGGCGTGCGTCATGAGGATCCACTCGCCGGTGCGAATGTGCCAACCTGTATCGGAGTCGCGAAACAGCTTGGTTCCGGCGTTGAACACGAACAGGCAAAAGACCAGCGTCAACACCGCCATCAGCGTCGCCATGTCCGGCAGCGCGCGGGGTGCGGTCCTGGCCGCCACATCCGCAGCGGCGGTTCTAGGCGCCGCCGGTGCCAATGCTCGCCAGGCCTGTCGTGATGCTTGAATACAAGCTGACGATGGCGGAGGAAAGCTGATTCACGGTGGTAACCAGCGCAAGTCCGACGGCGGCCACGATCAGCGCGTACTCAACCAGGTCCTGACCCTGCTCATCCTTTGCCAGCCGTATGAATAAATCCTTCACAAAAAGCCCCCTTCACGCTACTTCTCATCTACTTCGCCGCAACCGCCGGCGCATCCCCAGGCCCGGCGGGCTTATCAATCATAGCCCCATTTTTATCCGCGCGTTTATCTTTAGAAAGGCTTGACGTCATTCGCTTCCAAAGGTTTACCTTCGGAGGCAGTGCGAGCGTCGCCCGGCCCCCGTCGGCGGCCGCCACCATCTTTAGATTGGCTAGGGCCGCCGGATAGTCCGGCCGAAGTTCCAGGGCCGATGCCAGCTCCTGGCGCGCCTCCGGGTAATGCCGCTGTTCCAGGAAGATAGCGGCCAAATTGTTGTGCGCCGCCGCCGGATCGCCCGATTTTCGCCACTCCGCGAACGCCTGTTCCGACTTCCCCGACTTGGCCCACATCAGCGCTGTTCCCAGATTGTTATGCGCGATCACCGAGCGCGGTTCGATCCCGATGGCCTTGCGGAACTCCGCCGCAGCAGCCTCTGCATTCCCTTGTAACAAAAGGTTATAGCCGAGATTGTTGTGCAGCGAGCTTTGCCCCGGATCGATGGCCAGCGCCGCCCGGTAGGCCGCCTCGGCGGGTTTCAAAAGCCCCTGCTCGTCCTCGATAATTCCGGCCAGCGACAGCAGTTCCCAGCTTTCCTTCGGATGCCTGGTCACGAACGCCGCGATCACGCGTAAGGCCTCGGCGGGCTCGCTTAGGTCGCGCAGCGATTTGGCCAACAGCAGCGTGACGCCCGCCAGATCGGGATTCAGTTCAGCCGCCAGCCGGTAGTGCTCCACCGCCAGTTGCGGCTGGCCGCGATTCACGTAAAGTCTGGCCAGAGCCAGACGCGCGTCCAGATCGTTGGCGTTGGCGGCCAGCCGTTTGCGCCAGCGCTTCGCTTCGGCATCGCCATCGCCAAGATCGACCGCGTTTTCCACCTGCCGCGCCAACATGGCATGGGTTTTCGTATGCGGAGGAGCCTGCGAAACGACCTGAACTTCGTGAGTGCAGGCGCTAGATGCCAGCATAGCTATTGCTGTCGTGCACGCCAGCAGAGATCGCTCCCTGCGGTCGCGGCTCGGCAGATCGTATTCTGAGCCGCGACCGCAGGGAGCGATCTGTTTCTCACGCATCGTATTTCTCAAACTCCAGTTGATCCCCTGCCGCCGTGCCTGTCCGGGCCAGCGTGCCCGCCGGCAGTTCCAGAACCGAATGCGCCAGCAAGCTGAACGCGATTCGGCCTTTCACCATATCCGGCAGCGCCTTCAGTATTTTTTTCTCCCGGTTCAGGAACAGGACGTCGATGGGAAATTTCATCCCGAACGTGTGGACCCCCTCGCAGGGCGCGATCCATAGGCCCTCGCCCGGCTCCAGCCCCGTGTGCTTCAACAACCCCGTGCGGCGCTTGGCGCTGGTGTTGGCGATGTCCGCGCGGTCCGCGAGCACTTGCCCCTTCGTCTGGTTTGCCACTCGCAGTTTAGCCAACGTCGTAAGATCCTTCGGTACACCCGCAGCCATCCGGCCTCGTCAAAGATTAATAACGCATGCGCCGGGAAAAGGGTTGCGGCGGACTGATCGAATTAGCGTATCTTATGTAGAGGCCGGTTGGCAATTGAACCATTTTTTTCGTTGGGTCTTCTTATTTTCAATTCTTAGCGGGCTCGCGCAGGCGCAGGCCACCTTCGGCGACGTGGTGCGCTTGGGCACCACGCCCAGCGATATCGTGCTCGACGAGAGCCGCCAGCGCGTCTATCTGGTGAACGCCTCCGCCAACGCCGTGCAAGTCTGGGATTACAACGGACAGGTGCTGTTGGGCTCAATCACTGTCGGCACGCGTCCATTGGCCGCGGCCATGTCGATGGACAATTCGCTGCTCTACGTCACCAATCACGACAGCTCCACGCTCAGCGTGATCAGCCTGGACGCGGGCATCGGCGCCGTGATCAATACCGTATCGCTGCCCGCCCAGCCCGAAGGCGTCGCGGTGGGAATCGACGGGCGCGCCGTGATCTCGACTGACGGCTCCAGCACTACCAGCACCGTGAATACGCTGCTGATTTTCGACGGCACCCAAGCCAGCTCCCAGCAGGTGCTGGCCGTCCAGTTTCCTCCCGCCGCCGTGACACCCCCCTCGCTCACCGCTCCGGCCTTCCCCCGTCCCACCACCCAGTTCAACGGGAAACTCCAAACCACCCCCGACGGCAAGTACATCATCGGCGTCAGCTCCATCACCAACAACACTGCCACCGTCGTCTACCAATACGAAGTCGATTCGGGAACGATCCTCCAAAGCCGCACCGTCACCGGCCAGTCGAGCATCATGGCGATGGCTCCCGACGGCGCGTCCTTCATGTCCGGCTTCACGCTCTACGGCACTGCGAATCTGAACGTCATCGGGCAGCAGAACATCGCCAACGCTCCCTTCCCCATGACCGGAGCCTTTTCGACGACTACGAACCTTGGCGGCAGCGTCTTCACCGCCGACGGAAAAACGCTCTACAGCGCCTTCAACAACAGCGCGACCACCGCCATCAGCGCATCCACCCTTCTGGTTTCCGATCCGCATACTTTGGCCATTTCACTCGGGATCAATCTTCCGGAAAGCGTGCTATCGAAAATCGTGATCACGCAGGACGGCTCCCAGGCCTGGGCCCTGTCGAGCTCCGGCATGATCCATCTGCCGCTCGGAAATCTCTACACCTACCCGATCCTGATGCCGCAATCGACCACCGTGTTCCTTGCGCAGGACAACTGCAATCCAGGTGTCGCGCAGGGGGCTCTCAACATCAACAACGCTGGTGGAGGCACGCTGACCTTCGCCGTGCCGCAGAACCTGGCCACCGCGATCGTCGCTACCGCTTCCAGCGGACTCGCGCCGTCGACCATCGCCTTCACCATGGACCCCGGCCGTTCGAGCGTCATCCGCACGCCGGGCACGAATCTCTACACGGGCGCGGGCACGGGCACCGTCGCCACCAACACCGGCACGGCCCTGGCCGTCAATCTCGTCTCCCCAAACGCGATCAACATTCCGAACACCATCCGCATCTTCATGAACTACCGCGATTCCACGCAGCGCGGGCAGATTTACCCCGTCCCCACGGTCCCCAACTCCGTCACCGAAGGCTTGCAGGATATTGTGCTCGACCAGGCGCGGAACCTGATCTACATAACCAACTCCGGCTACAACCGTATCGAGGTTTTCGACGCCGTTAATCGCGTCTTTCTCGCGCCGGTCCCTGTCGGGCAGCTTCCGCACCAGATGGCCATTGGTCTGGACGGGAACACGTTGTACGTCGCGAATACCGGCGGCGAGTCGATCGCCGTCGTCGACCTGAATCAGCAAATCGTCACCGGCTACGTTAACTTCCCGCCGATTCCCCGCCTGGGGAACGCAACCGTCGATTCCGTGCATACCATGGCCATGGGGCTCAGCGGCCTGCAGTTCGTCCTGCTGCAACCCACCAGCCCGACGCAGACCACGATCAGCGGCACTTTGTGGGAAGTCATCGGCAACAATGCCGTGCCGCGTGTAGGCACCACGGTGACGGGCGTCAGCACCACCGGCGCGCAGACCGCGTTATCCACCGCCAACCAGTCAAGCATGATCGCCTCGGCCGACGGCAGCTCCATCCTGCTGCTGGGCGGAACCGGGACGGTGTATCTTTACAACGCGCTGACCGACGCCTACACCGCTTCCGCCTCGGAGTTCGGCGCCACGACGATCATCGGATACTACGGACCCGCGGCCGCCGCATCGGATGCGAATTTCCTGCTCGCCAACGGCCTGGTGATGAATAATTCGCTCACCGCCATCGGAGGAGCCACC
>CAVVNE010000120.1:0-14726 GCA_963749245.1 Bryobacterales bacterium
AAGACAGAGCGTGAAGCAGGGACACGGCCGCGAGTTTGACCGGTTTATCGGTCACCGTCCAAAACGCGGCAAGAAGCGTGAGGAAAATCGACAATAAGAATGGGCGGACCGTGGTGGCGCGCGACAATGTGATGCTGCTGCCGGTCATGGCCAGAATCACCCATACAAACCGGTATTTGGCGTCCAGTTCCCGCAGGCACTGGAACAGGACGAAAGCCATCAGGCCAAAGAGGATCGACGAGAACAGCTTGGTGGCCGTTATCAGGTCGAAAAAGTAAGCAAATGGGGCCAGCATCAGGTGGTAGCCGAACCAGGCGTCCACCGGCGCGTGCCAGAAATAGGCCAGGTGCCAGGGGTCGGCGAACATTGCGTGCGGCTCGGAAATCAAGCGCGAGGCTTGCTTTGCGTGACGGTAGCCATCGAATCCGCCTGGGATATCGGGCGTCGCGCGGAGGAGGAGAAAAAAGCCCAGGCCGAGCAGAGTCGATATTGCGATTTCGAGCGCCCGATCCCGTTCGACGGGAGATTTTGCCGTATCCCGAGGAACAATGCGTGCATCGACGGGCGTCATGAGGGGCAATTGGTTCCATCGACATTTCGGAGGAAGACTTTAACCTGGACTTTGCCGCGTCGGAAGGTGTCGAGAGAGTCTCGACACGGCACGCACGAGTGTTCCCCTGCGTTCCGCATAACGATGGGTATGAAAACACCCGGCTCCGGCGGAGGGGGCGAAAAATTGGGGACAGCCCGCTCTGTCCACGCGGCGGCGAAGGGTTGTGCGTTTTCTCGGAGCGATCAGGGCGCCTTGGGACAGAGTAGGCAGTCCCCAATTTTTCGCAGGCTCCGCTGTTTTCGAGGGTGCGCGCCACCTAGCTGAAGAGGAACTGCGGTTGACTGCGATCCGCAGTTCCTGTCTAATGTTGTGTCATGCAACGGCGAGATTTCTTTACATGTATCCTCGGCGGCCTGGCGGTTTCGAAAATCGCCGGCGCGCAGACTCCTTCCACGGGGCCATTTATTGAGCGGGCCAGGGCGGGCCAGCCTCATAGGGGCAAAGTGCTGGCCGCGATCCAGCCTCACTCCGACGACGTCGCGCTGATCTGCGCCGGCACGGTGGCCAAGTTGATCAACGAGGGCTACACCGGCTACATGATCCGCGCGACCAACGACGACATGGGCGACGACGTGGGAGAAGCCAGGGTCCGTCGGCGAAAACGTGCTGCGCAACGAGCGCGAGGTGGCGGCGCAGAGCCTCGCTCTGGGGCTGAAGCGGGATTTCGGCCTCAACTACAGCAATCACCGGATGAGCGACATCTCGCGCAACGAGCTGATCTGCCGTCTGATCTTCCTGTTCCGTTTCCTGAAGGTCGATACCGTGTTCTGCTACGACCCCTGGGCGCACGACGAGGAGAATCCGGACCATTACGTGCTGGGGCATTGTGTAGAAGCGGCGTGCTGGATGGCCGGGCGCGTTCACGATTATCCGGAGCAACTGGCGGCAGGCTTCGCGGCGCGCGCGGTGACTGACAAATATTATTACGCCAGGCATCCGACGCCCAACCGCATTGTCGACATCACCGGCACGGTGGAGAAGAAAATCGATGCCAATATCTGCAACGTCGCGAAGGGACCGGGAGGGCATCATGGATCGCGGCTGAGGGCGGAACTGGCGAAGCAGGGAAAGAAACTGCCACTGCTGGGCGACGACGACCGCACGGCGGACCGCAACTATATCCGCGAATTCGTGCTGGCCGGGGATCGTGCGTTAGGGAAGAAATACGGTGTCGAATACGCGGAGGCGTTTCATTACATAGGACCGACCGCGGCCACCATCGGAGGCACCGAATCTCGCGTGGACGATTATGTGAAGCAGCATTCGGTGCCTCTGAAATAGCATGGAGCACCTGCCGCGACGGCTCGGGTTCATCGACGCAACGCTGATCGTGGTAGGGATCGTGATCGGGTCCGGCATTTTTCTGCTGCCGAATCTGATTGCGCGGAATCTGCCTTCGGCCGTGGCGATCATCGGCGTGTGGGTGGTGGCAGGCGTGTTGTCGTACTTCGGGGCGCTGGCATACGCGGAGCTGGGCGCGATGATGCCCGATACGGGGGGCCAATACGTATACCTGCGGGAAGCCTATGGGGACTGGTGCGCTTTCCTCTGCGGCTGGGTGTTCGCGCTGGCGGCGATTCCGGGCGGCATCGCGTTTCTGGCGGTGGGGTTCGCCATTTACTTGGACCAGTTCATTCCGCTTTCGGCGGCGATGCGTACCGCGGTCGCGTTGGCTCTGGTTTGCGGATTGTCGCTGATCAACGCCATCGGAGTCCGGGAGGGTGTGTGGGTACAACGAATCTTCACGTCCGCGAAGATCGCCGGCCTGCTGCTGGTGATCGGCGCGGCGTTCTTCGCGCCTTCCAGAAGCGCGGCCGGCACGGACGGGCCGCCGCTGACCTACGCCGGCTTCGGCATCGCCATGGCGGCGTGCCTGATGGCGTACAACGGCTGGAGCTACGTGAGCTTCGTCGCCGGCGAGGTCAAGCGGCCGGAGCGAAATCTGCCAGCGGCTTTGGCGCTGGGAATGGGCGTGGTAATGGCGCTGTATGTATCCGCCAACCTCGCCTATCTTCACGTAATGCGGATTCCGGAGATCGCGGCGACCGAGCGCGTGGGAGCGGCGGTGGCGGAGCGGGTGATGGGCGCGTCGGGCGCCGCGGCGCTGTCGGCGGTGGTGTTGATGTCGATCGTCGGCGCGATCAATGGCTGCATTCTGACGGGCGCGCGGATCCCTTTCGCGCAGGCGCGGGACGGTCTGTTTTTCGCGAACTTCGGGAAAATCCATCCTCGGTTCGAAACGCCGGCGTTTGCCATCGCGATGCAGGCGCTGTGGACCTGCCTGCTGATCGTGACAGGTTCCTACGAAACTCTTTCGTCCTACACCATCATTTCCGCGTGGATCTTTTACACCATGAGCGTCGCGGCGGTGTGGGTCCTGCGCCGCAAGAAGCCCGATGCGGCGCGCCCCTATCGGATGGCGGGTTATCCAATCACTCTGTGGCTGTTCATCGCGGTTTCGGTCTGGTTTTTGATCGATGCGTTGGTGAATCAACCGCGAGTGTCTTTAGTCGCTCTCGCTCTAGCGGCGGCGGGAATCCCGGCCTACTTCCTGTGGCGCCGCTGGGCCGCCTGAGCCGCCATGCGTCAGAGGCTGCGGAATGAGCAGCGCATGGCGCTGCCCCACAAAAGGATTTTTTCAGCAGACTAAAGTCCGCGCCACCCGAGTGCTTCGATGTCAATCTCGATTCCCAATCCCGGCTTCTCCGGAATCCGCAGCATCCCGTCCTCATCGAGTCTCCATCCACCAACCGCAAGCTCGTCGATAAACGGCGACCCCGTCAGATACTCCACCAGATCCGTATCCGGAAACGCCGAAGCCATCTGCAAATCGGACGCCAGGCCGACCGCCGTATTCCAGCCATGCGGGATAAACCGCACGCCGTGATCCCGAGCCATCCACGCAATGCGCCGCTGCTCGCTCAGCCCTCCACACTTCGTCACGTCGGGCTGGACGATATCGAAGGCGCCCGATTCGAGCCACGGCTGGAAGCTCTGCCGCCGGGTCAGCACTTCGCCGCCCGCGATCGGAACTTTGGACGCTCTGCGCAGCGACACGTAGTCGTCGAGCGCATCAGGATGAAGAGGCTCCTCGAACCAGGCGACATCGTACCCCGCGAGCATCTCCGCCGTCCGCAGCGCCCACTTGTAATTTTGAGGCCAGAACGCATCGCTCGCTCCGGCGTCCACCATCAGCAGCGATTCCGCGCCCACCGCGTCACGAGCGGCACGCACGATCGCTTCGTCCACCGCCGCGCTCTTCTTTCCAAACGGTCCCCACCCAATCTTGAACGCGCGAAATCCCTGCGCTTTGACCGGCAACAGTTCGTCCGCCATGCGCTCCGGTTCCCGCATCAGCAGCGAGGCATAGGGCCGCACGCGATCGCGATAACGGCCGCCGAGCAGTCGTCCCACCGGCTGGCCGCAAGCTTTCCCGAGCAGATCCCACAGCGCGAGGTCGATCCCGCTGATGGTGTGCGTGACGGCTCCGCCCCTGCCCTGCCAGAACGTGTTCTGATGGAGCTTTTCGCTGACGCGCTCCGGCTCCAGCGGATTTTCACCCTTATAAAGAGGCTCCAGCAGCGACAGCGAAGCCCGCACCAGGGCCTCGCTGGTAAAAACGCTCCCCCATCCGACCGGCCCCTCGTCGGTCAGCACAGCGACGATGGTGTGAACGCAATCCTCCGGCCGCAGTTCGTTGGACCATCCGCCCTCCGGCGTCCGTCCGTGCAGCCCGAAGGCTCTTATTTCGCGAATCTTCATATGTAGTCTCTAGGTGGTCTGGTCTCCGCGACACGCCACCTAGTGATAGCTGAACCGAAACACCGCGTGCCCCTTAAAGTCGTCGTAAAACAACTCGTACCCGCCTTCGTCGTACCGGTCGATGGAGAACACGATCTCGGATTTGCCGTCGTTATCGTAATCTCCCGCATCCACCAGCCACATCCCTTGTCCGATAAATTTCACCTCTCCGCCCGGCGACACGGCAAACCACTGGCTCGCGAACGCGTCGTCGATGGGCCCTTCGCAGCGATAGCGATCCAACAGCAATTCAACCACCGACCAGCGTCGCATCGACGAATAAGCCCTGGCCGTTTTCAGATCCGCGTCGCGATAAGCCCACGGCTTCGCTTCGTCCTGCGAGCTCGCGCAGTTCGATACTGAAGGATACTTCTTGCGAAACTCCGCCCGCGCCGACGCCGCTGTTCCGGCCGAGGCTCGCCAAGGCTTCCACAAGTCAGGGTCCTTAAAAAAAGGCTGCGAATCGGCGATCAGAGGCCGCACAACCGGAACCCCCAGAAATCCGCCGAACTCCGCCGACCTCTTTCCGACCGTCGGAACAGGACCAATGATCTTCTGCAACCCTGCTCCGGTTCCCGTCACCTCTCCCAAGCTCCGCCCCGAAAACGAAACCGTCCACTTCATCGCCGGCGCATTCTCCGACGCAAAGGCCTGCCACTCCCGCCCGTTTTTCTGAAAAACCACCCGAATCCCGCGCGATGCAGGCTGTCCTACATAGTGACCGGGGATCTCCTCGAGCACCCCCAGGATAATTTTCGGCTCCTCGGCGAGCAGCGCGAAGGCGATCAGCCAGATCATGTCAGCGCAGGATGCTTCAGGTGGAACCCGGTGGCGTCCTGATACGCTTTCGCCACCGCCAGCAGTTCCGCTTCGCCGAACGGACGCGCATAGAACGTCAAACTGCCCGGAGTTCCGGCCTCCGTGAAACCGTGCACCACGTTGATGGCCGGATAGCACGCCGTATTCGCCATCGCGAAATGACGCTGGATCACGCTGCGGCGCGCTTGATTCGGATCGAAGCCGCGTCCCCTGCCCGCACCGGCGCCGCCGCGCCCTCGACCGCCGCCGCCTCCGCCATTATTCGCCGGAACCAGGTATACATCGACATCGGCCGTCGATTCGGCCAGCTTCATCATCATGATGGTCCGCGCCCTCTGCGATTGCAGATACTCGACGGCCGGAATCAACCGCGCGCTGCGAAACCCATTTCCACGGCGTGGGTTGCTGAGTTGCTTGTCCCGTCCCGACCGCAGGAGCTCGTCGAAAAATACCGCGGATTCGACCTCATAACTGGAGACGTTGATCGCCCAGTCCGGGATCTTCACCGGCACCAGCTTGAAGCCCAGCTTCTCCACTTCTTGGACGGCTTTTTCGTTCATCGCCTTCTGGGCCGCGTCGCGCACTTCGTCGAAACCGTCCTTCAAATAGCCGACGCGCAGCTTGTGAATATCCAGATGCGCGTTCCAGTTGAAGGGGACTTCCGAAACGCTCAAGTCGCGCCCGTCGGGCTTGGCGATCACGCTCATCACCACAGCGCAATCTTCCGCGTAGCGGCACATCGGCCCCAGCCGGTCCTGTGTCCAGCTCAACGCCATCACGCCGTGGCGGCTGACCCGCCCGAACGTCGGACGCAGCCCCGTCACACCGCACCTCCCTGATGGACTCAGAATCGACCCGCTGGTCTCCGTACCGATCGCGAACCCCACGCACCCTCCGGCTGTCGCCGATCCCGGCCCGGCCGAGGATCCGCTCGACCCCAGCTCCGTATTCCACGGATTTTTCGTCTGCCCGCCGAACCACTGGTCGCCCTCCGCCAGCTCGCCCGAAGTCAACTTCGCCAGCAGCACCGCTCCCGCGTCGCGCAGCATCTCCACGACGCTCGCGTCTTCCGGGATCATCTGGTCTTTGTACGCACCCGATCCCCAGGTGGTCTTATAGCCTTTCACCGCGATAATGTCTTTCGCGCCCCACGGAATGCCGTGCAGAGGTCCTTTATATTTCCCGGCCGCGATTTCCGCGTCGGCCTTCTTGGCCTGCGCCATCGCGGCATCGTCGAGAAACGTCACCACGCAGTTCAGCTTGCCGTTGTACTTGTACAGACGCGCAAGATACATCTGGGTCAGATCGACAGACGTCGCCTGTTTCGTCTTGATCAACTGCGCAAGCTGGACCACCGGCCAGAACGCGACGTCCTCCAGATTCGCCGGCCTCTTCACAACCGGCGCGCTGAAGCGCAGAGGCTCGCGCGTGCGATTCACCTTCATCCCCGGCACAATCGGGCTGAAGTAGAACGGAGGCGCGACGTCGTTCGGAATTTCGATCTTCCGCACTTCCTCGAAGCTGGTCAGGCTGCGATTGACGCCTTCGAGCACCGCTTTCCGGTCCTCGTCGCTGAACGTGAGTCCAGCGACCTCCAGCGCGTTCTTGATCATTTCGTCGGTGACGCGGGGAGCGGCGCCGTCCTGCTGCGTCTTTGCTTGAGTTTGGGCCCAAAGCACGCCGGGCAGGAGGCTGGAACCAAGCCCGATGCCTGAAAAATAAGAGAGAAATCGCCGCCGGTTCTCGCCGGTATTATTCAGCATAATAGGGGCGATTATAGCGAACTTCAGTCCGAGTGCAGCGCCTGCATCACGTCGACGCGCGCTGCTCGAGCGGCCGGCAGCACCGACGCGATCACCGCCGCCGCCAGCAGAATCAACGCCGATCCCGCCACCGGAATCACGCCGGGCATGCGCAAATCGGGAAAATAACTGCTCGATAAGCGCGCCAACGCGTACCCTCCCATCGCGCCCGCCACGATGCCCGCAACCGCCATCCAAGCCCCTTCGGCGATCACGATCCTCAGCAGTTCTCCAGGCTGCGATCCGATCGCCAGCCGGATGCCGAACTCGCGCGTCCTCCCGCTCACCGAAAACGCCAGCACGCCCGCGACGCCCACCACGGCGATCATCAGCGCCACGGCCGCGAACACGCTGAACACCAGCGCGTTCAAACGGTCCGGCGTCAGCACCTCGGCGCGAATATCTTCGAGCGTGGCCGCCTTCTCCACCACCTGGTCGGCCGACATTTCGCGAATCAATCGCGTCACCGGCTGCACCAGCGAATACGGGTTCGCGCGCGCGTGGACGAACAGCCGTCCTCCGCCCATCTCCTGCGCAAATGGATGATAGACGGTCATCGCCGGCCCGGGCACCACGTTCTCATCGTCGACATCGACCGCCACGCCGACAATGCGCCGCGGTTGTGTGTTCACGTCGATGAATTTCATCACCGGGTCCGTCCACATCACGTGTCGATTTACCGCGTCCTGGTTCGGGAACATGCGCTGGGCCAGACTCTGGCTCACGATGACCACCTGTTCGCTACCCTTGCGATCGGCATCGTTGAAATCCCGCCCCGCGATCAGCGGAATGCCCAACGACGCGAAGAATCCCGGCGAGATCGTCCGAAAACGCCCGCGAGGATCTTCCTCGCCCGCGGCGCGCACATGGCCGTCGGCGGAAAACTCGAACCCGGGACCGAAAGCTCCCGCGTCGCGCCACGGAATGAGCGTGCCGATGGAGACGCCGTCCACTCCCGGCAGCTCTTTGATGCGGCGGATCGTCTCGTTGTAGAACGCGATGGTCTGTTCCTGCGTCCGCCCGTACGACATCACCGGGACATTCACCGCCAGAACGTGACGAACGTCGAATCCGGTCTGCACCGCCTGTAGTGAGATGAGCGTCTTCAGCAGCATACTCGCGCCGGCCAGCAGCACGAAGCATGCCGCGATCTGCGTTACGGCGAAGACCGATAGCCTGCGCCGCGTTCCGCCCGTAATTCGCAAGCTGCCGCTCGCCAGTCCATGCGCCGCGCCGGCCGATGGCAGTCTGGGAACAAACGCCAGCAGCACCGCGGCGATGATGGCCAGCCCCGCTCCCACCCAGATCATGCTCGAATCGACGGTCAGCTCAAGCGCGCGTACCGAAAATCGCGACGCATACCGCGCCAGAACGGCCACCATGGGCCGCGCGATCGCCACGCCTAGAGCCGCACCCATGCCGCACAGCAGCAGACTTTCCGCCAGCAGCGTCCGCCGCAGCGCAGCGCCGCTTGCTCCGAGCGCCGCCCGAATCGCCAACTCTCCTTCCCTGCGCACCGTCCGCGCCAGAATCAGGTTCGCGACATTCGAGCTTGCGATCACGAACACCAGCGCCGACGCCGCCAGCAGCACCAGCAACACGGTTCTCGCCCGCGACGTGATCTGGTCGCGCAGCCGCACCGCGTCGATCCGGAAATCCGCTTTTTTCGAATACGCCTCCGGATGGTCCTTCACCATCGTCGCGTGAACTGCGCGCAACTCCGCGCGGGCCTGCTCCAGATCCACTCCCGGCGCGAGTCTCCCGAACAATTCCGTCATCCGGTGGACCCTTCCCGTCACCATCGTCGCCGACAGATGGTGCGGACTCGTCACGACGTTGGCGATGATCTCGGTTTCCGCCGGATACGGCACGGAAGGCTCCAGCACGCCGACAATGGTCGCCGGCCGCCGGCCCAGCCGGATGGTTTTTCCCAGCACCGACGGATCGCTCTTGAGCGACTCGGTCCAGAAGCGGTACGTCAGCACCACCGCGCCCGCCGCGCTCGGCCCGTCGTCCCTCATATCGAGCAGCCTGCCCAGCACAGGATGCAGCCCCACGACGTCGAAATACGACCCGCCCACCACCCCAGCGCGCACCTCGCGGGGCTCCCCCAGACCGACCATGGTGAAGCCGATGGTCGAGAAATCGCCGATCGCGCTGATGGTTTTCACGCCCGCCTTCAGATCCTGAATTTCAGGAACAGAAAACGCCGCGTTCTCCATCGCGAGCCCGGGCGCGCTCTGACGGATATAAATGAGGCGGTTCTCGTCGCGATTTACCAGAGGACGCAGCAGAACGCCACGAACCAGCGTAAAAATCGCCGCATTGGCCCCGATGCCCAGCGCGAGCGTCAGCACCACGGTCAATGCCAGTCCCTTCGTTCGCTTTAACGAACGAATCGCGAATCTCAAGTCGTTCAGAAAAGTCATAAATGCCTAGACGAACCTATTAGGAAATGGTTTCGCCCCGGAACTTCATCGCGGCCCGGACACCGAGAACGACGAAAAGCACCAGCGCCACAAGCTGCGCGATCTGGAAGGGGGGCTCGGATTGCGTCGGCGCAAGATCGTGGAGCGCCGGAACCTTCAAGAAAAGCTGCACGATCAGCACAAAGAAGTTAAAGTAAAGCGCGATCACGGAAGTGATGGCGAAAGTCTTTCGCCAGCCGCCCGCCAGCCGGTAACGGTAGAGCGCAACGATCGCCACCGCCAGGACGATCAGCGAAAGAATGCCCACCCCATGGGACGGCAGGAAATGGTGAAACGGGAACAGGAACCCGGTGAGGCTGGTGGCGGCCGTCGTTACAAGAAAAAGCGAAGTCCATCCCTTGAAATACTTCGACACCAGAAATCCGTACACGACGACAAAGCCGGAACCGATGCCCACCAGACTCAATACGACGTGGAATAAAGTAAGCGCGCTCAATAACATGAAGTCCCCCTAGGCCGACGCTTTCAGCAATTCTGCTGCGACTTCCTCCGCGGGCCTTCGCAGAATCGTCTCATTCACCATCAGATTCATTGGCCCCCGCTCCGGCGGCCTCCCGACCATGATCCCTCGATCCGCCAATCGTTTTTGAAAATCCGCCCCCGGCGCCTTCGGAAATTCTAGCTGAAAAATGTTCGTCCCCGCATCCAGCCTGTGCACCTTCACGTTCTTGTGTTCCAGCAGCCGCAGCAGTTCGTCCCCGCGCTTCACGGCTTTCTGATACCGCTCCTCAAACCCGTCCGAATAATGCAGCGCGATCGCCGCCGATTCCCACGCATGCAGCATCCCTCCTCCAAACTGATGCCGTAAAATCGTCGCCGCCTCGATCAGGGGCCCCGGCCCCGCCAGGATAGCTCCGAACGGCGCGTTGAAGTATTTGTACATCGAAACGTACACGGTATCGAACAGCTCCGAATAAGTCGCCGGGGAAATCCCCGTATACGCCGACGCCAGGTACATCCTCGCGCCATCCAGGTGCATCCCGATCTTCTTTTCTCGCGCGTACGTCGAGATCTTTTTCATCTCCTCAAAATCGAACGTCCGGCCCATCATGCGCCGCACCGGCGACTCAATCGAGATCGCGCCCACCGGAACCGGATACGGAGGCAATCCCGCCTTTTCCACCGCCTCGACAATCTCCTCAGCTTTGATCGTCGCCCTGCCCGCCGCCATCAGAACCAGGTTGAGCCCGCTTAAGGTCTGCGCGCAGTCGCCCTCGTCGCGATAGAGATGGCTCTCCTCCTGCACCAGCACATGTTTCCGTTCCCCGGCGAGCAGCCGCACCGCTACGTGATTCGCCAGCGTCCCGGTGGGAAAGAACAGCGCCTTCTCCTTGCCAAGCGCCTTCGCAAACCGCCCTTCGAGCTCTTCGACAGCGCCTCCCTTGAGATAAAGGTCCGCCTTGGCGTCCAGCTTCGCTAATAACCGCAGATATTCCGGAGGCGGCAGGTTGACGCCATCGCCCGTTAAAAACACGCGCTGCTCCACCGGCGGCGCCTGTGGCAAAGCAATTTGTGGAATCGCAACGGTCGACGCCGCGGCTCTTAGGAAAGTACGTCGATTGGAGGCAGGCATCCTCCTTCTATATCACGACTGGACTGGATAAATCCCGCAATTAATATCGACCGCGACCGCCGAATGCGTAATCGCCCCCGACGAAATAAAATCCGGCCGGGCTTCCGCATAAGCCCGCACATTCGCCAGCGTAATTCCGCCCGAAATCTCCGTCTCCGCGCGATGGTCGATCAACCCCACCTCAATCGCCGCCTCATCCGGCGTCATGTTGTCGAGCAAAATCCGCGAAGCCCCGCAAGCCAGCGCCTCTTCGACCTCGGCCCGCGTCCGGACCTCCACTTCAATCGGCTTCCCGCTCCTGCGCGCCGACTCCATCGCCTGCCGGACACCTCCGGCAAGGCGGATGTGGTTGTTTTTGATCAGTACCGCATCGTAAAGCCCCATCCGATGATTCACAACGCCCCCAGCGGCCGCCGCCATTTTTTCGAGCACCCGCAGCCCCGGCGTCGTCTTCCGCGTGTCGAGAATTTTGACGCCGGTCCCCTTCACTTCATCGACAAATCGGGAAGCCAGCGTCGCCACGCCACTCAGCCTTTGCAGAAAATTCAGCGAGACCCGCTCGCGAGTAAGCAGCTTCCGCGATTCCCCTCGAACCCGCGCCAGTTCTTCGCCCGTTGCTACCCGATCGCCGCTCTTCTTGAATAACTCGACCGAGTCGTAGATCAGCGGCAGCAACTCCACGCCCGCCACCGTCATGTTCTGCCTGGCGACAAACCGACCTTCGGCATGCGCACCGGGGTCGATGCAGGAATCAGTGGTGATGTCGCCCGACCCGAGGTCTTCGGAAAGCGCCCGTTCCACCGCAGCCTTCACGTCAGGATGCGAAATATCGAAACTCATTCGGCCGCCAGGGCGTCGAGATTTTTCTTCAACTGCGCCTCGTATGCGACCAGCTTGGCGCGCAGCGTCTCGACCACTTTTTCCGGCATTTTAGCGATCACATCGGCGTTGTCGAGTTGGCGTTTGGAATTGCCGATCACTTTTTCAAGGTCGAGGTTTTCTTTTAGCAACCGTTCGCGTTGTGGCGCGGCCTTGGGCATCTCCAGCATCAGGTCGAAATCCGGCGACGAGCGCACCGCCCCCTCCAGCTTCGGCGCGGCTCCCGTTTTCACTTCCAGCTTCACGTTCGCCATCCGCTCGATCGCTTCCAGGTGCCGTGTTTCTTTGCAGTAAAGAACACCCGTTAAGAGTGGCTTTTTGTCGACCTTGTGATCGGCGCGAAGAGTGCGCGCCGCGGTGACGATGTCCTGCAACAGCGCCATGTCCTTCTCGGCTTTATGGTCAAGCGGCCCAGCCTGAGGGTACGGCTCCAGAGCAATCGACTTCCCACCGGTTCCCAACCTTTGCCATAACTCCTCGGTCAGAAAAGGCATCAGCGGATGCAGCAGCCGCAGGGCCTTTTCGTAGGCGACGTAAGCGTAGCTCCAATCGTGGCCCCGACCAGCAGAGAAGGTAGCTTAACGGGAACGGCCTGGACCGGTCCGTGAAGGGGAACACCGACGGGGCGACCCGCGGGGGAAAGATGAGGTGCTCGCATGAAGGCGTACCCACCAGCGAAGGTCCGCAACGTGGCGCTCGTCGGCCACGGGGGCTCCGGCAAGACGACGCTGACCGAGGCCCTGTTGCTGTGCAGTGGCGCGACGAACAGGGCGGGCCGGGTGGAGGACGGGACGACCGTCTCCGACTTCGAGCCCGAAGAACACTCCCACCACATGTCCACCTCCCTTTCCCTGGCCGCCCTCGAATGGCGTGGCTACAAGGTCAACGTCCTGGACTGCCCGGGGTACGCCGACTTCGTGCCCGAAGCGCTGGCGGCTCTGTCTGTGGCCGACCTGGCGGTGTTCGTGGTGAGCGCCGTCGACGGCGTCGAGGTACAGACCGAGATTTTCTGGAAGGCGGCGGCCGAGCTCGGCATCCCGCGCCTCATCTTCATGAACAAGCTCGACCGGGAACGGGCCGATTTCTCCAACGTGCTCCAGCAATTGCACCAGTCTTTCGGCGCCGGCGTGGCCCCGCTCGAGCTCCCTATCGGTGAAGAGCACGATTTCCACGGGATCGCCGACCTGCTTATCGGACACCGCTTTTGTTTACGAGCCGGGTAAATGCACCGCCACCAAAGCAGCCGATACCCGACAACATGGCCGCCCAGGAGCACACTGTGCGCGACTCTCTGGTCGAGGGCATCGTGGTCGCCGACGACGACCTCATGGCCCGCTACCTCGAGGGCGAGGAAATCTCGGCCGACGAGCTGGCCAAGACGCTGGCCCGCGGCGTCGTGTCCTCGCAGGTTTTCCCGGTCATCTGCGGCTCGGCGACCAAATTGGTCGGCATCGACCGGCTGCTCGATTGCATCTGCGACGTGGCCCCCTCGCCCCTCGAGCGCCCGCCCGCCCTGGTGCGGGCGCCCGGCAACAGCTGGCGCGAAGCCGTCGAGGTCGCCCTGCGACTCGGCCGGCCAACCGCTGGCGTGGGTTTTCAAGACCATCGCTGACCCCTACGTCGGGAAAATATCGCTTTTCAAGGTTGCCTCCGGCACAGTGCGCCCAGACGCCGTGCTGTTCAACCCGAGGTCCAAGGCCGAAGAGCGTCTCCACGCTCTTTTCACCTGCGCGGCAAAGAACAGCTCCCGCTCACCGAGGTCGCGGCCGGCGATATCGGCGCCGTGGCCAAGCTGGCCGCCACCAACACCGGCGACACGCTGACGCCGCGCAATATGCCGGTCACGGTCCCGCGGCTCGCTGCGCGGCACGGGTTCGGCCGGCGAGCTGGCTCGCCGACGCCGCTCTGCCGGTGCTGTCCATGGCCATCCGGCCCAAGAGCAAGGCCGACGAGGACAAGCTGATGACCGCCCTCCACCGCCTGCAGGAGGAGGACCCCACGCTGGTCGTGCGCCGCGACGACGAGACCCACCAGACCGTGCTGTCCGGCACGGGCGAGGCCCATCTCGGCATCGCCATGGAGAGGCTCTCCCGCAAGTTCGGCGTGGGGGTCGAGAGCGAGGAGCTCATCATCCCCTACCGCGAGACGGTTAGCACCAATGCCGAGGCCGAAGGCAAGTACAAAAAGCAGACCGGCGGCCACGGCCAGTTCGGGGTGGCGTCGCTGCGGGTCGAGCCGATGGAGCGCGGAGCGGGGTTCGAGTTCGTCGACAACATCGTCGGCGGCGTGATCCCCCGCCAGTACATCCCGGCCGTGCAGAAAGGCGCCGAGGAGGCCATGGCGGACGGAGGTCATTTCGGTTGGCCGGTGGTGGACGTCCGCGTGACGTGCTTCGACGGCAAGCACCACCCCGTCGACTCCTCTGAAATGTCGTTCAAGATGGCCGGCGCTCTCGGTCTTCGGGAGGCCCTCGCCAAGGCGGGCCCTGTCATGCTCGAGCCTCTCTCGTTGCTCGAGGTGACCGTCCCGAACGCCTACCAGGGCGACGTGCTCGGCGACCTCAACAGCCGCCGCGGGCGGGTCCAGGGCACCGAGACCGGCCAGCCCGGCGAGTCGATCATCATCGCGCTCGTGCCCACGGCGGAGCTCGTGCGCTACGCCATCGACCTGCGCAGCCTGACCGGCGGCCGGGGCCGCTTCAAGGCCCATCACGACCACTACGAAGTGATGCCCCGAACTTCTGGGACAAG
>CAVVNE010000121.1:0-15709 GCA_963749245.1 Bryobacterales bacterium
TGGCCAACAAAATCGGGATCGCCTATCATCAACTGCTCGATCTGAACAGTGCGCGCAAGTGGTACGACCGCGCCGTGAGGCTGAAGACCGACTTACGCCGAGGCCATCAACAATTTGGGCACGATCTATTACGCCCGGAAATCGTACCGGCAGTCGATCAACCAATATAGGAAAGCGCTGCGCATCACGCCGGACTCGGCCTCCATCCTCAGCAATCTGGGGACTTCTTATTTCGCGCGCAAGAATTACGAGCTGGCGTTCGAGACCTATCAACAGGCTCTCAAGCTGGACCCGGACGTGTTCGAGCATCGCAGCTCGATGGGGATTCTGCTCCAGGAGCGGACGGTCGAGGAGCGCGCCAAGTATCATTACTACCTGGCGAGAACCTACGCCAAAGCCGGCGACGTGGAACACACGTTGATGTACATCCGCAAGTCGCTCGAAGAAGGATTTAAGGAACGCGACAAATTCACCAAGGATCCGGAGTTCGCCAAACTGCGCGACAACCCGGAGTTCCTGCAGATCCTGGCGGCGGAGCACAAGGCCCTCTGACCGGTCGCTCCCTGCGGTCGCGGCTCAGAACAGGCACAATATAGTATTGGCGACTAACCGAGCCGCGACCATAGGGAGCGATCTTTGCGTCGTCTGCCTTCTCCTGGCCGATGTGTCCAGTTGCACCCGCGCCCCGCAATCTCCGCCGCGCTACGCACTGCTTCCGTTCGACAATCTCACCGGCGATAAATCCCTCGACTGGGTCGCCCGCGCCGCGCCCCGCATCGCCGCGGCCGAGATCGCCGGCACCGCCCGACCGGCCGCGACCGTCGGCGAAGCTTACCTGGAAGGGGCCACCCGATTCGTCCAGGGATATTTCACGGGGACGCCCGCCGCTCTTCATCTGACGGTCGAGGTGGAAGACTCTTCCAGCCACAAAATGGTCGCCCACGAGCAGATCGACGGCGCTCTGCTGCCTGCGGTGACGGCATTATCGAAGCGCCTCGACCCGGGGGCCCAGCCTTTCGCGACCTTGAACGAAGCTGCCATTGAAGCTTGGGGAGAAGGCGAATACGAAAAAGCCGTCGCTATCGATCCGACGTTCGGCAGCGCCTGGCTGGCCTGGATCGAGACGCTGGCGCGATCGGGCGATGTTCAGGGCGCGATCGCCGTCGCGGGACACGCGCTGGAGCATCCGGTAAACACCGACATCGACGGCCTGCGCATCGCCCTGACTCGCGCCACTTTGCAAAAGGATACGCACGCCGAACATGAAGCGCTGCTGAAACTGACGGCTCGCGTCGCCGATCCGCAGTTACTGGCTAATCTCGGCCAGCTCGAGATGCGCGCCCGCGAATTTTCGTTGGCCGAGGGCGATTACAAAAAGATTCTCGCCGTCGAGCCCGACAATACCGAGGCGTTGAACCTGCTCGGCTACGTGTACGGATTCGAGGGCAAGATCGCCGATGCCGAAGCGACCCTCGCGCGCTACGGAAAGCGCCCCGGCCAGGAACCCAATTCGTTCGACTCGCTGGGCGAAGTGTATTTTATGAACGGCAAGTTCGCCGAGGCGGAAAAGGCGTTCTTAAGGGCGCACGAACTCAACGCCGCGCTCGCGGCCGGAGGCGACCTGCGCAAAGCGGCCTACGCCCGCTGGCTGGCGGGCGACTTGCCGGGCGCCGACAAAATCTTCGACCGTTATCTCGAATTCCGCGCCAGGCTCAAGGATCCCTCTCTCGAATGGCAGTATGCGTCGTGGGAATACGCGACCGGACGCAAGGATCAGGCCGTCGCGCGACTTCAGAAATCGCCGTCGCCACAAAATAAGTTGCAATTGCAGGTCTGGCAGGCGCCGATGCATCCGGAGCTGGATCAATTGAAGCAGGCCTACGAAGCGACGCCGCCCGCCGCCGACGGTTTCTATCGCACCTTCTACGCCGAGGAACTCCTCCGCGAGGGCAAAAAAGACGACGCGAAAAAGCTGGCCGCGCGCTGGCCTCTGCCGGACTCCGCGGGCGAGCCCGTCCTCCAGTCGCTGGTGTTTCCCCAATACATCCAACTTCGCCGTATTCTGGGTTTATGAGTTTTTCGCGCCTCCTCAACGTCCACCAGAAATTCCCTGATCGCCGGGTCGCTGACATCCCCTCCACCATCGAAATGGAACTCACCTCCGCCGGATTCGGAGAGAAGCTCAAGCCCGGCGCGCGTATCGCCATCGGCGTCGGGAGCCGCGGCATCGCCAACGTCGCGACCATTGTCCGGGCGGTGGTCGATTACTGGAAGTCGCGCGGCTTCTCGCCGTTTCTCTTCCCCGCCATGGGCAGCCACGGCGCCGCGACGGCCGAAGGACAGGCCGACGTGCTCGCGCACTACGGCATCGTCGAATCCACCATGGGATGCCCGGTTCTCAGTTCTCTGGAAGTCGAACCGCTAGGTTCGACCCCCGATGGAATAGACGCGTTCATGGACAAGAACGCCTATGACTCCGATGGCGTGTTCCTCATCGGCCGCGTCAAATGGCACACCGATTTCGCGGGCAAAATCGAAAGCGGACTTTTTAAGATGATGGCCATCGGCCTGGGCAAATTCGCCGGTGCGCAGCGCTATCATACCTACGCCTACCGGCTCGGCCTGGAGCACGTCATCCGCAGCATCGGCCGCCAGGTGTTGAAGAGCGGAAAAATTCTCGGCGGCCTGGCGATTCTCGAAGACGCGAATCACAATACCGCGCAGCTTACCGCGGTGCCGGTCGGCCAGATGGAACAGAAGGAAGAGGAACTGCTCGCACTGGTGAAATCCTGGATGGGCCGCATTCCCGCCAAAGAGGTCGACATCCTGATCGTTGACGAGATCGGCAAAGCGTATTCCGGCGCCGGCATGGACACGAAGGTTGTCAACCGCGGCGTGAACGGCGAATACAACCCGTGGGACACCGCCCCGCGCATACATCGTATATTCCTGCGCGACTTGAGCAACAGAAGCTACGGCAACGGAGTCGGCCTGGGCATGGCGGACGTGATGAACGATCGTGTGCTCAAGATAATCGACTGGACACCGACGCAGATCAATTCGCTGACCGCATCGACGCCGGCCGCGATCCGCACTCCCGCGCATTTCCCAACCGACAAAATCTGCCTGGAAAAATTCTGGCCCACCGTCGGCAAGTTCAAGCAGGAAGACGTAACCATCGCCTGGATCGCCAATTCGATGGAGCTGGCCAACCTGCGGTTAAGCGAAAATCTGCGTGCGGAGATCGATGCGAATCCGATGCTCACAATCGAAGGCCCGCCGGAGGAACTGGATTTTGATGAATCCGGCAATCTGCACAATTTGATGGATGTCGCGATGGTGGGGCATTAGAGCCGTTTTACATTTCCTGAGCGATCAAGCGTCGGGGAACCTTTTTCGCCCCTCACAGCGCGGACAACAAGAAAACCTTCGCGGCGAAAAAGGCTGTCTGTCCCCTGGCTACCACCGATTGAGGTCGCAGCGCTCATTAGGTTGCGCCCTAATGCTGAGGTAGTGAACAGCCGTCGGACGGTCATAGACGTCCGCGAAGCTCGCGAAACGAGCGATACTCCTTTAAATTCTTACCCTCATTCGCATCGCGCGTCGCCTTGATAGTCTCCTGATTCGGAGTGGAAACAGTAAACGGCAGGCCCCGATGCAGTTGCACCTGTGTCAGGAAGAGCCGGATGGCATCGGTAGTGGATAGGCCGATCTTCGAAAAGATGGCTTCCGCCGACTTCTTGAGCTTCGGATCGATGCGCGCATGAATCATTTTCGTCTTTACCGGCATACGCCCATTGTATCTCATTTGAGATACAACTTCTCCATCCTCACAATCCGCAACATCTCCCCATTCCCCAGTGGCACCCCGATCTCTTCCACCTCCCGATACCCCCGGGCTTTATACAACGCCACTCCCGTCAGCGTCGCGCCCATTTCGAATCTCTTGAATCCAGCCGTCAGCGCCGCCGATTCGCAGGCTTCCAGCACCCGGGTCCCAATTCCGCGCCGCACCCACCCGGGATGCACGAAAAAGGCCCGGATTTTCGCGGCGTCGCGCGACGGATCCAGAAGCGAATCTTCCCGGCCAGCGCAGTGGTCGGCTCCGAAGAGAGTCTTTCGCTTGCTCCAGCCTCCGCACGCGACGATGGTCCCCTCCACTTCAGCCACAAAATACGTCCGATCCGCGATCAACTGCGTGTCGACTCCGTAAACGGATGCCAGCGCGCCCTCTCGTTGCGATTCCGTGTAATCGGGTGCCTGCAACACCCGTACCGACGCCGCGATCAGCGCGGTCAATGCGGGAATGTCCGCGGGAACGGCAGTGCGCAAGGTCAATTTCATTCGGCGAGTAGCTTTTCCAGATCCAGTGGGCGCGTATACATCGCCAGGCTGCCATCCGGCTTGCGCGGCCAGGCTTCTTTCGGTTTATCGCAGTACAGCTCGACACCGTTATCGTCCGGATCGCGAAGATACAGCGATTCGCTCACTCCATGGTCGGCCGCGCCGTCCAGATCGATATTTGCCGCTGTCACCCGTCGAAAAGCATCGGCCAGCGCCGCGCGGTTGGGATAAAGGATCGCCGTATGATACAGCCCCGTGGTTCCAGGGGCTGGAGGCGAGCCATTTAAGCTTTCCCACGTATTCAGCCCAATGTGATGGTGGTATCCGCCCGCGGAGAGGAACGCCGCCGCGTCTCCCAACCTCTGTACCAGGTCGAAACCGAGCACGCCATGATAGAAACCGATCGCCCGTTCCAGGTCGGCGACCTTCAGATGCACGTGTCCGATGCGGACGCCGGCGTCAATGGACATATTTCAAGCTAGCACCATGGGGGTTAATTTACGAAGGAGGGGGTACTGCGGGGACGAAAAAAACTACGCGGGTAGGGAGAGAGCGGTAACTCACTCCCCACCCGGCTAAATGGGTAAAACTAGCTCTGCGAAGCAGCGCCCGTCATCACCGACGCGATCTTCGAGAAGATCGTGCTGATGCTGCTGGCGACACCAGGCATAATCGCACCGGCCGCGACAGCCACGAAACCCGCCATCAGAGCGTACTCGATGAGGTCCTGACCGCGCTTATCTTTCCAAACCTGCAAGTTCAAAATAAGATTCTTCATGTTTCCTTTGTCTCCTCTCCCTTAAGGGGCCGCGACAGGTTCCCCGCCGCTGTATAGAAGTTATCATCGCCACGTCGCCGGAGAGAATCAGGCTTACAGCCTATTGAGGTCTGGTAAAACGTCTAAGGGAGTCGAATTTCGATCGAGTTGCCTTACCTTAGAACCATGTGCCTACCCCCTACCGGCGGGGTAGGGTTAGTAATAGAATGTGTACTTTCTTATTCTTACAGATGGTCCCCGCGTCATCCGTAACTTTATATAGATTCGCCTGCGTAACTTGATCATTTTCCTGCTCTTGCTGATTCCATCGGCCTACTATGCCTGGAATAACCCCGACATGCCTGAATTCAGGAAGCAGCACGACGACGGTCTCCTCTTTGTCTCAGCCAAGAGCCTCGCCGAGGGCGAAGGTTTCGCCTTCTGAGCCCTTCCGGAGCAACCCGCGCAAACGAAATATCCAATTCTAAATCCCCTGTACCTTTCACTTGTATGGCGGATCCGTGCCGTGCGCGCCCGGCGGTCTATGGAATTCGCAATTCTCCAGCGTGGTGGCGGGCGATCTCAGCCTCGCGGTGCTGCGCGGAGCGCCGACCAAGTCGGCCCGTCGGCGCAGGAATTCAACGATCACAAAATCGTTTACATCTTCCGTGCGTGCCTGGTATCCCTGGCTACGCATATATTCGATCATCCACGGCGCAAGTCCGGAGTCGGATTCGGCCAAAAGATAGATGAGCGGTTGTGCGATCAGGTCCGCTGCCTTCTCTTCGGCAAAACGTTGGACGTCGGGAAAGAACTGGTAGGGAAGAGGGATCACCGGGTTCGCGATGGGATAGGCGGTAAGGGGCGCGAAGAGCGGGCTTCGCTTGGGGTCCGCCGTCTTCCAGTTTCCATTGACAGCGTGAGCGAAACCGCTTGCGAGAAAAACCGGCGCGCCGGCCGGCTTCCGTGCGAGTATGGCCAACGGTTCTTTCCAACTGGCGGGGGATTCGCGGAACGCCGACACCAACATGCCGGGGTGCGCTACATTCGCGGCGAAAATCGCGAGCATAAAAATGACTCGCGCGCGCGCGTTCGCGATTCCGCTGACAGCCCACGCAATGATCAGCACAAAGGCGGGCAGCGTGAAAAGAAGATACCGGCTGGTGAAAAGTGTGTTGGGGGTAAAGCGCGACACCAGAAAAAATAGCGTGGGCACGACCAGCATCCACATTGCCAGCAGCCAGGCCACGCGCTTTGGGATCGGGACGGGGCTCCATTTCAATTGGCGCATCGGCACGATGAGCAACACGAGCGCGGCACCCAATGCCAGCGCTAAAAGATGCGTCGGCGGAAAGACGAGTTGAAACCACTGCTTAATCTCGGGCCGCGATCCCTGGAAATCGACCATCTGTCGCGCCGCGTGCCGTAGGCTGCCGACGATCGGGAGGAGGCTCACTGGTACGGCCGCGCATACAGCAGTCGGCAAGCTCCATCGCACTCGAGTCCCACACCACCGGCTGCATAGAAGATAGGCCGCCTCAATCACGAAAATGAATCCGAACGCATAGTGAAAGTGGACGGTGAGTACCGAGGCCAGCACGCACAGCACAGCGTTCTTTTTTTCGCCGTCACGCTGCCACTCGAGCAAATACCGGAAACTGCAAAGAGACATGGCCAGTGCCAGCGCATACGGCCGCGCATTTGTGGCGAAAGACATGACGTCCGGCGCACAAACGAAAGGGACGACAGCATACCATCCGGCTTCCTTCGAGATGAGCAACTCAGCCAGGCGTTTTAGCTGCCATGCCGCGATTCCCGCGGCTACCAGTGAAGGAATACGCAGAATTACTTCCTGCCAGGGCCCGTGCGTGAAGAAGAAAGATTCCAGGATCGAATAGAGGATCGATTGGCCAGCCCAGTTCCACGTACGGTCGATTGCTCCACGCCATCCCGCGGCCGACATCCAGTAAGTAGCCGTCTCATCGATCCAAAAACCCCACCGCATTCGCGGGAGCCAGCCGAGCAGTACTGCCAGCGAGGTTAGTACCAGAATCGGTGTCCGAGCGACAGCCATGCCTTCGGGTTCAGAGATGGCGGCTGGCCGATCGGCGGGCGACGCTGGGGCTGGATTGGACAAAACACTTGCCAATTCATCAGTTCGGCCTTCTCTCAGGATCTCTTTACGAACCTGGCTCACAATGATCCAGCCGGACCCAGAATTTTCAATCGCATGCGCTCCTGCTTCCCGCGAGTTCCGCCGATATAACCTCTAGCAGGATATCCCAATGCTCGGCTTCGGTCTATTGTCCGGGTCCTATTATCTCGCGCGAAGTTCAGGATTCTTGAGCACAGGCGTCGGGCGCCAGCTGTTTCTAAGTTCCTATTTCGCCTATAAGCGGCGATTGGAAGACACCTACGCGGCGCTCATCGAGAATCGGCCCGAGCTCTTTCGCGGCGGAAACATTGTGGACGTCGGGGCAAACGTCGGATATTGCTCGGTTCTATTCGCGGGGGCGGCCGATGCCGGCAAGAAAGTATATTGCTTCGAGCCGGAGCCATTCAATTTCGCGCTGCTCGAACACGTCCTGCGGCAGCGAGGCTTGGACGACCGCGTAGTCGCGAAGCGCGCAGCCGTGGGAAAAGCGAACGGCGCTGTCAGGCTGTGGCTGAATCCGCGGCATCATGGCGACCATCGGATTTCGAACGCTTCTCTCACCGGTGAAACTGTCGAGGTTCCCGTTATCGCGATCGATTCCTTCGTGGAGCACGAAGCGATTGGTGCGGTGCGGTTCATCAAGATCGACGTGCAGGGGTATGAGCCGGCGGTCTGCGAGGGTATGTCGCGGACGCTCGCGGCGAATCCCGACTGCGTCGTTTCGCTCGAATATATGCCGTCGGCAATGCGCGAACAGGGTTACGACGCGCGAAAGCTGGTGGAGTGGTTTGCAGGTCGCGGCTACCGTGCGCACACCGTCCAGCGCGGCGGAAAGTTGTCTCCGGGAATTCAGAAAAGCCTGCGGGACGACGACTGGCTGGATGTGCTATTTGCCCAACGAGTGCTCGCCTAAATCTATGGCCGAGTTCCTTCGCCGGACCCTCGCCCATACGATGACGGTGAACCAGGATTTTCATCTCGACAATCCTGAAACGACCGATCTTCATCGTGCGATCATCCAGAGCAAACCGTTCCTCAAACGCATTTACGAGGAGTGGTACACGCTGCTCGCAAGATGGGTACCGGCCGGTCACGCCCCGGTTGTGGAGCTAGGCTCCGGCGCCGGATTTTTTGGTGATTTCCTGCCGGGCGTGATTACGTCGGAGGTCTGCTTTTTTCCCAGCGTCAATCTTGTTTTCGACGGACAGGTCATGCCCTTCCGCGACGCCAGCCTGCGCGGCCTCACGATGGTCAACGTCCTTCATCACGTACCCGATGTCCGGCTGCTCTTTCGAGAAGCTTCGCGCTGCCTGCAGCCGGGTGGACGCGTGGTGGCGATCGAACCGTGGGTTTCCACGTGGTCGCGGCTGGTCTATAACAATTTGCATCACGAGCCGTTCGACGCGGACCGGCTGGATTGGGAGTTTCCGAAAGGCGGTCGGCTTTCGGCGGCGAATGGAGCCTTGCCGTGGATGGTGTTCGAGCGCGACCGCCCTCGCTGGGAGGCGGAGTTTCCGGATTTGCGAGTCAAATTCATTCGAGGAACTATGCCCTTCCGGTATCTGATGTCCGGCGGCATCGCGACACGTAACCTGATGCCTTCGTTTTCCTTCCCTCTATTGCGGGAGATTGAGCGGTTTCTCGATCCCTTCATGGGCAGCCTTGCGATGTTCGCACTGATCGTCATTGAACGCCATTAAGTCTTTCGAAGCTAATAGGGACACCCACTCACCGGCAACGGTGCGTGCGCCACATTGTGGCGTCGATAAGGCTACATCCCCGGACTCAAGCGGCCGATAGCCCTTATAGGGGAAACCATTTCATGAGGAAAAGCACCCGGCTTTGGCACGCTCTCTCGGTGGGCGATCCCGTGGACGGGCCGATAGGATGATCCGGATGCGATGGCGCACCGTCCTGCTTTTCATGGTTCTGCTGATCCCTTCGGCGATCTATGCCTGGAAACAGGAGGATATGCCAGAGTTCGGCAAGCTGCACGACGACGGACTGCTGTTCGTTTCGGGCAAGAGCCTGGCAACCGGCCAGGGCTTCCGCATCCTCAGCCTGCCGGAACAGCCTGCACAAACGAAGTATCCGGTGTTGTATCCGCTGTACCTGTCGCTGATCTGGCGGGTCAACGGGCACTTTCCGGAGAATCTCACCACGGCGCGATGGTTCAGCTGGCCACTGCTCGTCATTGCCCTGGCGCTAGCCTGGATCTACTGGCGCGACGAGAAGTGGGGCTGGTTGGTGATCGCGATTCTGGCCATCAGCCCGTATATGATTCTGTTCGGTTGCGGGTTGTTCTCGGAAGTATTTTTCCTCTGCTGGCTGCTGGGTACACTCATTGTGGGACGGCGGGAAGGCGTAGCGATGGCTCTGCTGGCGGGAATTCTGGCCGGGCTCGCCTATCTTTCACGAACCGCGGGGATCGCGCTGATTGTGTCAATGCCTGCCTGGTACTTGTATCGACGGGAATCGCGGCGGGCGCTTGCTTTCGCGGCGGGGATGCTGCCGTTCGTTCTTGGCTGGAGCCTGTGGACGGCCGGGCACAAACTTCCCGCCACCTCGGCCACCCTTGCTTACTACACCGATTACGTGAAATTCCAGTTCCTGAATGTCGGCTTCGACAATTTCGCGGTCGTGCTGTGGAAGAATGTCGACGAACTGCTTTATAGCATCGGCTCGCTGATCGTCCCCAAGGTGGTGGCCCTGCTGCCGGTGAAAATCCTCACGCAGGTGGTCGCCATGGCGATGATCTCCGGCGTGATCCGGCTGGCGCGGCGCGGAATCGCGGTGCCCTACGCGCTGTTCGCACTGGTATCGTCAGGCATGCTGATTGTCTGGCATTTCCCGCCGACGGAGCGGTTTGTGCTGCCGATTTTTCCGCTCTTGGCGGCGGGGCTGGTGGTCGAACTGGAGCACCTTACGCAAATGCTGCGCACCGCGTTCCGTCACAAAGACATCAGCCAGCGCGTGGTGGCCGGCGGATTCGCGCTGGTGGTAGTGACGGTCTTCGGCGGAGGGCTTTTCCTGCAACTCTTCGTGACCTTCAAAGCCATGCCCGACCAGGCGAGCGCCGATCGCACGCGGCTCGCCGAAACGCGCGAAACCTACGGATGGATCGGGCAGCATCTCCCGCCCGGCGCCGCCGTCCTGTCGAACGACGACCCGGTTCTTTATCTCTACACTGGACACCAGGGCAACTATTCCCCGCTGCTGCCTCGCTGGTGGTATGCGGGCGATCACGAGAAAATCATTGCGTTTTTCAAGGATGTGGTTCCCTATTGCCGGAGCCGTGGATTCGACTACATTCTGGCGAGCGAGTTGGACGTGAGCCGCTGGGGAGGAGAGCTGGACGCTCCCGCCGTGGAGCGGGTGCTGGCGGAGAACCCGCTGTTGGAAAGGGTTTATCAAGCTCCTGGGGGCGACAGGGTTTATCGGATCAGGCAGTGATCGTTGCGTCAGAGTCTGTGTGAAAAGCCGGTTTGGACCGCTCCTTGACAGTCGCGGCGGGGATTCATCAAGATAAACAGAACCGCGACCAGCGGGAGCGGTCAGCCGCCGCAGTTTTCACATAGACTCGTTATGCCGCAGGCTGCGTGTGGGGTGGGCTATCAGCCCGCAGCCTGCTGCCGGCAGGCTTGTTCGTCAGCCAGCAAGAGCCGCTTGGTAGGCCGGCTGCGGGTCGCTGGCCCGCCCCACACGGCATGTTCACACAGACGGCGGCAGGCTGTTTAGTGAACCGTGGCGACCCACTCGGTGTCGTTGGCCACGGGTGCCACGCCCTGGAACGACGGCCTGTGTGTATGCTTCTCTTTATACATGCGACGGTCGGCCTCGGCCAGTAACTGCTCCGCATCGTTGCCGTCGATCAGGAAGTGTGCGACCCCGATACTGATCGACAGCAGTTCCTCGCGGAACAGCTCCCGGCAGACCTTAGCCACGACGTCGCGGAATTGCAGGATCTTGCCGTCGACGTCCGTAGGCTTCACGCCGGGCAGCAACACCACGAACTCGTCTCCGCCCATCCGCGCGACGTAATCGTACTCGCGGCACACAGAACGCAACCCCGCCGCCACTTCGTGCAGCACGCGGTTGCCTTCCAGATGCCCGAACCGGTCGTTCACCATCTTGAAGCCGTCCAGATCCAGGACGCACACCGCCAGCGGATTATTCGTGCGGCGCCCGCGCGAGATCTCCGAATCCAGGTGCAGGAACAGCGATCGGGCGTTCGGCAGATCGGTCAGGTAATCGGTTGTCGCCGACGATTCCACCCTCTGGAAGCGCAGCGCATTCTCGATCGCCAGCGCGATCTTAGAGCTGATCGCCAGCAGGATGCGCAGATGGTCCTTGGTGAACGCGTCGCCGTCGGCATGATACAGCGTCAATACGCCCAGCACGCCACTCAAGCCTTCGAGGGGCACCGCCACCGCCGACCGCAAGGCCGAGAACTTCGCCGGGTCGTTTAAATACCCTGGCTCCACCGATGGATTCCCGTTCAGAATCGGTTTCCGGTTCTCCGCCACCCATCCCGACAACCCCTGGCCCACGGGAATCTGCAGCGAGGAGAATAACCGGAAATCGTCGCCCGTCACATACTCCGGCCGCAGAACGTTTTCGCGCCGGATCCAGATCGCCAGCGAGCAGAACGGAATAATTCGCCGCAGCCTCACCGCCAGCACGCTCAACGTCTCGTCCAGGCTCAGCGAGTTCCCCAACTCCTGCGAAATCTCGAACAGCGCCTGCACCTCCTGCCGCGCCGCCGCAATCGACGTAAGGAAGTCCGCCGTTCCCTCCTTCGTTCTTCGCTCCACCGGGACCTCCCCCGAAGCCTCGAAGCCCGCCGCCGGCGATTCCCCGTTCACGATCTTCAGATTCAACGATAACTTTTCCGTGGCCTGATCCTTGGCCTGCGCCATCCGCTCCAGTTCGACGTAACGCCTGCTCAGTACCTCCACCACTTTCGGATCGAATGCCTTGCCCGATTCGGCAACCACCACCTTCATTGCCTCATCCAGCGGCAAGGCCCTGCGATATTGGCGGTCCGTGGCCAGCGCATCCAGGCAATCTACGGCCGACAGAATGCGCGCCCCGATCGGAATGTCTTCGCCCGATATCCCGTATGGATAGCCCGTCCCATCCCATTTTTCGTGGTGCGCCCGGACAATCGGAACCACCGGGTAGGGGAATTTCACGCGTTCCAGAATCTCCGCGCCGACCACCGGGTGAATCTTCATCTTTTCGAACTCTTCCGGCGTCAACCTCCCGGGCTTGGAGATGATATGCTCCGGCACCGCCAGTTTGCCGATGTCGTGCAGCAGAGCCCCCGCCTGGAGCGCGTTCCGTTCCTGTGCAGTCAGCCCCAGATCCTTGCCCAGTTCGGTGGCGTAAACCTGCACCCTCTGAAGGTGCCCGTGAGTGGTGTGATCCTTGGCCTCAATCGCCAGCGCCAACGCTTCAATGGTGCGCAGGTGCAGCGACGACACCTCTTCCACGTGCTTTTTCTCGTCTTCCAGACGTTCCAGATAAAGCCGGTAGGAGCGGTAGATCAGGTAGATCACCGGTCCGGTCAGCAGCACGGTCGGATATCCGACATATTTGTTGGCCGAAGCCAGCGCCTGCGCCGCCGCCGCGCCGCCCAGGTAATAGGGCATGGACCAGAAGTAGCATTCGCGCCATACCGCGCTGAACCTCTTGTGCTCCGCCACGGAGATGACCAGCGCCACCGGCAGCGTATTCAGGAAGAATAACGCGCAGGTGGCCGCCGCCAGCCGCAGCGCCGGGTCCACCTGGTTGGTGGCCATCCAGGGCGAATGATAAACCTGCTCGGTGACCGCGATCGCCACAGCCATCGCGGCGGTATTGAAGACCACTTGCGCCGGCCGAGCTTTCCGGTCCCTCGCCAACAGGCACTGCACCAGCGTCACCGCCGTGCCCAACATCACCGTCTCGCTGGCCGACAGATCCACCAGGCCGAACAGCACGAAAACGAAGTTGAGGCTCAGCGTCCCCGGCATTCCCGGCACCCTGATGCGCATGCCGGAGGAGCATATCGCCATCAGCAGGAAGCCCGTGTACTTCACCATGTCCGCCGACTCCCACCCGGCCAGCGACATGGCGATCACGAATCCTCCCAGGACTCCCGTGATCAGTACGAACAACCGCACCCTGATCGCCAGCGGTTTCACGCGCGGTTCAGAAGGCGGCGTGTCCGCGCTGGCGGTCCCCGAAGGTACGGCAATGGTGAGCGAGCTCATTTGTAGGACTTCGCCGATGCACGTCGGATTCCAGCCGCCCGCGCATGAGCTTCCCAAGTCCAATCAATCAGATAGGACTAAACCGGGACCTCGCGCCAGGACAATATGGCACTTCCGCACAAATAGTTTTGCGACAAACTGTCTCAATGCCCGAGGGACTTTTCCTAGTTGCCCTAGGGTATTCGGCTGAGGGCCCTAACGCTGAAATGCTGGCGAAATAGAACTTGCAAATGTCAGTTGACAGCTCACACGTGTTTCTCGGGATGACCGCCGTCATCGCCAGCGAGGAAATGCGCAGGCTGATGTCGGTTGCCGAGCGCGTCGCGCGTTCCAACGCCACCGTGTTGATCCAGGGCGAGAGCGGCTCTGGCAAGGAAGTACTCGCCCGCGCCATTCATCATTACTCCAGCCGTTCGGAGAAGCCCTGGGTCGATCTGAACTGCGGCGCTCTTCCCGAACAGCTGATTGAGAGCGAATTGTTCGGCTACGACCGCGGCGCATTCAGCGGAGCCAGCAATAACAAGCCCGGCTTGTTCGAACTCGCTCACCAGGGAACCATTTTTCTGGACGAAATCGCCGAGCTCGAAATGAAAATGCAGGTCAAGCTGCTGCGTGTGCTCGACGGCGTGCCGTATTACCGCTTGGGCGGCGTGAAAAAAGTCAGCGTCGACGTGCGCGTGGTGGCCGCGACGAATCAGGAGCTCGATACGGCCGTCGCCGAAGGACGTTTTCGCTCCGATCTGTACCATCGCCTCACCCAGATCACCTTGTGCGTGCCGCCTTTGCGCAGCCGCGTCGAGGACATCGCGCCTCTGGCCTGGCATTTTCTCGCCCAACACGATCCCGCGCTGCGATTTTCAGAAGGCGCTCTCGCCGTGCTGACCCGCCACCCATGGCCTGGAAATATTCGCCAGCTTCGCAATGTCGTCATCCGGGCGGCCGTGCTGGCCGTGGGGAATGAAATCCGCCTCGAAGATCTGCCTCTGGAGCAATCCGCCATTTCCGATGCGCCCCATGCCTCCGGAAGCCTTGAAGGCATGGAACGCAAGATGATCTTCGACGCGCTCCACTCCACCAACGGGCATCAGCAGCAGGCCGCGGCCAAACTCGGTATTTCGCGCCGCACGTTGAGCCGCAAACTGAAGATTTACGACTCCGGGTTGACGGAGGTGCGCCTGTGACCATGCACGAAAAAAGGCGCGAAGCGCGGCGCGAGGCGTCGGGTAGCGTCCACGTCACCTTCACCGACCCCGAACCGCTCGAAATCGACGGCCGGTTGATGGACGTCAGCGCCAACGGCTTTCGCATGGAGCACGCATGCGCCTCGCTCCGCTCCGGCGTGATCAACTCACTGCATCTTTTATTGCAATAGCAATTCGGCTCGGGGTTCTCGCTCTTCTCCTTTATTGGTCTTGGGTACTTATCCGCCCCTTATTTCAATTGGTATTTGGAGCGTAGTACTGACGGTTGCGCTTTATCCGGTTTTCGAGTGGACGTCATTTCGACTTGGCGGACGTCGTCGATTAGCAGCCGCTCTGATTACGGTTTTGAGCTTGCTGATCGTCATTGGACCGGCGACGTGGCTGGCACTGGGGCTGGTCGATAGTCTCCGGATGATTTCCGAACGACTTGACTTTTCGACCCTAACGATACCTCCACCATCTAAATCGGTGAAAGATTGGCCGCTGATCGGCAGTCCAATCTATCAATTGTGGGATCTTGCCTCGACCAACTTCCAGGCTGCCTTAGCCAAAATTATGCCCCAATTAAAGCCGCTGGGCAGCAGTTTACTTCGCATTGGTGCGGATACCGGCCTCGGAATTATCAAGTTCCTCGCTTCCATAATTGTCGCCGGTTTTCTCTTTCCGCCAGCACCGATGCTCGTTGATGCCATCAAAAAGTTTTCGCACCGACTGGATTCGGGGCGGGGTGATGAGTTTGTAAACCAAGCCGCAGCAACCATTCGCGCAGTATCGCGCGGCGTTATTGGTGTGTCAGTTTTGCAAGCATTACTCGCGGGCATAGGGCTAATGGGTGCCGGCGTTCCTCACGCTAGTTTGATTACTTTCGCCGTCCTAATCTTTGCAATCGTTCAAATAGGTCCATCGATCATTTTAATTCCCGTCATTATTTGGAGTTGGACGGTAATGGAAACCACGTCGGCGCTGTTATTCACGATGTACATGGTACCGGTCA
>CAVVNE010000122.1:0-11031 GCA_963749245.1 Bryobacterales bacterium
ATTTTTTTCAGCTGTACTCGCCCATCGCCGACAGATGGAAGTTTTTCGACAATACCGTCAAGCCGCGAGTGCTGATTGCCTCCGAGGAAAGCACCATAAACACCGAGCTTTGGGATAAACTGAAACAGGAGTATCAACATGGCTGAGAACGGAAATGGCGCAAGAACCATCACCGAAATCATCGACGACGGCGTCACCGTCAACGAGGCTCTCGACAAAGCTTTCTACCGCGCCGTCCTCCTCCACCGCCAGGCCAACGTTACGATGACCTTCACCGAAAATGGAAAAATGGTCGAAGTCGACGCCAAAGACATCCCCATCCCCGAGCAATACGCCAACCTCGAACCCTTCCGCTACTAGTGGAGAAATCCCCGCCCTCACGGACGGGGTTATAACCCCTGACGTGAGAGTCTGTGTGAAAACTCCAGTTGCAAACGTGGGGCGGGCTATCAGCCGGCAGCCGCCCTCCGGGCGGCTCTTTTTTGCAACATCGAAAAGCCTGCTGGAAGCAGGCTGCCGGCTGATAGCCCGCCCCACACGTTCATGTGGCAGTTTTCACACAGACTCGTGAGCCTGGGGACTTTTTCATCCTTACGACACTTACCGACATAACCCACTAGGCGCTCTGCGTGAAATTGTTTTCGCTTCCCGCAGCTTTGCGATAAACTGAGGCTTCCCACCCCGATGACGGGATCTCTCTTTCGCCGGCTGCTGGTCCTGGCGGTTGCGCTGGTTGCGATCACGCTGTTCGCCATTGATCGCACCCTCGTTGGAACTGCGGTCCGAGGACGCGTCTTCGCCATCGGCCTTTCCTCCTCGTTACTCGCTCTCATCGTCGCGTTTTTTATCTCCGGATCGCTCGCCCGCCGCGTCAGCAAATTAAAACGCGTCGCCGAAGGAATCCTCGACCGCCCTCATCAGCCCTCCAGCGACGATCTCGGTTCGCTTGAAGACTCCCTCGCCTCCGTCGCCAAGGAACTCCGCCGCCTGCTCGACCGCCTGCGCTTCGAATCGGCCCGGCGCGAAGCGATTCTGTCCAGCATGGCCGAAGGAGTCCTCGCCGTCGATCCGGATCTGCGCGTCACCTTCTGCAACACCGCGTTCTTGAAGGCTATTGGATTCCGTGGCGCAACGTTTGAAGGCCTTTCTTTGCTGGAACTTGTGCGCGACACCGGCCTCCATCAACTGTTGCGCGACGTGCTCGCATCGGGCGAAGCCCGCAATATCCGCTTCAAACTCTCCGCTGCTTATGGCCGCAGCTTCGAAGTCCTGGCGACCCCTCTCGCCATGCCCACCGGCCGGGGCGCTATCGCGATTTTGCACGATATCACGGATCTCGAGCGGCTGGAACAGGTTCGTAAGGACTTCGTTGCAAACGTGTCGCATGAACTCCGGACGCCCCTTTCGGGTGTGATCGGCTATGCCGACACGCTGCTCGACGGCGCGCTCGAGGATCAGGCCAACAATCGCAAGTTCGTCGAGATCATTCGCTCCAACGCCGTGCGGCTCAATAGTATAGCCGCCGACTTGCTGGTGCTTTCGGACCTCGAATCCGGCTCCGATCCGGACCCCGAAATCATCTCGGTTGAGGCCGTTCTCGACGCGGCCGTCGTCACTGTGAAATCCGAGGCGCGCGAACGCGACGTCGCATTAATTTGCGAAAAAATTGAGAACGTGTTTGTCTCCGGCAGCCGCCTGCGCCTGGAACAGGCCATCCTTAATCTGCTGGCGAATGCCATCAAATTCAACAAGCCGGGTGGCGAAGTCCGGGTCAGCGCTACAGTGAACGGCGGTCACCAGGTTGCGATCACGATCACCGACACCGGCGTCGGCATCCCCTCGCAGGACCTGCCGCGAATCTTCGAACGGTTCTACCGCATCGATAAAGCACGGTCGAGGCAGGTGGGCGGCACCGGGTTGGGTTTATCTATCGTGAAACACGTCGCGGAGCGCATGAACGGAGCAATCGAAGTCGAAAGCCAGCTTGGAAAGGGCTCCTCGTTCACCCTCCGGCTGCCCTCGGTATGAGCGTCGATCCGGTTTGCGGGATGACCGTAAATCCCGAAAAATGTGCGGGTTCGCACACATATAAAGGTCAGAATTATTTCTTCTGCGGCAAAGGCTGTCTAGCCAAATTCGCCGCCTCGCCCGAAACCTACTTGCAGCCAAAAGCAACCGCTTCCTCTGATCAGGGCTCGTCGTCGAAACTGACGGTCATCGGTACCCTACCGAGCCGCGACCGCAGGGAGCGATCGACGCAGTACACCTGCCCGATGGACCCGCAAATCATTCAGGATAAACCAGGTCCATGCCCGATCTGCGGCATGGCTCTGGAGCCGATGACGGTTTCGCTCGACGATAAAAATCCCGAACTCGACGACATGACCCGGCGATTCTGGATCGCGGCGGCGCTGACCGCTCCGCTTCTGGCGTTCATGATCTGGCCTGTTAACAAGTGGATAGAGTGCGTTCTCGCCACGCCTGTAGTGCTGTGGGCTGGATGGCCGATTTTCGAGCGGGCTTGGGCCTCAGTCCGCAATCGCAGCCTGAACATGTTCACGCTCATCGGGTTAGGCGTCGCGGCCTCTTACTTATACAGTTTTTGGGGCGCATCTTATTTTGAGGCGTCGGCAGTTATTATCACTTTAGTCCTGCTGGGGCAGGTCTTGGAACTGCGGGCGAGGGGGCGGACACAGCATGCTCTGAGGGCGCTGCTGGGACTCGCTCCGAAGACCGCACGGCGTGTGGAACACGATGGCTCTGAAGGGGATGTTCCGCTGGACCACGTCATGCCTGGAGACACTCTGCGGGTCCGGCCCGGCGAAAAAGTGCCTGTCGACGGAAAGATTTTGAGCGGCGCAAGCTCAGTGGACGAATCGATGATGACGGGCGAATCGATGCCGGTGGAAAAAGGCGTTGGCGACCCGGTCACAGGCGGCACTCTCAATAAAACAGGCAGTTTTCTGATGGCGGCGGAGCGCGTCGGCAACGATACTCTGCTAGCCCAGATCGTCCGCATGGTGAGCCAGGCACAGCGTTCGCGCGCGCCGATCCAGAGGCTGGCCGATGTCGTCGCCGGGTGGTTCGTTCCGGCTGTGTTGCTGGTGTCCGTAATCACTGCAATCGTTTGGGTGATTTATTCGCCAACGGCGTCCGTCGTAAACGCAGTCGCGGTGCTGATTATCGCCTGCCCTTGCGCCCTGGGGCTCGCCACGCCCATGTCGATTATGGTCGGGACCGGGCGAGGAGCATCGGCAGGGGTGCTGATCCGCGATGCCGAGGCTCTGGAAACGCTTGAAAAAATTGATACTTTGATCGTCGACAAGACCGGGACTCTGACTGAGGGTAAGCCTCGAGTGACGTCGGTCGTCGGCGATCCGGATACATTGCGGCTCGCAGCCAGTCTCGAAATGGCGAGCGAGCATCCCCTGGCCGCCGCAATTGTCGAGGGAGCGGAGGGGTTGACCCTCTCAAAACCGGAGAATTTCCAGTACTTTCCGGGTCTGGGAGTGAGTGGCTCCGTCGAAGGCAGTACCTTGGATGTAGGTAGCTGCACTTTTTTTGAACATCAGGGGCTAGCGTGCGACGCTTTTTCGAGTGAAATTGCGTTGATGCGTGAAAATGGGGAAACAACCGTCCTGGTCGCGAAGAACGGCCATTTTATTGGCGTTTTGTCGATTTCCGACCCAATTAAACAAAATGCCGCGGAATCGATAAAAAAGCTGCGCGCGGAGAAAATTCGCATCGTGATGTTGACCGGCGACGATCGCACAACCGCGCTCGCGGTCGCCAAGAAGTTGGGAATCGAAGAAGTGGAAGCGGGAGTTCTTCCGCAGGGTAAGCGCGACGTTGTCGAACGTCTGCAAAAGCAGGGAAGGATCGTCGCGATGGCGGGCGACGGCGTGAACGACGCGCCGGCGTTGGCGCAGGCTCAGGTCGGGATCGCCATGGGAACGGGCGCCGATGTGGCGATGGAGAGCGCGGGCATCACACTGCTGCATGGCGACCTCAACGGAATCCTGCGCGCGCTGCATTTGAGCCGCGCGACGATGAAGAATATCCGGCAGAATTTGTTTTTTGCGTTTGTGTACAACCTGCTGGGAGTGCCCATCGCGGCGGGGGTTTTGTATCCGTTTTTTGGGCTATTGCTCAGCCCGATGATCGCGAGCGCGGCGATGACGTTCAGCTCAGTATCGGTGATCAGCAACGCGCTGCGGTTGAGGAGGGTGAAGTTGTGATACCTGATGCGGTATCATAGTTTTTGGTGGCAACATCGGACAAGCAGCTCCGGAAGATGCGCCAGAACGCCGTTGGATGGCGCATCGCGGACCTCATGGAGGTCGCGGAGAAGAACGGCTTGGAGTGGCGCAGGCCGGGCCGGGGTAGAAGTCACGTGATATTCAGCGCGCCTGGAGTGAGGGAAATTGTTTCGGTTCCGGCGAAACGTCCGATCAAACCGATTTACATTAAACACTTTTTGGCGCTGATCGACGCGAGGAACCGATGAAGACCGCAAGCAAGCGAACGACGAATCAATATCGGATCACGATACGCCCGCTCTCGAAGGAAGAGGGCGGCGGATTCCTGGCGGAGTATCCGGAAATTCCCGGGTGCATGTCCGACGGCGCGACCATTGAGGAAGCAATCGCGAACGGACGGGAAGCCTTGCGCGACTGTCTGGCGGTTTTCAAAGAGTCCGGCCGAAAGGCGCCCAAGCTGGAAGTCGAAGCGGCGCAATGGCGCCAGCGCCTGCCGCGGACGCTGTACATGAAACTGACGGAGCAGGCGAAGAGGGAGGGGGTCAGCATCAACAGCCTGGTGACGGCGATAATTGCCGAAGCCGTCGGCGCACGGCGGCGACGCTAACCTGATTTCGTGATGGAGATTCGGGAACTGAGTGCAGCGGAGGGGCGTCGGCACATAGCGGCGCTGGCGGAAGTGTTGCTAGACTGCGTGGCGGGGGAGCTTCCGTCAGCTTCATGGCGTCGTTGACGATGCGGGAGGCGGAGGCTTTCTTCGAAAAAGTCTGCGCTGGAGTGGAGAAGGGAGAGCGGGTTTTGCTTGCTGCGTTTCTCGATTCCACGTTGGTGGGGACGGTGCAGGTCCTGACCGCGATGCCTCCGAATCAGCCGCATCGGGCCGAGATCGCGAAGCTGCTGGTGGGCCGGCCGGCTCGCGGGCGGGGAGTGGGAGCGCGGCTGATGGAAGCGGCCGAAGAGGCGGCCAGTCGCGCGGGAAAGACGCTGCTGGTGCTGGATACGACGACCGGAGGCGACGGCGAGAGGTTGTATGCGCGGCTGGGATGGACGAGGGTGGGCATAATTCCAAATTATGCGTTGATGCCGGATGGGACGATGAGCGGCACAACCGTTTTTTGGAAAAAGCTGTTATAGGGGCACCGTTTATGTTCATATCCCCAGTTCGCTATGAGAGCCGGGGCGCACCAGTTCGAGGCTATCCGTGTCCGGCTTGCGGTAGATGAGTATGAAATCAGATGTGGCAGTCGCGGTGTACTTAACGTCCCGCATTCAGGCTTCGTAGCAGTTTATCCGGCTTGCCGGCCTTAACCAGCTCGCCCCGGCGCGCGGCTTTCATCGCCCGGACCGTTTCAGCGTTGGGATTGAGCGGCTCGAACGGCAGCGCTTTTTCCGCCGCGACGCGCACCAGCATAAGGCGAAAGGCATCCGACACGGTGAGCCCGATCTTCTTCAGGGCCACCGCGGCTTCCTTCTTCGTACGCTCATCGATGCGCGCGCGGACGACGGAATTCTCAGGCATGGCGTGGATCCTCTCGAGCTACATTGTAGCCCACAATGCCGAAAAATGTCCAGAGCCCGCGCCACCTTAACGACGGCGGCTCAGGACGGACCATAGCGTACAACCGGCGATGGGGAATAGCGCGGCCACCGCGAACGCGACATCGTAGCGGTGCAGGTCGAACAGGCGGCCTACTCCGGGCATGACCAACGCGATCATCAGGGACCAGCTTCCGGCGCCCAGGCCCGCTATGAAACCGGCGTGGTCCGTGGAGAAGTGGCGCGTCGCGTAGGCGACCGCGCCGATGATGAAGCCGGACGTGATGAACATCGCGACGAACATCATCGCCAGGGTGAGCGCGTAAGAACGGACTTGCGGGATCAGCGCTAGAGGCGCGCTCAGCAACATCAGGATGAAAAACTGGCGCCGCATCGAGGAAGAGAAACGGTCCATGATCCAGCCCCAGAAGAAATAGCCGATTTCCCAGCCCAAAGGGGGAATCCACAGGACCTTGCCGATTTCCACCTGCGATTTGCCGAACGTCGCGGTCAGGAAGATGGAGGCTTGATACAGCACAAAGCCGGCTGGGAAGGCTCCCATGGCATAGGCGGCGATGAAGGCCCAGACTTTGGGGTCGGCCAGTCGCGGGGCGTCGCGGAGGATGACGGAGGGCTTGGGGGACCGCCTGATATCTTCGCGGCGCGACAGGACGGACCAGAGCAGGAGCCATGCCGCGCCGACGGCGCCCGTCGCCCAGAAGGCTCCGCGCCATCCCCACATGGCCGCGATGGGGGTCACAATGACGGGAGTGATGACAGCGCCCAGCGAGCCGCCGCTATACGAGATCGCTATGCCTCTCGATCGCTGATGGGGTTCCAGGGTTTGCACCACCGTGCGCAGGCTGCCGGGGAACGTCGCGCCTTCGCCGAAGCCCAGGAGAGCCCGGGCGGCGGCGAATCCTTGAAATCCGAACGCAAAAACGTGAGCTACCGAGGCGAGGGTCCACAGGGAGACGGCGGAAGTCATGCCCCGGCGGACGCCGATGCGGTCGAGGATATAGCCCCAGAGCGGGTTGCCAAGCATGTAGGCGACCGAAAACGCGGAAATGATGAAGCCGTATTGCTCGTTCGACAGATGCGTGTCGCGGAGGATTGTAGGGGCGAGCAGGGCCAGGGTGTTGCGGTCTATATAACTGATGGTCGAGACCAGCATCATTGTAAAAGCAGGCAGCCAGCGCAGCGTCATTCGTCCGGAGATCTCGGCTGTTTGCCGGTTTTCTGAGGACAGATCAGCCACCATGGCCTATTCTCGAAAACATGAAATGGAAGTTGGCGATTGCAGGAGTGCTGGCCTTCATCGCGGGATTTCTCTCGACGATGTTATCTGGCTTACGGTTTCAAAACTGAATCCGCGGTCTATCAAAATGGGCAGGGCGAACTCCACTGCCTCGAGGGTAGCGCGGATATCGGGGGTGCGGCGCAGTTCGCGGCCGTCGTGGAGGCAGACGATGGCGCCGGGGGCGGCGCTGCTCAACAGAAGGCGGGAGATGCGGGGGATGGGCCATTTCCAGTCGCGGCCGATGGCGGTCCACATGACGCCGGTGAGCTGAAGACGGGCCTGGGCGTGGCGCAGGCCGAGCCAGCGGACGCCGTAGGGGGCGCGGAAAAATCTCGGGGTGGCGTGGGTGACGGTATTGATCGTCTCCTGGGCGAGGGCGAGCTCGCGGTAGATAAACTCGGGGGATTTGAAGAAGAGAGGCCGGTGGGAGTCGGTATGATTGCCGATTTCGTGGCCCGCAGAGGCGACTTCACGGGCGACGTCCTTGAGGCGGCGGACGTTGGCGCCGCACATGAAGAACGTCGCCTTGACGTTGTGTTCGGCGAGCAGTTCGAGGAGGGCGGGGGTGGATTCGCTGGGTCCGTCGTCGAAGGTAAGTGCGATCGAGGGGCGGGATCTGTCGCCGTGATAAATGGAGGGGGCGAGCAGGGTCGCGGTTTTTCCGCGGACGACGTAGGCAGCAAGGGTGGCGACCGCGATCGCCAGTAGAGTCTCCTCAAACACTTGATCAGCCACGGCCAATGTCCCTTAACGCGTGTTCGGCGGCGGTGACGCCGCGGTACTGTGCTTCTTCAAAGATACTGAAGCCGCTGAGATCGCTGTTGGCGTAATAGATGTTCTTTGAGACTGGTTGGGGACGCGTGAGAAACCCGGGAACCGGGCGGGCCATGGCGTGGCCGATGCGCATGACGTCGATGCGGGAGACGCAGTCGCGGATGTCTTTGTGCGCGCGGGAGAGATCGTTAAGGATGGCGTCGCGCCAGTAGGTCCAGTCTTTTTCGAGGAGGAGTTTGCGGGCTTCAGACGGTGGCTGGTGGGCGAAGGACCAGTAAAAGGTCCACACGGAGCGGTCGTTGAAGGAACTGAGGCTCATATGCGTGGCGTCGACGTAGCCCAGGGCGGGCGAATCGTAGATGACATTGTCCCACGCGGTTTCTTCGGCTGGAAGGCGGTGGAGCGTGAGGTTGGCGGTGAGCCAGGGAGAGTAGACGACATCGGGGGCGGTCGCGCCTTCGACGATGTAGGGAGCGATGAACGTCGGCGCGGCGAAGACGATGCGTTCGGCTTGGTATTCGACGGCTTCCGTGAAGACGTGATTGCCGCTGATCCGGTAGACGGGCGAATTGGTATGAACGAACTGCTGCAATCGCGCGGTGAGCTGGCGGACGATCCAGCCGTTGCCTTCGGGCCAGACCAGAGGTCCTTTTTCCTCGGGCTCGCGGGAGGCGAAGTAGTGGATGCCGGCCCAGGCGGAAGTTTCAGAGGCGAGGGCTCCGTAGTCGTCGCGGCAGGCGTAGTTGATGTACCAGTTCAGATAGGGAGAGGTGAGCCGGTTCGCCTCCAGCCATGTTTGCATCGACATTTTGTCGAGCGGAGAAGGCTTCGCGCCGCGGGCCATGGGAATGGTGAACTGACCCGAGGCGCGGTGTTCGTCCATGAGGGATTGGAAGCGGCGGTAGTCGTCCCGGTCGCGCGGGGTGGAGTCGAATTCGGGTTCGATTCCGTCCTGCCAGCGGCCGTGGAGGAAGAGACGTTCTTGCGGGGAGAAGCAGAGGCGGCGTTCGTCCCATTTGCCGTCCTGAAGGACGCCGAGGTCTTCAAACAGTTCGCGGGCGAGGGTTTCTTTAGGGCCGGGGACGGGGACGTAATGGGCGGCCCAGGGATAGGCGGAGACTTCGTTCTGGCCCCAGCGGGAGTTGCCGCCGGGGTCGGGTTCCATTTCCAAGACGACGAAATCGCGAAAGCCTCTTTTGTGCAGTCGCCATGCCGCGGAGAGGCCGGCGATGCCCGCCCCGACGATCGCAATTCCAATTTTTTGGGTTCGTTTGGGAGCGGAGAAAGGAGAGTGGTCGCGGAGGCGGTGGCCGAGGGGGAAAGCGTCGTTGACGAATTGTCCGTCGATGGGTTTTTCGGCTTTCGCGGTGAGGCCGATAAGGGCCGGGGTGGCGGCGAGGAAGCGGCGGCGCGAAGGCACGTTTTCAGTGTAGCGGGGGCCCCCTCCGAAAATACGATCAACGATTACGGTGGGGCGGACGCCCTCGTCCGCGCCGGACCCCTGGTCCGGCTTCCGCGCGCAGGCCGGCGACGGCGTCGGCCGCACCGGCAAATTCGACGTTTTTGGAGCCGCGACCATCGGGAGCGGTCAGCACCGGAGTATTCACAAAGACCCTTCCTGTCGGGGGTTCGATTGGGAAAGAAGAATACACTTGGGTTATGAAACTTTCGGATCTCGCGGCGAGCTTGGGGTGCGAATTACGCGGCGCTGGAGCAGTGGAAATTACGGGCGTGGCGGGGATGGAGCAGGCGGGGGCGACGGAGATTACTTCGCTGCACAATCCGAAGTACGCGCCGAAGGTGAAGCATACGCGGGCGGCCGCGGTGCTGGTGAAGACGTTAATCGAGAATATACGGCCGGCGCAGTTGATTTCGAAAAATCCGTATCTGGATTTCGCGCGGGCGTTGGAATTTTTCTATCAGCCGCCGGCGCCGGCGCCGGGGATTCATCCGCTGGCCTATGTCGCGCCGACGGCGAGGATCGGGGAGAACGCGTCAATTGGTCCGTTTGCGGTGGTGGGGGAGCACGTGACCATCGGGCGCGACGCGGTGCTGCATCCGCATGTTGTGATTTACGAAGGCGCAACGATCGGCGATCATTTTCTGGCGCATTCGCACGCGGTGGTCCGCGAACATTGCCGGGTGGGGAATCGGGTGATTTTGCAGAATAACGTGGTGGTGGGCGGCGACGGATTCGGATTTGCGAAACAGGCGGACGGGACGCATTACAAGATCGTGCAAAGCGGCGTGACCGTGATTGAGGACGACGTGGAGATTCAGACCCTGACGTCGATCGATCGCGCGACCACGGGCGAGACGAGAGTAAAACGCGGCGCGAAGATCGACAGTCTGGTGCAGGTCGGGCATGCGTGCGTGGTGGGCGAGGACAATATCATCTGCTCGCAGACCGGCCTCGCGGGGTCGAGCATATTGGAGAAGAATGTATTGCTCGCCGGGCAAGTGGGGATCTCCGGGCACCTGACGATTCACGACAACGCGGTGATCTATGCGCAGTCGGGAATCGGGGGCGATGTGGAGGCGGGAGCGGTGATGAGCGGGTCGCCCGCGTTCGATGCGCGCGAGTGGCTGCGCGCCATCACGGCGTTTCCGAAACTGCCGGTGCTGCTGCGCACAATGCGACAATTGGAGAAACGGGTGACAGAACTGGAAGCCGTCGCCGAAAAACAATCCCATGCATGAAAGTAACGATAAGTCCGCGCTGGCGTATCGCAATCAGCCTTTTTTGGATACGCCCGACGCGCGCTCGCTGCGCATTTTGAGCGAGTATCTGTATCCTCTTTCTCATTTCCGCCAGCAAAAGATTCACGACACGATTGTGTTTTTCGGGTCGGCGCGAACGCTCGAAATGGGGCCGCTGGGGCGGTATTACAACGAAGCGAGGGCGCTGGCGAAGCGCATCACGCAGTGGTCCGACGGATTGCATCAGACGCACCGGCGGTTCGTGATCTGCACGGGAGGCGGGCCGGGGATTATGGAGGCAGCCAACAGAGGTGCGCAGGACGCGGGCGGAAAGACCATCGGGCTGAACATCGGGCTGCCGTTCGAGCAGAGGCCGAATCCGTTCATCACGCCGGAGCTGAGCTTCGAGTTCCACTACTTCTTCATGCGCAAATTCTGGTTCGCGTACCTGGCAAAGGCTCT
>CAVVNE010000123.1:0-12120 GCA_963749245.1 Bryobacterales bacterium
CTCGCCAGCGACGCACGCAGGCGCGCGCGTAGATGCTCGCCCATCTCCGCCGCCCGGTCGCCCAGCCGTTCTTCTTCCAGCACGTCGAGCGTCGCCAGACCTGCGCGCATCGCCAGGCCGTTTTCGCTGAAGGTCGACGTGTGCACAATCGACCGCTTCAGCGATCCATACACAGCGTCATAAACATCGTCGGTCATCAACACCGCGCCCACGGGCACCAATCCGCCGCTCAGCGCTTTGGCGAGCACCACAATATCGGGCGTAATTCCAAAGTGATGGCTCGCCAGAAATCGTCCGGTGCGGAACATGCCCGTCTGCACTTCATCGGCCACCAACAGCGATCCGTAGCGCCGGCACAGTGCCTGCGCCGTTTCGAGATAGCCCGCTGGCGGCAGGATCACGCCCGCCTCACTCTGCACGGGTTCGACGATGAACGCCGCGAACTTTTTCATAGCCAGCGCCGCCTCCAGCGACGCCGCATCGCCGAACGGCACTTGTTCCGCGCCCACCAGCATCGGCCCGAAGCCTTTGCTCCAGAACGGATCCGACATCAGCGACAACGCGCCGCAGGTCAGCCCGTGAAACGCGCCACGCGCCGAAAGCAATCCGGTGCGGCCAGTGCGCGCGCGCGAAAACTTGATCACCGCCTCCACGCCCTCGCTCCCCGAGCTGCAAAAAAACACTTTCTTGAGGTCGCCGCCTGCCAGCTTTGAAAGACGCGCCGCCAGCTCGCCCGCCGCATCGGGAACATGGCTTTGCAGCATCGCCGGACCTCTGCGATCCAGCTCCCGCTTCAGCGCCGCGATGATGCGCGGATGATTGTGACCCGCGTTATGCACGCCATATCCCGATAGAAAATCGAGAATCGTGCGCCCGTCGGCGGCGTGCAGCTCCACGCCCTCGCACCGCTCGTACTGGACATTCATCTCCAGTAACTCAAGCAGCTTCGCCCACTGCGGATTGACATGCGCCTGATACAAATCGGACGCCATCGCGGGAGTCATCACCTGCATGGTACAGCTACTGGACGCCATCGGCTCCTCGACGGTTGCCACGAAGATATCATGGACCTATATGGGTGACGTTCCGACTCCGCAGGTTCCGGCAACGGCGCCCGATCCAACCGCGTCCAGTAGCACGGACATGCCCGAGGACCTGAAAATCCGCGTCATCAAAGTCATTGCGAAAACCCAGCGCATCCCGCTCGAAACGGTCTCCATCGACAGCACCTTCGAAGAGTTGAAAATCGATTCTCTCGACGGCATCAATCTGATCTTCGCGCTCGAAAGCGAATTTAACGTCGACATCCCCGATGAAGACGCGCGCTCGATTAAGACCGTCCGTCAGATGGCGGAGGGTGTTGCACAACTGGTCGCGCAAAAAACTCCGGCCGAAGGAGCCGCTTGAGGCGCGTTGCCGTCACCGGCATCGGCGTCATCTCCGCGCTCGGCGCGAATCGCGAAGCGTTCTGGAAAGCTCTCGCCGCGGGCGAGAGCGGCATTCGCCCCATGGAGTTGGTCGCGCCCGGAATCGTCCGCTTCCCGAATGCAGCCGAAGCGCGCGACTATCGCACGGAACATCACTTCGACGAAAAGGAGGTCATCCTCCTGGACCGTTTCGCGCAGTTCGCCGCCGTCGCCGCGCGCGAAGCCGTCCGCGACGCCGCCATCGAATGGACGACCGACCTGCGCGAATGCGCCGCCATCGTCACCGGCTCCTCCACCGGAGGCCAGACCAGCGAGGACGAATCTTTCCGCGATTACTATGAGCGCAAACAGACCCGTTTCTCGCCCTTCGCCATCCCCAAGGCCATGTCCAACGCCGGAGCGAGCCGCATCTCTTATGAACACGGCGTCACCGGCCCCGTCTACGCCGTCTCCACCGCCTGCTCCTCAGCGAATCACGCTATCGGCCAGGCTTTCTGGATGGTTCGCAACGGCGCGGTGGAGCTCGCCATCGCCGGAGGCAGCGAAGCCCCATTTTCACCCGGCATGTTGAAGGCGTGGGAAGGTATGCGCGTCGTGTCACCGGACACCTGCCGCCCGTTTTCGTGCGATCGCAAAGGCCTCATCCTCGGCGAAGGCGCAGGTATGTTGCTGCTGGAGCCTCTCGAACGCGCGCAAGCCCGAGGCGCGCATATCTATGGTGAAATCGCCGGCTTCGGCATGTCCAGCGACGCGCATCACCTCACCCAGCCTCTCGCCGACGGCGCCGCCCGAGCGATGCGCGGAGCGCTTGCGGATGCAAGCGCGTCGCCAGGAGTCGTCGGCTACATCAACGCTCACGGCACCGGAACCCTGGCCAACGATCCCACGGAGACCGAAGCGATCCGGGCCGTCTTCGGCGCTCACACTTCCAAGTTGCTCGTCAGCTCCACCAAATCGATGCACGGACACGCTCTGGGCGCAGCCGGAGCAATCGAAGCCGCGGGCACGCTGCTCGCTCTTTCCCGCGGCGTGATTCCGCCCACAGCGAATTTCCTCGCCCCCGATCCCGCCTGCGATCTGGACGTCGTTCCCAACCTCGCCCGCGCCGTCGAGGTCGAATGGGCGCTGTCGAACTCCTTCGCTTTCGGCGGGCTCAACGCAGTCCTTGCATTCCGCCGTTGATCGTCGGATCATGATCGACATGCGCATCCTGCTCCCGTTCCTGATATGCGCGGGCGCGTTCGCCCAAGGCGAACCGCCTAAAACGTGGATCGACCCCGACACCGGCCACCGCGTCATCCGCCTCACCGACGAACCCGGCAGCGCCAGCCTCTATTTCAATCAGAACGGTTACACGCCCGACGGCAAGAAGCTCATCTACACCACACCCAGCGGCATCTCCGCTCTCGATTTGCAAACGCACGCCGCGAAGAAGATAGTCGAAGGCCGCGTACGCATCATCGAAGTCGGCCATAAGACTCCCAGCGTTTTCTACACCAGGAACAACGCGGTCTTCGTCACCGCCATCGACACCGGTACCACACGCGAGATCGGCTCGCTTCCCGAACACAGCTCCGTAGTTACCGTCAACGCCGACGAAACGCTGCTCGCCGGAACGTACACCGAAGCACAAGGTCCCGCCGGCAACGCCTACGCATCACCTGTCAGGCCTGCTCAATCCGAACAATCCCACGCGCTCGACCAGCCCCCCAACAAAGGTCAAATGATGGAGCAGCGCCTCGCAGCCCACATTCCCATGGGCATGTTCGTCATGAACGCGAAAACCGGCGAAACGAAAACCATTCTCAAAAGCACCGACTGGCTCAATCACCTGCTTTTTTCTCCCACCGACCCGACTCTGCTCATGTTCTGCCACGAAGGCCCCTGGCACAAAGTCGACCGCATCTGGACCATCCGCACCGACGGTTCGCAGATCACCAAAATCCACACCCGCACCATGACCATGGAGATCTTCGGGCACGAATTCTGGAGCGCCGACGGCAAAACCATCTGGTACGATCTGCAAACCCCTCGCGGCGAGGATTTCTGGCTCGCCGGTTACAACGTCGACACGCAGCAGCGAACCTGGTATCACCTCCAACGCAACGAATGGTCGATCCACTTCAACGTCACGCGCGACGGCAAAGTCTTTTGCGGCGATGGAGGCGACCCAGGCCAGGTGGCGCACGCCCCCGACGGCGAATGGATCTATCTGTTCCGCCCGGAACTCATCGCCGACCGCGACGCGATTAAGACCTCAATCACCCCCGGCGTGCTGCACGCCGAAAAACTGGTCAACATGTCGAAGCACCAATACAAGCTGGAACCGAACGTCAGCTTCAGCCCCGACGCCAACTGGGTCATTTTCCGCTCCAACATGTTCGGCCCCACGTACGTCTTCGCCGTCGAAGTCGCCAAATAGGCCGCGCGCGAAGGCGTATCGAACGTTGGCGCTATGCGCTGCACTGCGCCGCGTGGACAGAGCGGTCTGTCCCCATTTTTCGCCCCACGGAGGAGGGGCTAGACACCGCCATCCTTTTCCATCAAACTGTTAACCTGAAACTATCCGGAGTAAACACTTATGGCTTACAAACTGACTGTGAACGGGCAAACGACCACGGTCGACGCCCCGGCAGACATGCCTCTCCTGTGGGTCCTCCGGGACCTTCTCAAACTCAACGGCACGAAATACGGTTGCGGCATCGGCCAGTGCGGCGCCTGCACTGTCCACCTGAGCGGTAAGGCCGCGCGCTCCTGTCTGACGCCCGTGTCGGCAGCGGTGAACCAGGCCATCATGACCATTGAAGGTCTTTCTCCCGACGGCACGCATCCGTTGCAGATCGCCTGGGAACAGACCGACGTCCCGCAATGCGGCTACTGCCAGGCCGGACAGATCATGTCGGCGGCCGCGCTGCTCGCCAAGACCCCAAAGCCCACGGATAAGGAAATCGACAGCGCGATGAACGGCAACCTGTGCCGCTGCGGAACCTATCTGCGAATCCGCGCCGCGGTTCATAAAGCGGCCCAGATGGCCGTCAACAAGGCGCCGCATAAATCAACGGGCGCCGCGCTACAGGAGGAGGTATAGTATGATACGCCTCAATCGCCGTTCTTTTCTCAAAGTAAGCGCACTGGGCGCTGGCGGAGTGTTGATCGGTCTCCAGACGGAGCCGCAAGTTAAAGCGCAAGGACGCGGTGCTCCCTCCGTCCCGCCGGAACCTTCCGCGTTTATCAAGGTCGCCCCCGATGGAACCGTCACTATCATGGCGAAAAATCCCGAGCTTGGCCAGGGCATTAAAACCATGCTGCCCATGCTGATCGCGGAAGAGCTCGATGTCGACTGGAAGTCGGTTAAAATCCAGCAGACGGATTTCGACGATAAGAAATACGCGCAGCAAAACGCCGGCGGCAGCACCGGAACACCCAACAATTGGATGCCCATGCGGGAAGTGGGCGCAGCGGGACGAGCCATGTTCATCACCGCCGCCGCGCAAACCTGGAATGTCCCGGAATCCGAGTGCACGACCGCCCACGGACGCGTCCTGCACCAGAACCGCTCGCTCGGCTACGGAGAGCTTGCGGCCAAGGTTGCCACGCTCCCTGCGCCCCCGCTGTCGGGCGTCAAGCTAAAGGACCCGAAGGATTATAAAATCATCGGCGTCACCGAGCCCGGCGTGGACGTACCGGCCATCGTCCGCGGCAAGCCGATTTTTTCCATCGATGTCAGCATTCCGGGCATGGTTTACGCCGTGTTCGAAAAGTGCGGCGTATTCGGCGGCAAAGTCGTCACTTCGAACGTGGACGAAATCAAGAAACTCCCCGGCGTCAAAGACGCGTTCGTCATCGTACGGCCCGAAATCACGGAACCGGTTCTGCCCGGCGAGCCGGGCCTCGAAAACGGCATTGCGATTCTCGCCGATACCTGGTGGCATGCGCAGTCCGCGCGCAAACAACTGAAAGTCACCTGGGATGAAGGTCCGCGCGCGCAATACTCGAGCGTCGCCTACGCGCAGAAAGCGGAAGAGCTGAGCAAGCAGGCTCCGCAGTGGGATATCCGCAAGGACGGCGACGCCGAAGGAACCCTCAAGAGCGCGGCCAAAGTGCTCGAAGCCGCTTATTCGTATCCGTTCATCGCGCATGCTCCGCTTGAGCCGCAGAACTGCACGGCTCACTTCCAGGACGGCAAGGTCGAGATCTGGACCAACAGCCAGACGCCCGCCAATGGCCGCAGACTCGTCATGCAGACGCTGGGATTGAAGGACGGCGAAATCACCGTCCATATGGTCCGCGGCGGAGGCGGCTTCGGCCGTCGCTTGACCAACGATTACATGGTGGAGGCCGCTTACATCTCCAAGCAAGCCGGCGTTCCTGTAAAACTCCTCTGGTCGCGCGAAGACGACATGACGCACGACTACTATCGTCCCGGAGGCTTCCAGTATCTGAAGGCCGGGCTCGATGAGACGGGAAAACTCGTCGCCTGGCGCAATCACTTCATCAGCTACGGCGCCAACGAGCGTTTCGTCGCGTCCGGAGCCATGGGGCCAACCGAGTTCCCTCAGCGCTTTATTCCGAACTATGCGCTGCACGCCTCGGTGATGCCCTTGGGCATTCGCACCGGGGCGTTGCGCGCGCCCTCCAGCAACGCGTTCGCGTTCGTGATTCAGTCCTTCATTGACGAACTGGCTCACGCCGCGGGCAAGGATCCGGTCGAATTTCGCCTGGCTCTTCTCGATTCTGCCGCACCCGTCTCCGCGCAGCCCTCGCCGGCAGGCGGCCGCGGAGGCGCTCCCGGCATGGATCCGGAACGCATGAAAGGCGCCTTGCACCTGGTGGCCGAAAAGTGCGAATGGGGCAAGCGCAAGTTGCCCAAGGGCACGGCTATGGGCGTCGCGTTCCACTTCAGCCATCGCGGATATTTCGCCGAGGTCGCCGAAGTCGCCGTCAGCCCCGCGAACAAAGTCAAAATCAATAAAATCTGGGTCGCCGCCGACGTTGGCAGCCACATCATCAACCCCGGCGCCGCCGAGAATATCATTCAAGGCGGAGTTATCGACGGACTTAGCGAAATGATGACGCAGGAAATCACCATTGACAAGGGCCGCATCGTGCAGAGCAATTACGATCACCACGGCATGGTGCGTCTGGCGCAGGCGCCTCCGGTCATCGAGGTTCACTACCTCAAGTCGACGTTCTCGCCGACAGGCCTCGGCGAACCGGCTCTGCCGCCGATTCTGCCGGCGGTTTCGAACGCCATTTTCACAGCGACGGGAAAACGAATTCGCCAGTTGCCGTTGTCGAAGTCCGGCTTCAGTTGGGCGTAAGTGCTTCGCCTGCTGGCATTTGTCGTTCTGACGTGCTCGGCGTTCGCTCAAGACGAGCGCCGTGTCACCTCGCCCAACGGACAGATAGAATTCCGCCTGTTCATCGCGACTCAGGAGAGCAACGACCTCCCGCGCATCGCCTACGAAGTCTTTTACAACGGCAAACCGCTGGTAAAAACGTCGTTCATGGGCCTGGATATTGAGGTCCAGGAGCCTCTGCTGGGAGAAAACGTCGGCCTCACTTCATCCAGTACCGCGAAAAGCGAGAAGTACAATTCGCTGATCGCCCACTATATGCAAAACGGCTCGCTAGGCCGCCTGATCGACGTAGAAGCCCGCGTTTACAACGACGGAGTCGCGTTCCGCTACATAATCCCTCCGTCGACGCCGCTGATCGAACTTCTCATCGACGAGGAAGCCACGGAATTTCACTTTGCCGAAAAACTCGATGTCGGCGCGTGGTTTGAGGGCGGCCCGGAGGGCTACTATAGCATGGAATTTTCGCCCGGCAAACCGAACCCGTTCGTGATGCTCCCTCTGAGTCCGACCAGAGTCGGGATCTCCGAGTCACGCGTTGAGGGCTATCCCAGAATGCACTTAATTCGGGTGAATCCGACCACCGATCTAACCCGGCTGGATCGCAAATTTCAAGGTACTACGCCACTAACTTGCCCGTGGCGCATCATCTCGATCGGATCAAGCAACAAGGCAGTCCTTCAGACCACCATCGCCACCGAACTCAATCGCTGATCTCCGTGTGGGGCCGGCTATTCAGCCGGCAGCCGCCCTTTGAGGCGGCTCGGTTTGACTGTTCCCCGGCCGACCAAGGCGCAGCCCGCGCTTGTTCGCGGCATCGATCTGGCCGCTGTTTTTCCCAGCGCCGGCACAGCCTCATTGGTCAGCGTCAGGCGGAAGTCGACTCGCGCCGTCTGCGCCCACGTCCTGTAATATCAACGAGTTCAGCGTTCGTCGTGGCGTCGCACTGGGCTCCGCCGTCTCCTTCGCAAAACGAAGCCAACATACGTTCTGAGGCTCCTTGGCACCGGTCACCACGCGGACGTGGAGCCGCGACCGTCAGGGAGTCGGGCAGCCGCTTTTATTTCCCCCGCACGAACTCGTAGCGCTCCAGCGTGGCCGCGAATTTCGATTCCGGATCTTCCCGCAGCACGGTGCCGACGCAGCGCAGCCGGACTTCGGACCGGGAACCGGCAGGCTTCGGAAAAGTGATGAGATACTCGATCGGCTCGCCTACCTCGACCGACGTTTCCGAGGTGAATAACACACCCGAAGAACTAACGTTCTTTGTCTCTCCCACCGTCTTGGTGTTTGTCCCCGTACGAATAATCTCAAAAGGCAGCTTCAACTCGAAGCGCTGGTTCTTGCGTTGTTCATTCACGTATGTCACCGTATTTCGACTCTATAGCCATAAAGAACTAAGGTCAATAGGGCGAGCCTAGATGAAACGTCCTATTTGTCTAGTACTCATGCCGCGCCCGTCCTAGGACAAAAGTTTGTCATAGTCCGCTTGACGCGGTGTGGGAAAATGAGATCTTGCTCGACCGCATCACCGTTCACGGCGCACGCCAGCACAATTTGAGAAACATCGACGTCTCCATTCCCCGTAACACGTTCACGGTGATTACGGGATTGAGCGGGTCGGGAAAATCCTCGCTCGCCTTCGACACCATCTACGCCGAAGGACAAAGGCGGTATGTCGAAACGCTGTCGCCGTACGCGCGCCAGTTTCTGGACCAGATGGAACGGCCGGAGGTGGACTCCATCGACGGCCTGAGTCCGGCGATTTCGATTGAGCAGAAAACGACGTCGCGCAGTCCGCGGTCGACGGTGGGCACCATCACCGAGATCTACGATTATCTGCGTGTGCTGTATGCTTCGATCGGCGTGCCGCATTGCCCCAACTGCGGACATGAAATTTCGCGCCAGACCACGGAGCAGATTCTGGAACAGGTGCTGGCGCTGGGCACGGCCGAGCGCGTGATGATCCTGGCGCCCATCGTCCGCGGGCGCAAGGGAGAGTACAAGAAGGAGCTGGAGAAGCTGGCGCGCCAGGGATTTCTACGGGCGCGTATCGACGGTGTGCTGCGGTCGCTGGACGAAGAGATCACGCTCGACAAGCGGAAAAATCACACCATCGAAGTGGTTGTCGACCGGCTCCTGATCAAGCCCGAGGCGGCCAAGCGGCTGGAGGCGTCGATTACTACCGCGACGAGGCTGGCCGACGGGCTGGTGCTGATCGCGGTGGTGAACGGCGAGGAGCGTTTGTACTCGCAGAAACTGGCCTGTCCGGATTGCGGCGCCAGCGTGCCTCAACTGGAGCCGCGTTCGTTCTCCTTCAACAGTCCTTTTGGCGCCTGCGAGGCGTGCACCGGCCTGGGCAGCAAGTGGAGCTTCGATCCGATGAAAGTGATCGCCGACCCTTCGCGGCCCCTGTTGGACGGAGGGCTTGCGGTGAGCGGAAACTCGAGTTACATGACGCATGCGCTGACGGCGTCGGCACTGAAGCTGCGCGCGACGCTTAGTAAACCGTTCGATGAACTGCCGCAGAAGACTCAGGCCGCGTTGCTGGAAACGGCGTTGGGTGTGCTGGACAGACTGTACCAGGATGAAAATGCGACCGATGCGTGGCGCGAGTGGTACATGCAATATATGTCGCCTTCGCCGTGCCCGGTGTGCCATGGGAAAAGGCTGAAAGCCTCCAGCCTTGCCGTTCGGATTCACGGGGTGGCGATTTCGGCGTTCACGGAAATGTCTCTTTCGAGGGCACTGGAGGCAGCAAGAAGTTGGGCGCTTACCGAGCGCGAACGGCTGATCGGCGGCCGTGTCGTGGATGAAATTCGCAATCGCCTAGAATTTCTTCTTGCCGTGGGCCTCGATTATCTGAGCCTGGAGCGATCGTCGGCCACGCTCTCCGGCGGCGAAGCGCAGCGCATTCGGCTGGCGACACAGATCGGTTCGAAGCTGCGCGGAGTGTTGTACGTACTCGATGAGCCGTCGATCGGGCTGCATCCGCGCGATAACGACCGGCTGCTCAATTCCCTCGCGCGTCTGCGCGATCTGGGCAACACGGTGCTGGTGGTGGAGCACGATGCCGATACGATTGAGCGCGCCGATTATGTGATCGACCTGGGGCCAGGCGCGGGAAGGCTCGGCGGTCATCTGGTGGCGCAGGGCACGCCTCGGGACATCGAGATGAATCCCGATTCGCTCACCGGGCAGTATCTGACCGGGGCGCGCAAGATCGAGATGCCGACAGCACGCCGCGCGAAGGGCGAGGATCGGATCGTGATCAAGGGCGCTGCCGAGCATAACCTCAAAAAGATCGACGTGGAATTTCCGCTGGGCCTGTTCATCCTGGTCACGGGCGTTTCAGGCAGCGGAAAATCGTCGCTGGTAAACGACATTCTTTATCCGGCGGCGGCGCGACAGGTTTATAAATCGCGCACCGAACCGGGTGCGCATACGTCGATTACGGGCCTGGATCTGATCGACAAAGTAATTGAGATCGACCAGTCCGCCATCGGCCGCACGCCGCGTTCGAACCCGGCGACCTACACGCAGGTGTTTTCGCCGATCCGCGATCTGTACGCGATGCTGCCGGAATCGCGCGAGCGGGGCTATAAGCCCGGCCGATTCAGTTTCAATGTCAAAGGCGGGCGCTGCGAAGCCTGCCAGGGCGACGGACTCAAGCGAATTGAAATGAATTTTCTGCCGGATGTCTATGTTACCTGCGATGTTTGCCGCGGACGCCGGTATAATCATGAGACTTTACAAGTAAAATACAAAGGACATTCGATCGCCGACCTGTTGGAATTGCCGGTGGAGCAGGCCCTGGGGCTGCTCGAAAACATTCCCACCATCCGGCCGAAACTGGCGACGCTGGTAGACGTCGGGCTCGGCTATCTGCACTTGGGACAATCTTCGACAACGCTTTCGGGCGGCGAAGCGCAGCGCATCAAACTGGCCAAGGAATTGAGCCGCCGGCAGACCGGCAAGACGCTCTATATTCTCGACGAACCGACGACAGGGCTGCATTTCGAGGACGTCCGCCGGCTGTTGGACGTGCTGAAGAGCCTGGTGGAACGTGGTAACACCGTCGTGGTGATCGAGCACAATCTGGACGTCATCAAAACAGCCGACTGGATCATCGACCTGGGTCCGGAAGGAGGCGAACGCGGCGGCCAGTTGATCGCTTGCGGGACGCCCGAGGAGTTGGTGCGAAATCCAAAGAGTTATACCGCACAGGCATTGAAGAAATTTCTCAAAAAAGGACGGGCGGCATGAGCCGTTATTCGGATAAACCGTTATCATTTGACGGACTGAAGACCGTCCCGATTGACGCGCGCGGCGGGAAAGTCCGCGTGGAGGATTTCGCGCGGCCTTATGAAAAGGGACAAGGGATCGCGCAATGGCTCGATTCGCTGCCGAAGATCATCGCCGGCGACTGCTTTCGAGGCGTGGTCAAGGCGTTGCGGCGGGCGCGCGACGAGAAGCGCGCGATTCTGTGGGGCATGGGCGGCCACGTGGTGAAGTGCGGACTGGCAGATGTGCTGCTGGACCTAATGCGGCGCGGCTGGGTGACCGGATTCGTGATGAACGGCGCGGCGTCGATTCACGACTTCGAGATCGCCATCGCCGGCCAAACCAGCGAGGACGTGGAGGCCGTGCTGCCCGACGGACGCTTCGGCGCGGCCGAGGAAACCGGGCGCGAGATGAACCTCGCTATTGTCGAAGGGGATCGGGAAGGGCTGGGCATGGGCGAAGCTTTGGGCAAGAGCCTGGAATCGCTGGCAAAGCCGGAATTCGCTTCGCACAGCGTGTTATTGGGCGCATACAAGGCTTCGACGCCGGTGACGGTGCACGTCGCGGTGGGCACCGATACTCCGCACACGCATCCACAGGCCGACGGCGCGGCGATCGGCGCAGCGACGCATCGCGACTTTCGGCTGCTCTGCTCGCTAGTGCGCGGACTGGATAAGGGCGGCGTGTATCTGAATATAGGCTCTGCCGTCGTTTTGCCCGAAGTGTTTCTAAAAGCGGTGTCGGTGGTGAGGAACCTCGGCCATCCGCTGGCGGAATTTACGACCGTGAACTTGGATTTTCTCCAGCATTACAGGCCGATGGCGAACGTCGTGCAGAGGCCGCACGCGAAATCTGGGGGACGAGGATTCGCGATTACCGGACATCATGAGCTGATGGTCCCCCTGCTGGCAGCCGTGCTGATCGAATCCGAATGATGCCAGAACCCGAGTCTCGCGAATATCCCTTCTGGACATACGAGGATCTCGGACTGTTCATCGGCGCCGTGATACCCGTGTTTCTCGTTGCATGGCTCGCGGTAAGGTTCATCCCAT
>CAVVNE010000124.1:0-4673 GCA_963749245.1 Bryobacterales bacterium
CGCTGATCGCCCTCTGGCGGCTGAACCCGCTATCGATCCGCGCGCACCGGTTGCTGGGCCTGGCGCTGACGATGGAGGGGAAGTTCGAAGAGGCGGATCAGAAGATGCGCGCGGCCCGCGCGCTGATGCCGGATTCCCATGAACTAGCCTGGATGATGGCCGCCGCCTATATGGCCCAGGGCAAAAAGGAAGAAGGCTTACGCTACGCCCGGGAGTGCCAGACCGAGCCCGCCACGCCGCGTATGCTGGCGATGCTGGGGGAAGCGCTGGCGCGGTCCGGCCAGGAGCGCGAAGCAAGGGAAATCCTTCGCCGCGTGGAAGAAATGGCTCAACACGAGTTTGTCGACCCCTGGTCCTGCTGCCGCCAGTACATGGCGCTGGGAGATGCCGAGAAGGCGCTGCAGTTCCTTAACCGCAGCTTCGAGGAACGGTCCACATTGGCGTTGTTTGCGCCGATCGACCCGTTGTTGGAGCCCCTGAGAGGCGACCCGAGGTACCAGGAGATCGTCGCCCGGCTGCAACTGCCGCCGCATCCGCAGACCGCAAACCTCTGAACCATTCATGCCGACAAATTCCCGATTTATCGAAACCAACGGTATCCGCGTGCATTGCGTTGAGGCGGGCGAGGGTCCGCTGGTCGTCCTGCTGCACGGGTTTCCGGAGTCATGGTACTCGTGGCGGCATCAACTGAGTGCGCTCGCTGGAGCTGGCTTTCACGCGGTTGCGCCGGATTTGAGGGGCTACGGGCAGACGGAGCGTCCGCAAGCGCTGGAGGCCTACGATATTTTTCAGCTCACCGGCGACGTCGTGGGATTGGTGCGCGCTCTGGGCGAGGAATCGGCCGTGATTGTCGGCCACGACTGGGGCGCGTTAATCACGGCCTACGCGGCACTGTTCCGGCCGGATATGTTTCGCGCGGTGGCGTTGCTGAGCGTCCCTTATTCGCCGCGCGGCAAAGTGAAGCCGACGGAGTGGGAGCAGCACAAGTATCCAGGCAAAGTTTTTTATCAAGCCGCTCTGCGGGCGCCGGGTTCGAATGCGTTCCTGATGTCCGACGTGCGCTTGAACCTGTTAAAAGGGCTGTATTCGTTGTCGGGAGAGGCGGAAGGCGCGGATCGCTGGAGCCCTGTGCGGGACCCGGCCGAGCGCGGCGTGCCTCTCGCGCCGAAAATGCCGTCCTGGCTGAGCGAGGAGGATCTTGATTTTCTGGAGGCCGAATATAAGCGCGCGGGTTTCATCGGAGGCTTGAATTACTACCGCAATATGGATCGCAACTGGACGCTCACGCCGTTCCTGGACGGGGCGAAAATTCTTCAGCCTACCTTGTTTATCGCCGGGGATCGCGATCCAGTGATCGAGTTCACCCATCCGGCCTATGACCGGCTGGCGACGAATATTCCGCATTTGAAAAACAAGGTTCTCCTGCCGGGCGTCGGGCACTGGACGCAGCAGGAAAGGCCCGACGAAGTGAATCGTCTGCTTATTGACTTCCTCCAGGCATTAAAATAATAAGTAATGAAACGAATTCTACCTGTTCTGATCGTGTGCGCGGCCGCGGTGTTTGCATGGCAGCAGAAAGTGGACTTGCCCGCGCCCTACGCCACTCCTTCTTCGCGAAACAATCCGAAAGTAATCAAGCGCCCGGAAGGCGCGCAGTTGAAGCTCGCGCCGGGATTCGTTGCCGAAGAGTACCTCACCGATTTTAAAGTACCCCGCTTCATGCTGTTGGGCTCGCATGGAGAAATGCTGGTGGCCGACAGCGCCCGTAACGGCGAGGGCTGCGTCTGGATTTATCCCAACATCGCCAGGAGCAAGGATCGCCGGGCGTTGATCGAAAAACTCGACCGTCCTTACGGTCTCGCGTTCTGGAAGGAATATATCTACGTCGGCGAAACAACATCCATCAAGCGGTATAAATACGACGCCAAGACGAAGACCGCCGGGCCGGGCGAAGAGATCGCGTCGCTGGCCGGCTTCGACCGGGGGCACTGGACGCGATCGCTGCTGTTCGACCGCAAAGGCGAGAAAGCTTTACGTCGGAGTAGGGTCGGCATCGAACGTGGACGCCGGTGGAAATCCGAACCGCGCGGCGATCAATCGCTACAATCCGGACGGAAGCGGCCACGACTTATATGCCACGGGCACTCGGAATCCCATCGGGCTGCACTGGTATCCGGGCACCGATACGCTGTGGGCCGCCGTGCAGGAGCGCGATGAGCTGGGCGACGACCTGGTCCCCGACTATTTCACGCACGTTCAACAGGGTGGTTTTTACGGCTGGCCGTTCGCCTACGCCGGCACGCATGAAGATCCACGGCGCAAGGGTGAGAATCCCGCGCTCGTCGCCAAAACCATCGCCGGCGACGTGCTACTGCCGGCCCACGCCGCGGTGCTCGATTTTGCGTTCTATACCGGAAAGCAGTTCCCCAAACATTATCAGGGCGGCGCGTTCCTGGCGTTCCACGGATCGTGGAACCGTTCCAAGAGGCTCGGCTATTCGGTGAACTTCATTCCGTTCGCCAACGGAAAGCCGTCGGGCAAGATCGAAGAGATTCTCACCGGCTGGATGCTCTCGCCGGATTCGAAGGAAGTCTGGGGACGGCCCGTGGCGATCCTCGAAATGCCCGACGGCAGCCTGCTGGTATCCGACGACGGCGGCAACAAGATTTGGCGCATCTCGTACAAGGGTTAGCGCTCCTTGCCGTGGCCGCCACGGCATCGGCCGCCGATTTTTCGCATCGCGGGCATCTGGCATTGAAGCTGGAATGCACCTTGTGCCACGCTTCAGTGAAGCAGAGTGCGCGCGTGGAAGACAACAATCTTCCGAAGCCGGAGGTGTGCGTCCAGTGTCACGACCCCGCGCCGGCGATCAAGCAGCCACGCCAGATCGCGCTGGCGCGCTTCCCTCACGACAAGCACGTCGCGGCGATTCCCTGCCTGACGTGCCACAAGGGCATCGACACATCGGAGGTCACCAGCAAAGCGAACTTTCCGCCCATGTCGCTGTGCGTGACGTGCCATCGCCAGGCCGAGATTTCCGATAGCTGCTACTTTTGTCACGCTAAGACGATGAACCTGGAACCGCCTGGGCACGGCGAGGGCTGGGTGGACGCTCATAGCCGGGCGCGTCGCAACGCAGTGGAAAAGCAGAGCTGCCAGATGTGTCACGGCAGAAATTTCCATTGCGCTGGGTGTCACTAAGGAACAGCGGCTGAAGCCTTCGCCGCAAGCCACTAGACTAGCCCGACCTGACGCATGGGGCTCGAACGTAGAAGGGGGGTTGTTTTTCCTCCGCGTACTCTCAAGTCAGATGTTTTTTCCTGGCCGGGAAATGTCGTATTTACGGTGATACTGAGCTCGGAGGCCGTTTAACGCCTTATGTATGGCTTCGGAGGGAGGACGATCTCATAAAGCGACTGTGCATCGAAGCTCGGAATATCGGTACCCTCGAGGTCTGGTTCGTCAGGGCCCAAGGCTAGAGACACGGCCGGAACCATTCGGCTGCTGACGGCAGGCGTAGTATCTTCGTTGTTACGATAATCTTTCCGTGACCCCAACTCAATTGCAACGCTGGGCCGGTATGCTGGCCATGCTTAACCTGGCGATGATCGCCATCCTGATGGGGCGTCCTTATTTTTCGAACGCCTCGCGTCCGGTGCGCGGTATTTCGAATCCCGTGCTGGCGATGGAGGTCGCCCGAAATATCTCCGAGGTCGACGCGATTTTGAGCGACGCTCCCAGTCCCGACCGCGAAGCGATGCGCATCAAGCAATACGCCGACTTCGGGTTTATTTGCGCCTATGCGTCGCTTTTCGTGGTGATGAGCCTTTTACTGATGCGCGAGGGACGCGTTCTCGCGGTGGCGGCCGCGACGATGGGCGTGATCGCAGCGCTGTGCGACGTGGCCGAAAACGTCGGAATCCTGCGCATCGTCAACACCAATCTGGCGCACACAACGCAATCCATGATCGACGCGGTGCGCTATCCGAGCCTCGCAAAATGGACGCTGGCATCGCTGGCGCTCGGGCTGCTGGCGATTCTGTTTATGCGCCTGAAGCGCGCCGGGCCGCGCATCGTCGGCGCGCTGGATCTGATCGCCGCACTATTAGGGCTGTACGGGGTGTACGAAAACGAATTTCTTCAATGGTCGGGTATTCCGACGCTTGCTGGACTTATAGGTCTGGCCGTTCTGTACTTCCGTCCGTACCGGCGAAACGCTGGATGAAGTTCCGCCTCCGATGGGGATCAGCGCCTCTTCCGCAACCGACGTGGGGTTTCCGGCGCTGTTTACCACGTCGATCTCCAGGTAATTATCCCCGTTGGTGAGTCCCACGGGAATATTCAGGTTGACCTGATAGAGGCCTGCATAGCCGGGCGCCAGGCCCGAATAAAGAACAGGGGCCGACGTGCCGGTCCCGGTGGTGGGATCGTCGATCGAGGCGGTGATGGTGTTGACCGTGTTGTTAAAGTTACTCGATGAGCCGGGCGCACCGTCGGAAATCGGTGGAAACACCTGCCCCAATCCGGTGAGATAAACCGAGATATTCTCACCCGGCTGCGCCGGACTGTTTTCTGTGATCAGCGAATAATCGGCATGCAGGGCCGCCGCGTAGCCGAGCCCGTCCGCCGGATTGGTGAATACGCCGGGAGTGCCCGGGTTCACAAACTCGGTG
>CAVVNE010000125.1:0-45309 GCA_963749245.1 Bryobacterales bacterium
TACGAAGTGCACCTCGAATCATGGATGAGAGGCCCCGGCAATCGCCCGCTCACCTATCGCGAATTCGCGCATCACCTCGTCCAATACGCGAAGGACATGGGCTACACCCATCTCGAACTGATGCCCGTCATGGAGCATCCTTTTTCCGGCTCCTGGGGCTACCAGGTCACCGGATACTTCGCGCCCACCTCGCGCTTCGGCACGCCCGACGATTTCCGATTCTTCGTCGATTGCTGCCACCAGGCGGGGCTCGGCGTGATTCTCGATTGGGTGCCCGCGCACTTCCCGCGCGACGTGCACGGCCTGTACCGCTTCGACGGCACCGCACTCTACGAACACGAAGATCCGCGCGAAGGCGAGCATCGCGACTGGGGCACGCTGGTCTTCAACTTCGGCCGCAACGAGGTCCGCGAATTTCTTCTCTCCAACGCCCTGTTCTGGCTCAAGGAATTTCACATCGACGGCCTGAGGGTCGACGCCGTCGCCTCCATGCTCTATCGCGATTATGCCCGTCAGCCCGGCGAGTGGCTCCCCAACAAATACGGCGGACGGGAGAATCTGGAAGCCGTCGATTTTATCCGCCGCTTCAATGAACTGGCCCATCAGGAACCGGGCGCCATCACCATCGCCGAGGAGTCCACCTCCTGGCCCGGCGTCTCCCGTCCCGTCTACGCCAACGGCCTCGGCTTCACCATGAAGTGGAACATGGGCTGGATGCACGACATGCTCGATTATTTCGAAAAGGACTCCGTTTTTCGCAAATATCACCAGTCGAACATTACGTTCAGCATGTTGTACGCCTTCACCGAAAACTTCGTCCTGCCCATCTCCCACGACGAAGTCGTGCATCTGAAACGATCGCTGCTTTCGAAAATGCCCGGCGACGAATGGCAGCGCTTCGCCAACGTCCGCGCGTTCCTGGCTTACATGTACGGCCACCCCGGCAAGAAGCTCTTGTTCATGGGCAGCGAATTCGGGCAGACCGAGGAATGGAATGAAAACGTCAGCCTGCCGTGGCATCTGTTGCAATACGCCTATCATTCGAAATTACAGACTCTGGTGAAGGAACTGAACTGGTTTTACCGCCGCGAAGCCGCGCTGAATCAAGTCGACGACGATTACTCCGGCTTCGAATGGATCGATTTCCGCGACGCCGAGTCGAGCGCCATTTCCTTCCTCCGTTATTCGCGCGACCGCCAGGAATTTCTCGTATTCGCCTGCAATTTCACCCCGGTCCCGCGCCACAACTACCGGATCGGCGTCCCGCGGCGCGGACGCTACGCGGAAATCTTCAATACCGACTCGGAAATGTTCGGCGGATCGAATATGGGCAATTCCGGCGCGGTTTGGGCCGACGAGATCCAGAGCCACGGCCGCCCCGCCAGCCTGAGCGTCACGCTGCCGCCGCTGGCAGTGGTCGTGTTCAAGTCAATTTAATTTCGGACTCCGGCGCTGACCGCTCCCGGTGGTCGCGGCTCCATTTATCACTACCACAACACCCGTTCCAACGCCTCACAAAAAAAGAACTCCCCCCACATCACCGATTCATCCACGCCCAGCCCCTTATGGACGTGATAAACCCCGCCCTTCAAAATTCCTTCCCACTTCGGATCGTGCTTGGCGAGATGCTTTTCGCACAGCGACCTCAAAATCTGCACCGCGGTCGACCAGTAGAGATGCCCTTTCATCGAATCCGGCGCCAGCCTGCACAACCGCAACAACCCCGCGGCCGAGATCGCTGCCGCCGACGTATCCAGCAGCGTCCGATTCTCGGCGGGCGCGTTAAAATCCCACGGCGGAACGCCGTCGGCCGGACAATGCGTGATGTAGTAATCGGCGCAGGCTTGCGCGGTGTCCAGAAAATGCGGATCGCGGCTGTACTCGTAACAGGTCGTGAAGCCGTACAGCGACCACGCCAGGCCGCGCGACCAGCAGGAATCGCCGCGATAGCCCTGATGCGTGGTCTGCCGCAGAAACTCTCCTGTGTCGGTATCGAAAATCCCTTCGTGCGCGGTCGACCCGTCGCCGCGCACCAGCACGCGGCGCGTGGTCAGCGAATGGCGCAGCGCCACGTCGCGCAGGCGGCGGTCGCCGGTTTCGCGCGCCGCGTAAAAAATGATCCCGACGTTCATCATGATGTCGATGAACAGCGAATTATCGGCGACGAACGAGCGCAAATACTGGCCTTTTTCCTTGAAGCGCATCGCCAGTGTACGGCCCGCTTCGATCAGCACCTCGCGATGCGCGGGCTCCTTCGACAACCGGTACCACCGATAGTAAGTGGATAAGAACAGGAACCCCAGGTCGTGAACGTCGCGATCGTGTTTGCGCTCCTCCAGTGGCTTGGTGTAGCGGATGGCCTGCTCCAGCCAGAACGCCGATTCCGGCGAATTGGCCGGCGCGTGCTTCTGGAAAATCCACATCATTCCCGGCAGAAAGCCGTCGCACCAGTGGGTCCAGGCCGGACCTTCATGCTTCCATTTTCCGTTCTGCGTGTACAGCGGATAAAAAAGAGGGTGCTTTTCCACCAGCTTCCGCACCTGCTTTTGCGCGAAGCCGAAGGACTGTTCAAACAAGTCTCCGGTGTCGTTCGAAAGATGAATCACGTTATTTAGGTTCTCCAGAACATGATACAGCCCCTGAGCAGGCGAAGTTGCGTCTCGTTCACCGGGAAGACGCCCTCGCCGGGCAGCGTCGGCGTACTGCCGCGGATTACATAGCGGCGGCTGACGGGAAAGACGCCGATAGTGTGATCGAGCCGTCCCTTCATGCGCGCCACCATGCCCGGGGCGTCGATCTCCGGAAATTCGAGGCCGATCACCGAATAATTCTCGTACTTTTCGAAACGCGTAATCCGCCCGGCCGCCGTGGCGCCCCTGGGAATCACGATCTCGCCATTTTTCTTCACATCGCGGTCCACCCGAGCCTGTACCGGATCCCCGATCGCGGCTTTTCTCAAATCGATTCCGTCGATCAGCACCAGTGCTATATCGAGGCCCTCGGGAACGTCGAATTCACGCGCCGGAACCGGAGCGGCCTCCGGCTTCGAGGGCGGCGCGTCGCCGAAGGTGATCACCGATTCACCGCTGAACTGTCGGCAGGATGTGAATTTCACATGGTTATGGTTCTCGCCGCCATTCAGGTTCACCATGGTGAGATCGCTTTCCGAAGGCAGCAGAAAATCGCCTTCGCCGATGCGGGCGACGGCGTAATCGATCTTATCCTCCGCCGCGGAGAGCATCAATTCGGGAGGAAGATCGTCGGCGATGACCTCCATGTGCTCCATATCGAACGTCACTGGGTCCCCGTAGAACGAGCCGTGATAGCCGACGATAGCGCTGGCCGGGTTGACTTGAATGCGATATCCGGAGAGCATCTGGGGCACTTCGTAATCGAACCGGATCGCCTTCTTCCCGCCGAAATCCACCACGCCCCGGTAATGAAACGTGGCCGCGCGGGTTTCGAACAGGGCGCGGGCGTGCGTGGCGAAGTTTCCGTTGCCGATGGCGCCGGAGGTGATCATTTTGGTGATGTCGAAGTCGTCGAACTTCTTGGACCCGGGCCAGGCGAACATTTCGCGGCCGTCGACCAGCGCGACCTCCAGGCGCAACGTGTCGACCACCTTGAACCGGGCGGTGGATTTCGAGCGCGAGGAGCGCTCGATGGTTTCGACGCAGGTGTAGTTCGGCTGATGGCTGAGATTGAATATCATCCGGGTGCGGATTTTCGTCAGCGCCTCAAGGTCCGGCGTAAGCGGAGTCTGCGCATGCACGCAGAGCATTGCAAGCATAGCCGGCAGGCACCGCATGGCTTCATTATAGTCGCCGGGTGCGATTACTGCGGTGTTGAACAGGCCGGATGGTGTCCTAAAAGTGCGTTGATCGAAAAAATTGGTTATTTTATCGTTGCGCTAACCTTGAGGAACGCATCGGAAATCGGCACTGACAGATTGGCCGGGTCGGAGTAGAACCGATCCAGCGCCTTTTCGCTCTCTTTCTGAAATTTCCCCTTCGGCTTGATCGCGTGCCATAGTTCCATCGATCTTTCAAAATCCTTCATTACCCTCCAGTTGTTTCCATCAAGAGGTGGAGTGGGCGGAGCCGCTTCGACGTTGAGGGATGCCGTCTCGCTCGAAAGTTGCTGCTGTCGCAAGAGGTCAATCTGCTGCTGCATTTGCTCATTCTGCAAGCGCAGGGCGCGGAGCCTCTCGACCTCCATCGCGGCCTCGGCAGGAGTCAGGATGTGCGGTTGGATGCCGCGTAAGGGAATTGTAGGATCGATCTGTTCTGTTGGCTGCTGCTGGGCTGGGCATCCCCACACCCAATGACCATGAACACCGTTCGCGTCGGTGACGCAGACCGGGGCGGCATGGGAGCAGGAAATCAATGAGGTCGGTTTGAGCGGAATGAGTTGTCCTCCGCAAACCGTCATCGTCTGCGCGGACAACGGATAGGCCGCGACGATGCCGAACACAAGAGCGAGACGGACGCCCATGTAGCGGAGGATATCACGCCGCAGTGGTAAAGTGAGGCATGGAACAAGAATCGGATGCTACTGCTTGGGTCCTTGATAGGCTTCGAGAAGAAGGCGAAGCCTTTCCTGCTCGCTTGTCGCAGTCTCACCGCGATCTCTTAGCATCCCTATTAGCCCGGCGTATATCGGATCTAGGGAAGCAGCGGGATCGTTGGCTAGAGACGTTTTTGCAAGATCCAGTTCTTCATCAAAAAACTTGCGTAGATTGGGATTTAGAGATCGCACCACACGCACAGACGCTCTGAGAAACGCCTTATCTTCTAATCGATCTTTTTCGAGCTGCTGTAGACGTTCCAGTGCAACAATAAGAACGTCTCTTGCCGTGGTGTCCATCAAGGGAGCATATCACTCAGGCCGTGAGCAGGTCGGAGATGTCCCACACACGATCCGTGAGGCCTGCCTGCATTGCAGGAGTAACGCGGATAGTGCGGTGGATGCGGCAAAAATTGTAATACGCGAAGTGCAGGCAGAGCGCGGCCCAATGGTTATCCCACTTCTTGCTGAAGCCGTTCGTCAAGCGCGTGAGTCTGCGCATCTGCATCCGCATCGTGAGATTCTGGCGTTCGACAATCGAAGTGCAAACGCGGCGCGGATCAGGATCACCGAGAACTGGGACTACCTCCGTCTTCACCACTTCAGCGGGTGAGTACTTGCGTTCTCCCTCAGGCGTGGCGCGGTAGACCTTGATGAGCTGGCGAAGTCTGGCGCGATCCGCGAGCGTGTTCTCGATAGCCGAGACGTAGGGGCCGAATCCGTCTGCCGTGATCTGGAAATTCTGACGTGCGGTCGCGTGGCGAAGACCTTCAATGAAAATATCCGTGGTGGCCTGATTGCGTTTGCCGAGCGCGAAGTTGACGACCAACTTCGTGTTGCGCTCAATCGCGACGAAGCAGTAGGCATCGCCGTAGTTCGGATCATCGTCTTCCGTGACCAGCTTTTCCTTTTTCTGAATGAACGACCAAATTTCGTCGCCTTCGACGTCCTGCACCGGAACGTTGACGATTAGACGCGCCATGAGCTTCTCGCACTTCTCGCCAGCCGCAACCATCAGCTTGAGGATCGTATCGCGGTGCAGGCCGCTGATGCGTTCGGCAGACCGCACGGAGCAACCTTCGATGAGAAGCTGGAGAACCTTTTCGACTTGGGCGAGTGGGATAGTGGAACCTTCGACGCGATCCTCAGGCTTCGCGCTGAAGGTCTTCTTGCACTCGACGCAGCGAAACCGCTGGCTACCGTTTCGGTTGGTTCCGAACCGTTGCGCTTCGTTTTTGCAAGTGGGGCACGTCATGAATCTATCTTACAGCAAGTGGTTGTTGTTGTCAACGCAATAGGACGTAAAAACAGAAATTATTTGTGGTTTTTTAGTCCAGATTGGTCTAACATGGAATAGAGAAACCGCGCACCAGCCCAGTCATAAGCAAATGCGCGGCATTCTCGTTTAGTTGTTTGTTACTGCTTAGTTATGGTGGTTCCGTAGGCGGTACCTCCTTTCTGAAGGCTCAGCGTGCAGCCGCTGGGCCTTCGGCGTTTCCGCGCGGTAGGCATCTGTATCACGGTGTTGCATCTCGGATCGCCTTTCCGCCCGCTCGTCTGAAGAGATCGTTATTGCGTAGTCGCAAGGCCCCATTCCTTCAGGGCCCACTCGCCGTCAATTTTCTCCACTACAGCACTCTTCCTTTTGGCCGCTGCCGTTAGAGTGTTATCCACAGTGCGATTGAATTGTGGGGAATCAGTCTGTTTGCCGCTCTCGATTAGAGCCAAAGAAATCTCCGTTGCTCCGGCTGGCTTCCCTTTCCGTCGAAGATAATCAATTGCGGCGTCTTTCGTACTCATGTCTCGATATCGTGGTACCGTTTCTCCGAAAAGATTTTCTCTGGGAGGAACGGTCATCGCAGGACGCCCCCGCTTGGCTTTGGGCTCCGTCTCTGCATAGGACATTGCTAATTCCAACAACTCTGTGAGATTGTTCGCCCTTTCATTGAGCCTATCTGCCTCTGCACGCAATTGTGCAATCTCGGCTTTCATCTTCGAAATTGGGAGCGAGACATTCTCTTTCATTTAGCTATTCCAATCTGGGCACACCTCTGATAAAATACGTATGGGCTTGGACCGCCCGAGACTCGAATCCGGTTCTCCAGGATCGCACCCTGGTGCTTCACCATCAAAGCTTGCGGCCCATGCTTCACAACCCTTGGCAACATCTAGCCAGGGGTGTTTTTATGGTACAGGACCAGACTGGAAAAATCAACCACTAAAATTCCAAGGTGGATTTTATTCTTCGCGCTTCGGTCGCCCGCCAGCTTTGGTCTTGCGCTTCGCCGCGATTTGGCGAAAATACTCAGATCCGCGCTCCGCCGTCTTCTGCCCTCCGCGCTGGCCCAAACTCACGGCGCTAGACGGCGCGGCGAGCAGATCATCCGTGAGTGCGAGTGCAGAGTCGAGCAGCTTGACGGCGCGGGATGTGCGCCCTTGCGGTAGGTTGGTTGTGGAGATGACAAGCTGCGCTTCGTCGATCAAATTGCGGAGCGTCTGTAAATCGCGTTCGCGGTCGTTCACTGGCATGATTCAAGCGTACGGCCATTCGTTCGGAGTAGCAAGCGGTTGCTGAAAGCCGTCAACGCACTTTTAGGACACCATCACAGGCCGCTCGTGGGGCAGGGCCATGCCCTGCCGCCGGCTGATAGCCCCGTCCCCGCTTTTCCAGACCATCATACGAAAAAGGGGGGACTGACCCCTCTGTCCCAACGCGTCGCAACACCGCGCAAAAACGCTCCCCAGCGCCTCGCCGCGTGGACAGAGCGGGATGTCCCCTTGTTTTCCCCGTCTGCTATACTCGCGCGAGTATGAAACGACGACTTACGCGCGTTCTTTTGGCGAGCCTGGTGTTTTCGGGAGCATCGCACATTCTGGCACAGGAGCCTTCTCTTTATCTCAAAATTATCCGCGAGGATATTAAGCCCGGCAAAGGGACGGCGCACGAGAAAACCGAGATGGCTTTTGCACGCGCTTTCTCGAAAAGCAAGTATCCGAACTATGTGGCTTGGGAGGCGATGACCGGACCCAGCCAGGCCTGGTTCCTGGAGCGGTACGACAGCTACGCCGCGATCGAAGCCGCGGCTAAGATCTCCAATACTGAGCCCTTGAAGACCACCATCGATCAACTGGACGAGCAGGACGGCGCGCTGCGGACGGGAGAGGGGAACATGATTGCGCGGTATATGAAGGATCTGAGTTATACTCCGGTTCCGGCGAACCTCGCTAAGTACCGTTACATCAGAGTGCTCACGATCCGGATTCGCCCGGGTCGTTTTGAGGAGTTTGCCGAGATGCGCAAAATATTTAACGCAGCTTGGGAAAAAGCGGGGTATCAGCACCGTAGGGCGATTTATAATGTCCTCTACGGCGCCCCGCAGGGGACGTATCTCGCCATCGGCGGGATGGAATCCCTGAAGACCCTCGATGAGGCCGTCAATCTTGCTCTTGGCGAGCGATACATGAAACTGTATCAGGACGTCGTGGTTTCGAGCGAGTCCACTCTGTTCGAGGTCAATCCGAAGATGAGCAATCCGCCGAAGGAGTACATTACGGCGGATCCGGAGTTCTGGGCGCCGAAGCCCAAGCCGGCGGCTAAGAAGTAGTTCTCTGTCCGCTTGATTCGATTCCGATGTACTTTTGTCTAGGTGGGCTCTGGGTATGTATGTGGGGCGGACGCCCTCGTCCGCGCCGGACCCCCGGTCCGGCTCCGCAAAGTGAAGGCAGACGCGGGCGTCGGCCGCAGAGCAGCCGCTCGCGCTTCATCCAATTACGACGAGTTCTTGCTTCGCGTCTGCGGAAGCGCTCGGAACGACTCTTCTCGTCCTTACTCCAGAATCAATGAAATCGCTTAGTGTTTTTCATCGGCGTTCATCCGCGTTCATCGGCGGCCAAACACGTCTTTGCCTTTCTCCGGCAATCACACCGCCCTCCTGCCCTTTAACCGATCTAAAATCATGCACCTGCCGTAATTAAGCTCTCTCATTCAATCACCGCGCCGTGCATCCTGAGTGCGGGATGACGAAACATAGGCCTTTACCAGCGGTCAAAAAGACCCTCGGGGGTTCGAGCCGCTTTTTTAGCGCCACGACCAATCGAGGCTGTGAAAATGGGCGAATGCCTATGCTTCAGTCACAATCATTTCGAGCTTCACTCCGTGGGCGGCCGCGATTATTTCCGCCGCTTTTTCGCCGATCATGATCGATGCCGCGTTGGTGTTGCCGCTCACGATGTTGGGCATGATGCTGGCGTCGGCGACGCGCAGGTTGTTCACACCCAATACGCGCAACCTAGGGTCCACCACGCTGCCGATGCGGCAGGTGCACGTCAGGTGATAGACGGTAAGCGAAAAGTGCAGGGCGAGGTCTTCGAGCAGCGCGTCGCTGGGAGGCTCGCCTTCTGTGTAGCCGTGTTTTTTTGCCAGCCCCGGCGGAACGTGGAGCGTAAGTTTGCGATGCGTGGGCCACTGCGATATGATCTCGAGCGCGCGGCGGATGACCGCCACCATCACCTTCATGTCGTGCGGATCGCCGTAGTAGTTCATGCGGATTCTTGGATGCGTGGCCGGATCGGCGCTTTCCAAAGCGATCTCGCCTTCGCTATGCGGCAGCACCGGATTGGCCAGGATGATGATGCTCTCCTTATCCGGCGCGAGCTGCGTGGCCGCATCGTCAAAATACTGCGCAAGGTCGACGTTCAGGCACGCGCTCCACAGCTCCGGCGTGTAGCCCGAGAGGAAACACGCAATCTGTCCGTCGTGGCTGTGCAGGTCGCCGAGGCCTGTCGAGAACCAGACGCCGGCATCGTAGAGAGACGACGACACCAGGCTGCGGCCGGTGGTCGCCCACTCGACCAGCCGGCGCTCGGCTTCAGGCTTCAGCGATTCCATTTCGGCGGGCAGTGCGTCCGGCCCCATGGAGAGGGCGACCTCGACGATCGGCACGCCGACGCCGGGGGCGTGGAAGAACAACGCGACCTGCAAGTGATCCTTCAGGTGCTTGCCGACATGAGGCGAATCGACGAGGCAGGCGACGCCCGCCGCTTCGAGTTCGCGGCGCGGCCCGATGCCGGAGAGCATCAGCAGATGCGGCGAGCCGACGGCTCCTCCGCTCAGGATCACTTCCTTGGTAGCGAAAATGGTTTTTCGTTCGCCAGTCGTGGTCCGATACTCGACGCCTTTCGCGGTTGTCTGGTCAAGGACCACGCGAGTCGCGTGGGCTCCGGTGAAAATCGTCAGATTCGAGCGCTGCTCGGGCTCGCCTTCGAGGAAGGCGCGATAGGTGCTCGATCGTTTGCCTTGTCTGGTGGTGGTTTGAAAAAGAGATGCCACCCCGGATGGTCCGCCGCGGTCGCGGCCGTTGTAGTCGCCTCGAGGAATGCCGGAGGCCTCGGCCGCTTCGACAAATTCCGTGGCGCCGGGCAGGATCGGAGAGCGCACGGAGACACCCAGCGGTCCGGTGGTGTTGTGCGCTGCGGCGTCGATCGCGATGTCGTCGCAAGGACAGAGGCCTTCGCTTTTGCGGAAGTAAGGGAGCACCTCGGCGTAGCTCCATCCGGTCGCGCCGCTTTCGGCCCACGAGTCGAAGTCGCCGGGATGTCCCCGAACGTAGGCCATGTAATTGATGCCCGAGGACCCGCCGAGCATCTTGCCGCGGGGCACCGGCATGCGGCGGTGATGAAGGCCTAGGCCGGCTTTGCCGGGGTCGGCGGTGTACATCCAGTCGGTGGCCGGATTGAGTTGCATGGCCGAGCACGCCATGGGCATCTGTTCCACATCCGGTGGGCGCTCGCCCGCTTCAATGAGAGCGACTCGGCAACTGGGGTCCTCCGAGAGCCGTGCCGCGATGACCGCGCCGGAGGATCCGCCGCCGACTACGATGAAATCGAACGTGTCCGACATGCGTTTGAAAGCATAACAGATGAGTCAGAATCGTTCTGAGGGGGTGATGGAATGAAGCGCAGCGAGTTTTTGGCGCGAGTGGCGGGCGGCGCATTCGCCGTTTCCGCGGCTGTCGCAATGACCGATGAAGGGCCGTTCCCTTCGAGCGAAGTGCAGATCGAGAAGCGTCAACCGGGCAAGCCGCACGCTGGGAAAGTCCTGGCCGCGATACAGCCTCATGCCGACGATCTTCCGATCTTCGCCGGAGGTCTGGTGCTGAAGCTGATCGAGGAAGGATACACGGGCTACCTGATCCGCACCACGAACGACGATCATACGGGGCCGGGAACGGTGGGCGAAGGCGTGCTCGCCAACGAGCGCGACAATCAGGCCGTGGCGAAGGCGTTCGGGCTGAAAAAGGTTTACGACCTGTACTATCGCAACCACATGCTGGATGCGGTTTCGCCCCTGGAATTGCGGGTCCGGCTCATTTTTCTGTTCCGTCTGCTGAAAGTGGACACCATCGTCAGCTACGATCCGTGGGGACATTACGAGGAGAATCCGGACCACTACGTGACCGCGTCCGCAGTGGAGGCGGCCTGCTGGATGGCGGGCATGCGCAAGGATTATCCGGAACATTTCGATGCCGGATTGTCGCCGCATTCGGTCAGCGAGAAATACTATTTCGCCCGCGGCCCGCAGTATGTGAACCGCGTGGTGGAGATCACGGATTTCATGGACCGGAAGATCGCCGTCAACATTCTGAACGGCGCGCAGGGTCCGGCCGGCCAGCAGGGGGCGCGGTTGCGGCGGCGACTGACGGAGCAGGGATTGCGGCTGCCTCTGCTCGGCAACGACGACGAGACGGCGAATCGCGAGTATACACGCCAGTTTGTGCTGGATCGCGACGCGGAGACCGGCAAGAAGTTCGGCCTGGCGTATGGTGAGGCCTATCACTATATCGGGCCGGCGCCGGCCAAGGTGGATGATTACGTAAGGAAGAATGCGGTGAAGATCTAATGGGAGCCCTTCCCGTCTGCCCGCATGCTGCGTGGCGGCTCCGTGGGGCGGGCTATTCAGCCGGCAGCCTGCTTCCAGCAGGCTTTCCGTTGCTACAAGAGCCGCCCGGAGGGCGGCTGCCGGCTGATAGCCCGCCCCACATTTGCAGCTGGAGTTTTCACACAGACGAGCGGACCGGCCAGTTGCTACTGGTCGACTTTTTGCAAGGGCTTTGCCGGAGCGACCCCGCTGAGGGGAGCATCCCCGTCGGGCGCGAAGGGTTTCTCGTCGGCGCTGGCTTTGCGGACGGTCATTTTTCCGTGCTCGGTCTGGAGATTGACGACGGGGCCGCCGTTGGAACCTCGGATGGAGCCGCCGTTACCGCCGCGTTCCGTGTGGAAGGGCGCACCAAAATCGGTGTAGGTGTCGCCGCGAGCGGTGGTTCCGGTGAGGTCGAATTTCGCAGCCGCGGGCAGCGACACTTCGATGTCTCCAAAGTGCACATGCACATCCATTTTCGCAAGAGGAAGCTTTCCGGGACGGAGGTCGACGTCGCCGCGCTCGACCGAGACTTCGAGGGAGTTCGTGAAATCGCTGATGTGAACGTCGCGAGACCGCGTGGTGAGCCGCACCGGTCCAACTAAATTATCCGCCGTGAAATCGCCCAACGCCATCCTCACCTGGCCGGGAAGTTTTTCGATATTGAGGTCCGTTTGCTGGCCGTTGAAGCGCAGAGGCTGGGAGATATTGCGGAACTGGATGACGCCCGAATACGCGCCGGCAATGGTGACCTGGCCGGCGATGTCCTGCAATTCAACGTCGGATCCGTGGCCTTTCATATCGACCGCACCCTTCACGTTAACGGCGCGGATGATGTCGCTCTTGCGCAGGTCGAGCTTCACTTCGCCGCCGATATTCTGGAGGCGGACACCGGCGTTGTCCGAGACGATCTCGACGTTGCCCGCCACGTCGGTGATGTCGAAGTCGCCGTAGCGGCCGTGCGCTTCGATGGTCGCGCCCTTGGGCACGGAAATTTCCATTTCGTCGGTAATGCGCTGGTTGCCGGAAACGCGATCCTGATTCGTGCGGATGGTCAGCTCATTGGGGTCGCCCGAGATTTCGAACGGCGAATCGTTATTCGCGCGGTCAGCTCCGCTCTGCTCCATGCTGCGAATGGTCTTGTGCCCGGTGACTTTCACCGATGCCGCATCCGTGCCGGTGATGCGGGCGTTACCGCGAAAGGCCTCGATGATGACGCGCGGCGTCTTGCCGGCCGGCTTTTCGCCGGAAATCGGATAGTCGAAGCTCTCGCCGAACATGTCGATGCCGCCCATGGTGATTCCGCTGCGGGGCCACCAGTTCTCAAAGCCGCGCACGGTATGAACGCTCAGGCCAATCATGCAGAGAAGCACGATGAGGATCCATTCGCCGCCCGACATCCCGCGCGACGGCAGCTGTTTTTCCGTCGCCGCCCAGAACAGGATTTCAGCCAGCCGCAGCACGCCCCACAGGATCAGCAGGGTGGGCCAGTACCGGGCGAAATAGTCGATCAGCGCCAGGTCCGGATACATGTTCCGCGCCAGGAACAGCAGTCCGATTCCGATGAGCAGCATTGGCGCGACAACCGAGGTACGCTTCATTGGTTTCCTTCTATTGAGAACTGCGAGCGCCCGAACGCTCCGCCAGTTTGAAAATCCCGAAGACAATCAGCAGTATGGGCCAAGTGCGGGCGAAACTCACGGTGCCGAAGTGGTCGATCGACAGCAACACGCCGAGCGTGATCAGCATCACGGGACCGCGGATGGCGCAGAGCAAACCAGGAGTCATTGCGCGCCTCCCTTTTGAGACGAGCCGGTTTCAGATCCCGAAAAGCGCGCGAACAGCATGTACACGCCCAGTCCGATCAGCAGCACGGGCCAGTAGCGGATCACCCGCTCCATCTGGAAGAAATCGAGGTTGTTCAGCAGAAAGATCACGCCGAGCACGATCAGCAGAATGGGCGCGACCGGAAATTTGTGAGCGCCGCCGCGCATGGGGAAAAGGCTCGAAAACTCGTCGACCACCAGGCCCTGCTGGCGCCGCCGGGCGGTGTGATAGGCCTCAAACGCCATGTACGCCCAAAATCCGGCGAGCAGCAGGCTGAGCAGAGGCTCGAATCCGCGCGCCGCGCCGTTGCTGAGGATGCTGATGGTGAGTCCGATGATGACGACGTGCACCAGTCCCTTGGCATATTGTCCGTTATAGATCGCGCCGACGCCGGGAATCAGGCCGAGCACGAAGGCCAGTCCGGGCGAGGTGTCCTGATGGGCGAGCGGCGGGGGAATGGGCGCCGTATACGGCGACGCATAGGGGGATTCCGGAATCGGCGGCACAGTCTGTGGCATGGGAACATGCTCCTCGCAATAAATCGTTCCGTGCGCATTGCGCACGTTTGTTTCATCGAGCGGTTTGCCGCAGGCGCGGCAGTAACCGACGACTTTCGGGGACGCCTTGGGCGTCTCTTCGGGCTTGGGTTCTTCAGGGCTCATTTCGATGCCGGGGCCGAGGGCGCGCCGGGCTGATTGTCAGCTCCGTCGCCGCCGTCGTCTCTCCACTCCTTCACTCGCGATTCGATTTCATAGACCAGCCGCAGACTTTCGTAATACTTCACGCCCCTCTGCCAGGTGCGCGTGGCGCGGTCCTCGGCCGCGGTCCAGATCTTGACCGGATCGAGATCGGAAGGCGTAAGGTGCCGGACCTCGATGCCCGCGAACCGTCCCAGCATGGCGAAGGAGAGCAGCGTCATCGCCATCCCCATCGCATAGCGGGGCTGCAATACCGGCTCCAGATATTTGCCGCCGATCCGGTTGCCGAAAATCCGCCGCACCCAAGACGGCTTCACCGCCAGGTGGCTGGGACCGCTGGAAATCTCAAACAGAATGCGCGTGACCAGTTCCGGAGGAGCGGTCACTTCCGAAGCACGCTCCATGAACGCCACCGCGCCGGTCACGTCGCGAGCCAGTTCCCGACACGTCGGGCAGGTGGACAGATGGCTGTCGAGCGCGGCTTTCCCGTCCGCGGCAAGCGTGCCGTCCACGTAATCGGCGAGAAGGATTTCGACGTCCGCGCAATTCATATAACATTCGCGCCCCTAGGGGCGCGATCCAGACAGAAGTAGCCAGAAGCCAGAAGCCAGAAGCCAGGAGCCAGAATAAAACCACTGCCTGTCCGCCTCAGGCCCTTTCTCAAACCGAACAGTAGCCCGCACAGAGCAGCCGCACACAGGATGGTTGTCTCCTGGCTCCTGGCTCCTGGCTTCTGGCTACTTCTCCTCACATCCGCCTCCGCAATACGCGCGCCAGTTCGGCGCGGCCACGGTTCAGACGGGATTTTACCGTTCCTTCGGGCACGTTCAATACCTGCGCGATTTCCCGATATTCTAACTCCTCCAGATCGCGAAGAATGACCGTCTCGCGCAGTTCCGGCGACAATTTCTGGAGCGCCGACTGCAACTGCTCGCTCGCTTCGCGGCCCGCCACCAGACCGTCGGTCCGGGCCGACATGGCGGTTTTTTCTTCGAGCATCGGCAACTGCTCTTCGATTGAATCGGTCGACCGGTCGAGCTTGGTGCGCCGGTAATGGTCGATCAGCAGGTTTCTCGACAGCCGGGACAGCCACACGGTAAAGGAACCCTCGCCGGAGCGAAAACTCTTCAGCGACCGGAACACGCGCAGGAAGATTTCCTGGGTCAGGTCCTGCGCCTCCTGGTCCGAACCTACAAAGCGGTAGCAGATCGAGTACACACGCCGGGTATGGATCTTCACCAGATCCTCCCAGGCGGCCTCCTCGCCTCCCAGGCACCGATCGATTAACTGGCTATCCGCATCCAAAAATATATTCCACGGGCCCGGTTTGAAACCCGTCAGGGTGCCTATCGTGCTAATCTGACCAACTGTGGCTATGGCTGCCATTGTTTCTTCGTTCCGTGCCCGAGAATATTACGTACCTGTAATGAGAACGAAGAACGATCATGAGAAGTTCGATCTACATTCTAGCCCAGGAGTCGGGCATCATGTGCCGGGCAGCCGGGAGCCGGCGGTAAACTTTTGACTAGAAAATACGTTGGCGCAGGGCTGGGAATGGCCGCGGCGCTGGCAATGGCGGCCTTTGTCGTGTACCGCTGGCGGACGTCGGGTTTTGCCTGGCACGAGTTCACCCGCGCCCTGGTCGACGTCGATTGGTCCTGGCTGTTGCTGGCCCTGGCTCTAATTATGGCCACCTACGTCGGCCGGGCCATGCGCTGGGAGGTCATGCTGCGGCCTTTACAAAAAAATACAAGCCTGTGGCGGATCTTTTCGGCGACCGCAATTGGCTTTACGGCCGTAGTGCTGTTCGGCAGGGCCGGCGAGCCGGTACGGCCCTACCTGATTTCGAAACGCGAAGGAGTGACGTTTTCGAGCCAGGTGGCGGCCTGGGTGGTGGAACGGATGCTGGACCTGCTGATGGTGCTGGTGATCTTCGGCATGGCTTTGTCGCAGATCTCGCGGAGCGCGATCCAGCACGGGCCGCGGGTTAGCATCGTGTTGGAGGCCGGAGGGTATACGGCGGGAGTCATCGGTGCGGCATGCCTGGCGCTGCTGCTGGGGCTGAGAAAATTCCAGGGCCGCGTGCAGGAGCGGCTGATGGATGGTCTTTCGTTCCTGCCGGCGATTCTCAGCGCGAAGATCGAAAAGGCCCTGAAATCGTTCGGCGAGGGCATGGAGTCCACCCGTAGCGGGGCGCGGACGGCTCTGCTGGTGTTGTATACGGTGGTCGAATGGTGCCTGATCGCGGCCTCGTTCGGATGCGTGTTCAAGGCGTTCCCGGCAACTCACGAATTTGGCGTGACCGACGTCGTGATTTTGCTCGGTTTCGTCTGTTTTGGTAGCATTGTGCAGATTCCTGGAGTGGGCGGAGGCATGCAGATCGTGACGGTCCTCGTGCTGACCGAGTTTTTCGGCGTCACGCTGGAAACAGCCAGCGGAATCGCATTAGTATTGTGGATCATCACATTTGTAGTGATTGTGCCGTTGGGGTTGGGGCTGGCGTTTCACGAGGGAATCAAATGGAGGAATCTGCGCCACATCGAGCCTGGCATTAATGGAGGCGTGGGAGCGTAACGTGACGTGTCCGTTTTGCAGCCATCGTCAGGACCGCGTCATCGATTCCCGCGAATCGAAGGAGGGCGACGTCATCCGCCGCCGCCGGGAGTGCCTGAAGTGCGAGCGGCGCTTTACAACGTATGAGCGAAGTGACGAAATACCCTACATGGTCGTCAAACGAGATGGAAGGCGGGAAAAATTCGATCGCCAGAAGGTGCTGGAAGGGCTCCTCAAAGCGTGCGAAAAGAGGCCGGTCCCGATGGCCAAATTGGCCGAGCTGGTGGACGCGGTGGAATTGAAGCTTTCCGACACCCCGGACAGGGAAATGGCAACATCAGAAGTGGGTGAGCTCCTCATGAGCCGGCTGGTGGCGCTCGATAAGATTGCATATGTCCGGTTTGCATCGGTTTACCGCGATTTCCAGGATGTGGAAGCGTTCTTGGCCGAGCTTAAGGACTTGCTGCAGAAGCGCGGGTGAAGGTTAAGTTGCTGAAATCCTGTAACCGATGGCTACAGGAAACATCTTTTGAAATAGGGACTTAACTTAACGGAAGAAGCCTGTTATACTCGGTTGTACCATTTTGAAGGACCGAGGACGAAGTGTGCCGTCCCGGCCTTGTTAGAAGTCCTTTAGAAACAAGTGGTTACGTGTGTTATCCCAGGTAATTGGTAGAAGATATTTGAAGAACCCCAACATAGTGCTTCCCTTTCTGGTGCGACGGGAGTTTCAGATGCGGCCCTGCGGGCTGCGGGAAGAGGCGGTATGAGAGTGGGGAAGGTGACAGCTGTGGACGAGTTAGAGGATCAATTCTCAGGCGAAAATCACGAACCTCTGGGGCTCCCCTTCGACGAGGAGGCGAATTTCTTTCACCCCGAGGAAACCCATGATAGCGAAGAGTTTCCCGCTTCGCATGCGCCCGAGGAGTCTATTTACACCGACGACCCGGTTCGCGTCTATCTGCGCGAAATGGGCGCCGTCCCGCTGTTGACTCGCGAAGGCGAAGTGAACCTGGCGCGCCGCATGGAACGCGGGAAGCTGCGGATGCAGAAAGCGATCAGCCGGTCGGCGCTGGTGCAGTTCCGCGCGGTTGAGATCTGCGAACAGATTCGCAAGGAAATAGAGGACTTAGATGCGTTTGTCGACCTAGGGGCGGACCTGGAGGAAGATAGTGCCGCCTACGCCAAGCGTCGCAACGATGTCAAGAACAAGCTGGCGGAGATCGTGACCGCGCACAAAAGGCTGGTGCAGAACTACGATAAAACCGAAGCGGTTCCGGCCAGCAACAAGAAGCTGCGCAAGAAGTGGGCGGCCAAGTGCGCCCGGTCGCGGGTCGAGGTCTCGAAGGCGATCCGCAGCGTTCCTTTCTACAATTCCCAATGGAAAGCCTTTGGCAAAGAGATCGAGCGCGTTGTCGACGAGCTGTCTCATTTAGATCAGGATCTCCGCAAGCTGGAGGGCCGGTCGAGCCAGGCGGCGCAGGCGAAAGCCCGCGAACTGAAGCGCGAGATTCGCAAGCGCGAAACAACGGCGGGAGCCAATCTGCCCGATCTGCGGCATACGACATCGGTGATCCGTCACGGCGAAATTGAGGCCGAGCGGGCTAAAAAGGACCTGGTCGAAGCCAATCTTCGACTCGTCGTCTCCGTCGCTAAGAAGTACGTCAACCGCGGCCTGCACCTGCTGGACCTGATCCAGGAAGGCAATATCGGCCTGATGCGCGCCGCCGACAAGTTCGAATACCGCCGCGGATACAAATTTTCGACCTACGCCACGTGGTGGATCCGGCAGGCGATCACGCGCGCGATTGCCGACCAGTCGCGCACCATCCGCATTCCCGTTCACATGAACGAGAGCATGAACAAGTTTCTGCGCGCCACGCGCGAGCTCGAAAAAGAGCTCGGCCGCGCGCCGACGAACGACGAAATTTCGCGCCGGATGGATATTCCGGTGGAGAAAGTCCAGAAGCTGAAGACCATTTCGCGCGACCCCGTTTCGCTGGAAACTCCGGTCGGCCGCGACGGCGAATCGGCTCTGGGCGATCTGATCGAGGACCGTTGGGTGGGCTCGCCGGTCGATGCGGTCATCGACACCAACGTCCGCGATGAGACCGCCAACATCCTGAAGACGCTCTCTCCGAAAGAAGAGAAAGTCATCCGCCTGCGCTTCGGCATCGGCTGCGAGCGCGAGCATACGCTGGAAGAAATCGGCCAGGAATTCGACGTCACGCGCGAGCGGATCCGGCAAATCGAAGCCAAGGCGCTCCGGCAACTGCGGTCGCCCGAACGGGCGCGGCATCTACGGGCGCTTCTCGCAGCGCGATAGGGCTGCCAGATGCAAGCCCTGGCCTTCTGGAAAGCGGTGGCCATGGATCAATCCAACTTTCTGGAAGGCCTGATTGGCCTGCTGGCCGAGCACCAGATCCGCTATTGCGTCATCGGCGGGCAAGGCGTCAATGCCTATGCAGAACCTCTCGTCAGCCTTGACCTGGATTTGGCCGCCGCCCTCGACCAGTTGGAAGAGGTCGAGATGCTGCTCGGAGGCCGCTACCATCTGGAGCTATTTCCGCGCAGCCTGAACGTATCCGAACCCGGCTCGCGGCTTCGCGTTCAGATCCAGACCGACCCCCGCTACTTGGATTTTCCGGCGCGGTCTGCTGAGCAGGACGTCCTTGGTCTGCGCCTACCGGTTGCATCGATCCACGATGTCCTCAGCGGCAAGATCTGGGCAGCACAGGATCCGGAGGGCCGCCCAAGCAAGCGGCGAAAGGACCTGCTCGATATCGAGCGCCTGATCGAGGCTCATCCTCGTTTGCGAAGCCGGGTTCCGCCGGAGATCCTGGCGCGATTATCGAGCTAGTGGCTGCGACAGACCACAGTAAAAAAAGGGCCGGCCCGATTGCCGGCCCATTCACAAGGAAAGCGCCGTTATTGTTTTGCCGGCGCACTGGACGACGCCGCGGCCGGCGTCTTCGAGGCCTTCACAGCCTTCTTGTTCGCCACCTTGTTCGAACTAGCGGGCTTGGCCGTCGTCGCCTTGCTGGTTTTCTTGGCTTTCTTGGTGGAAGTGGTCTTGGTGGTGGAACTCTGCGGTGCTGCCGGCGTGCTCGCTGCGAACATCCCGGCGGCGGTCAACATCGCGATCAAAATTGTGCGTTTCATTTTCTCTTTCTCCTTTATGGGGTTTTTCCCCTTCGAAATCCATCTTGCGGCCATATGCTTTTAGGAACACTAGCCTCCGCAGGCGAGCCCGCCGCACCTGATTGTGGTATTCACGGCGAGCGTCTGTTAATGAAAAAACGTTAGTGTGGAACCAGGTCCATGCGCACACTGCTACGCGTGCTGGTGATCGGATTCGCGGTGGTCATCGCGCTTCTGGCCGCCGCCGCCGTTATCGGCGTTCACAACGCGCGCTCCATCACCGCCAGCACGGAGGCGCTGGTCGCCGATCAATTGGTGATCACGCGTCTGCTCGATGAAGTCGAGCGCGAGCAGGAGGCTCTAAACGCCGCCTTCTATCGCATGTCGCGCACGCCGGAGAACGTGGATCGCGCCAAGGTGCTCGCCGCGCTCGATCAGACCGGCGGGGAGGTGCAGGTCTTAGTGGAGAAAGCGCGCGGAGGCCCGGACGAAGCGGCCTGGAACGAGCTGGAACGCGCGGTGCTGGATTTCTCGACCGAGGCGCGGCAGTTGTTGATCGGCAAGAAAGCCCCCGAATCGTCCTCGCGCGACCTGTTCGTTCGCCACGAAGAAGTGACCACGTCGCTGAACCTGAGCGTCTACACCGTCGAAGCGCATCGCGGCCGGCTGATGGAAAAACTAAACCTGCACAGCACCGGCGAACTGGTCCGGTTCGCCGTGCGCAGCGGCCTCGTCGACTGATATGGAGAACCTCTGCGACACCTGTCAGCATTGCCGCATCATCCGCAACGACCGCGGCTCAATCTTCCTGTTGTGCGAGCGATCGCTGACCGACCCGGCGTTTCCGAAATATCCGCGGCTGCCGGTCCTGGAATGCCGAGGCTACGAAAAACCCCCGGCCTAATTCCATCTGCCGTTCCTGTGGCGCACGCACTCATGCGTGCCGCGTCGACACTCGTGTCGACGCCTGGGACCCCGGCAAATCACTCGTAAAAAATCTCAAGCTCCACCGGCGACCCCGCTCCCACCCCAAGCCGCTTTGCCGCCGACCCCTGGTTCACCACCACTTCTATGTATCCCGAACTTCCGACAATCGCGAACAGCTCGCCCATCTCCGTCTCCGCGTACGTCCGCGCCAGCCTGTTGATCCGCTCCAGTCCCGCCCGAAGTTCCATCGAATGCTCCGCGACATCCGGAAACTCGTCGATGTTAAAATTCGTGATCAGGTTGCCGAAGCGGTCCGACTTCAGCACGACTCCCGCCCAGTCATGCCGCGACAAGCGCGTCGGCTTCATCAGAAAGTTGCGCAGGAAGTCCTGAATCGGTCTTCCGAACTTCGCCGGAGCCAGACCTTTTGACAGGTGTGCTGCGGCGGGCGCAAAAACATCGCGCCCGTGAAATGTGTTGCTGACATTTTTCAGAAAAAGCTTCTCGTTGGAAATTACTCGGACCTTGTGCCGGGCCCCGTCGTAAATCATCGACAACACGCCGTTGTCCGGCGCGATGAAGAATTGCCCCTCTGCCTCGCACAAAATCGGCCGCCGCGCGCTTCCTACTCCCGGATCGACCACCACGACGTGGATCGAGCCCTTGGGAAAGTAACGCCAGGCCTGCGCGATCACGAACGCGGCCTCGTTTATGTCATGGGGCGGGACCTCATGCGTGATGTCCACAATCCGCGCCCGCGGCGAAATCCCGAGGATCACGCCCTTCATCGTGCCCACAAAATGATCGCCGGTCCCGAAATCGGTGGTGAGTGTGATAGGTCCGCGTGGCATCTGCTGTTAAAATTAAAGAAAGCCGTGCAGCGATATTATTTCGATCACAACGCGACGACGCCGGTGTCCCCGGAGGTCCTGGAAGCCATGCTCCCGGTGCTGACGGAGGATTTCGGCAACCCCTCCAGTATCCATCATTACGGGCAGGCCGCCCGCGCGAGGCTAGACAATGCGCGCCGCCACGTCGCCGCGATGTTGCACTGCTCCGATACTGAAATTATCTTCACGAGCGGCGGCACTGAATCCGATAATCTCGGGATTCTCGGCATCGGCGGCCACGTCGTCACCACGACCATTGAGCACCCGGCGGTGCTCGGCAGCGCCGATCAGGTCTCCGTTACGCAGGTGCCCGTCGACGGCACAGGCATCGTCGATCCCGCCGCGATCCGCGCCGCGATCCGGCCAGATACGAAACTGATCAGCGTGATGCACGTCAACAACGAACTCGGGACGATTCAGCCGGTCGAGGAAATCGGCCGCATCGCGCGCGAAGCCGGTATCGCGTTTCATTCCGACGGCATTCAGGCCGCGGGCAAAGTTCCCATCGACGTGCGCGCGATGCACGCCGATATCTACGCCATCAGCGGCCACAAGATTTACGCGCCCAAGGGCACCGGAGCGCTTTTCATTCGCAAGGGCGTGAATCTTCGCCCGCAGATGCACGGCGGAAGTCACGAAAGCCATCTGCGCGCGGGTACACAGAATGTGGCGGGAGCGGTCGCGCTCGGCGCCGCCGCGCAGTGGATCAATCAGCACGCTGCGGCCGAATGGCCCGCGCTCGCGCAGCTTCGCGATCGGCTGGAGCAGGGCATCCTGGCCCGCGTGGCCGATACGCACGTCAACGCCCAGGGCAGTCCACGCACGACGAACGTCACCAATATCCGCTTCGACGGAATCGATAGCGAGGCTCTGCTTATCGCGCTCGACCTGCGAGGCTTCGCTGTATCGGCGGGCTCGGCGTGTTCCAGCGGCAAGCAGGATCCCTCGCCCGTTTTGCTGGCCATCGGGCTGACACGGGAGCAGGCGAAGTCGAGCATCCGTTTCTCGCTCGGCCGCTCCAACGACGCTCAACAGGTCGACGCCCTGATCGAAGCCGTGGTCGAATCGGTCGCGCATTTAAGGAAGCTTGCGCCCGCTTATGCCTGAGGGAACCATCGCCGTCGCCATGTCCGGCGGAGTCGACAGTTCCGTCGTCGCCGGCATGCTGCGCGCGCGCGGCGAAGACGTCGTCGGGCTGACGATGCAGCTTTGGAACCAGCGCCGGCTGACGGAGCTCGTTCCCGAAGGCGGATCGACGGGACGATGCTGCTCTCTCGACGACGTCTATGACGCCCGCCACGTCGCGCAAATTCTCGGCATCCCTTACTACGTCGTCAATTTCGAGGACCGCTTCGAAGCGCAGGTGGTGAAGCCTTTCGTCGACGAATATCTCGCCGGCCGCACGCCGATTCCGTGTACGCTCTGCAACAACTTCATCAAGTTCGATCAATTCCTCGACATGGCCGCCGGCGTGGGCGCGGACCGCATCGCCACCGGTCACTACGCCCAGATTCACTGGAACTGCGGAACGGGCCGCTGGGAAATGCGCCGCAGCGCGGATCGTACCAAGGACCAGACATATTTTCTTTTCGGCCTGAAGCAGGAGCAGCTCGCACGCACCATGTTTCCCCTGGGCGCGATGGAAAAGACCGCCGTGCGCGAGCTCGCGCGCCAGCTCGGCATCCCCACCGCCGCCAAGCCCGATAGCCAGGAAATTTGCTTCGTCCCCAACGGCGATTACGCCGCCTTCATCGACGCGTATTTCAAGGAGCAGGGCATCGCGGCTTCCGAAACCCGGGGTGAGCTTGTCTTCACCGACGGCCGCGTTGTCGGCGAGCATTCCGGCGTCCACCACTTCACCGTCGGCCAGCGCCGCGGTCTGGGCGTCGCTGCGGGCGAGCCACTTTACGTCATCTCCACCGAGCCCTCGTCGAAGCGTGTTGTCATTGGACGAAATGACGCGCTGCTGCGCGCTTCGATGATCGTGAGCGACGTGAACTGGATTTCGATTGCTTCACCCGCCGCGCATATTCGTACCGAAGTAAAAATTCGCAACAAGCACCAGGCGGCGCTCGCAACCATCACGCCCACCGCGGATCCTTCGCGCGTCGAGGTTCGCTTCGACGAACCACAGCGCGCCGTCACCCCCGGCCAGGGCGCGGTGTTTTATTCGGGCGAACTGGTGCTGGGCGGTGGCTGGATTGTTTGAGTACTGGATTGCGCGCGCCGCAATCGCACTCATTGCCATTTTCCCCTCGCTCTCCGTCGTCTTCGCAAAACTGCTTGATGTTCTGGTTCCGCGCCTCCGCCGCGTCGCTGAAAAAAATCTGACCATGGCGGGATACCCGAACCCGTCGCAGTTCGCCGACGGCGTCTTCCTCTCCGTGGCCCGCTTGGTCGCCACGTTCGCGCGCTTGCCGCGTCTGACGCCTAAAAACATTTCCACCCTGATTCGTTATGATGGCCTCGAGAATTTTCAGACGGCTTTGGCCAAGCGCAGGGGTGTACTGGTCGCGACCGCGCACCTCGGCAACTGGGAGTTGAGCGCGTTCGCGCATGCCTGGATGACCGCTCCCATGCAGATCGTCGTCCGCCCGCTGGACAATCCCCGTATCGACGCCGTGGTCGAGCGCTATCGCGCCCTCAGCGGCAATCACATCATCGAGAAAAAGGACGCGGCCCGCGGCATCCTGAAAGCTCTCAAAGTCCGGCGACGCTGTCGGCATCCTGATCGATCAGAACACGACACTCGACCAGGGGGTGTTTGTCGATTTCTTCGGAAGGAAGGCCTGCGCCGGAACGGCCTTCGCGAAACTCGCGCATCATAGCGGAGCGGCCGTTGTCCCCGGCTTCGCTCTCTGGTCGAAGGAAGACCAGCGCTACATTCTCCGCTTCTACCCCGAAATCCCCATGACCGGCGACGTTCAGGAAGACACGCAGCGCGTCCATTCGCAGCTCGAATCCGTCATCCGCGAATATCCCGACCAGTGGCTCTGGATTCACCGCCGCTGGAAAACCCGCCCCCCCGGCGAACCGCCCTTGTACTGAACCAGCGAGAACTGCAACCTCTTCTCCACCCCGTCCACACGATCCAGCCGCACCCGCACCTTGTCGCCGATCGCATATTGCTTCCGTGTCCGCTGCCCCACAATCTTCCGCGTGTTCTCGTGATAGGTGTACTGATCCCCGAGCAGGGTATCCATCGGAACCAGCCCTTCGATGAACATCTCCGCCAGTTCCACGAAAAATCCAAATCGCTGCGTGGAAATAATCAGTCCGTCGAACTCCTCGCCCACGTGGGCGATCATGAACTTCACCTTCTTCCATTCCACCAGTTCACGCTCCGCCTCCGCCGCACGGCGCTCGGTCGACGACGAGGAATCGGCAATCTCGTGCAGATCGTCCTCATACTCTTTCCCATCGAGATGAGCTTTCAATATCCGATGAACGATCAAATCCGGATATCTTCGGATGGGCGACGTGAAATGCGTGTAACTCTTTGCCGCAAGCGCAAAATGCCCTACGTTCCGGTCGCTATACCGCGCCTGTTTCAAACTCCTCAGCATGAGATAACTGAGGATGCGCTCCTCGGGCTTGCCCTCGATCTTCGCGACCAGCTTTTGATAATTCCGCGAAGTCAGGTTCGCATTATCCAGCGCGACCACTTCGCCGCGGAATTTCTTCACCGGAGCGCCTCCGCCCACCAGCGAATAGCCGAACTGCGTCGCAACCTCCTCGAACTCCAGCACGCGCTTCGGATCGGGCCTTTCGTGAATGCGGAAAATCATCCCCAGCCCCGCATCCTCGATATGTGACGCGACGGCCTCATTCGCCGCCAGCATAAATTCTTCAATCAGCCGGTGGGCGTCGTTGCGGGCAGCACGCTTGATTCCGATCATCTCCCCGAACTCATCGAACTCCAGCAGAGGTTCAGGCAGGTCGAAATCGATCGACCCCCTGCGCACTCTCTTCTTATTCAGAATGACAGCCAGCTCCTGCATCAGCTCGAATCTCGCGACCAGGGGCGCATAGCGGCTACGCAGTTCCGTATCGCCCTCCAGCACTCCGTGCACAGCCGTATACGTCATTCTTTCCGCGCTGCGAATGACGCCGCGCGTAAAATCCTGGGCGACGACATCGCCGCGCTTGTCGATTTCGAGCAGCGCCGATAGCACCAGGCGGTCCTCATGGGGCCGCAGCGAACACTGGTCCGTCGACAATTCCAGCGGCAGCATCGGCACCGCGCGATCCGGGAAGTACACGCTCGTCCTGCGCAGCGCCGCCTCGCGATCGATCGCCGACCCGGGCCTGACGTAGTAGCTCACATCGGCAATATGCACCTGCAAGGCGAAATTCCCATTCGCGAGCTTCTCCACCCATACCGCATCGTCGAAATCGCGCGCTGTCTCGCCGTCGATGGTGACAATGTCGAGCGCGCGAAAATCCCTCCGCTTCGCAATTTCGCTCTCTGAAATCGCTCCCGGAATGGCTCGCGCCTGGTCCAGCACGTCGTCGGGAAATTCATGAGGGATGTGATGCGACCGGATCAGAATCTCGACGTCGATTCCGAAATCGTCCGGCTTTCCGAGAATCTCCGTCACGCGTCCCACCGGCCGGTCGCCGTCGCCGAAATCGAGAATCTCCACGTTCACGATCATCCCTTCGAGATCGGCAACCGTCTTCACCTCGACCGCCCGAGCGCCCACCCGGTCGGCCGAAACTTTCTTTTTCGGAAACTCCATTCCTTCCGGAATCTCGATCCACTGCCGGATGCGATCCTCGTGCGGCACCACGTAATTTCCACGCCGCCGGATGAGAAACTCGCCCACTACCGAAGGATGCGCGCGCTTCACCACCTGCATGATCTCGCCGCTGATGCGCCCCCGGTCGCCGCGCCTCAACCGGATCGCGACGCGATCGCCGTGCATCGCCTTATGCGCTTCTTCTTTCGTGACGTAGACGTCGCCCTCGACGCCCGGAACAGGCTTATCGGGGATGAGAAACGCGTAGCCGTCGCGATGAACGTTCAGCCGTCCTTCAATCAGCTTGCTAGCCTTGCGAATTGCCACGATTAATTATGATGGATGCCATGGAACTGAAGACAGTGCGTTTGGAAATACCGGAGAACGGCAACATCATCGTTGGCCAAAGCCACTTCATTAAGACCGTCGAGGATCTCTACGAAGCCATCGTCAACGCGGTCCCGCAAATGAAGTTCGGCATCGCCTTTAACGAAGCGTCCGGCGCGTGCCTGACCAGAGTCGACGGCAACGACGCGGATCTTCAGTCAAATGCGACCGCGAACGCCCAGTTGATCGCCGCCGGCCACGTCTTCGTCGTTTCGGTGCGTGACGGCTACCCGATCAACGTACTGAGCCGCATCCGCGAGATCCCGGAAATCTGCACGATCTTCTGCGCCACGGCAAATCCGGTGGAAGTGATCGTAGCCGAAACTGATCAAGGCCGCGGAATTTTAGGAGTAATCGACGGCCAAAGCCCAAAGGGCGTGGAAACAGACGCCGACAAAAAATGGCGCCGTGACCTCTTACGTACCATCGGCTACAAGCGCTGACATTCTGGCTCCTGGCTCCTGGCTTCTGGCTCCTGCGGCTTTCAGCCGCGAAGTCCCGCAATCACTCCGCGCATATAGGCAAAGCTCTTGATCATATTCGGCAGCGGATCCGTGTCGTCAATCTCGTATTCCAGATTGATGTAGCCCTGATAGTTCATCTTTTTCAATTGCGTGAACAGCGCCGGGAACGGAATGATCCCATCGCCGCACGGAGCCTGGCTGTTTTTATCCGTAAAGCTGCGCAGATCCTTCACGTGCATATCGAGCAGGCGCGAACCCGCCTCCGCCACCGTCGGCACCAGGGGCACGCCGGTGCGAACCGTGTGTCCGATGTCGATGCACAGCCCGCAGCGCGGGTCCATATTCTTCACCACCGCCAGCACATCCTGCGGCCGCGGGAAATTCGGATCTTCCGGGCCGTGGTTGTGCACCGCGATCTTGATGTCGTACTCCTTCACGTATTTTTCCAGCTTCGGCAAGACGTCTTTGTTCGGCATGCAAACGATGGTCGGCATCCCGGCGGCCTTCGCGTACTCGAACTTCGAACGAATATCTTTCTCGTCGTCGGTGCGGAAATAAATCGTGCCTCCGCCGACAATCTTGAGCCCGGCTTTCTCCGTATCCGCGACCGCCTTCTTGATCTCCGCCGGGGTCGACGTCAACGGAAGATGCACGTCTTTGTAGTTGATGTACTTGGCCAGCTTCTGCGTCCCCTGGATCGCGATCTTCCGACCAAACTCGCGGAACGAATAGCTCGCCACGCCCAGCTTCAATTCGCCTGCATCGCCCGCCGTCGCCGCCGGCTCCTCGGCGAACATCTCCACCGCCGATGCAAGGCTGGTCGCAGCCACCACATGGCCGAACTGCCGTCTCGATGTCATCATGGTCATCACCTCTATCCATAAAGTCTAGTGCGGTTTAACGCAAATCACCAGTGCCGCGTCACGCGCGGCTTTGCCTCTCCGGCCATAGCCGCCAGGCAAGCAACATGGTCAACACCTGCACCGCGACGATCAAAGCCACCACGCCCGGCCATCCGTACGCCTTCCATACGGGACCAGGCACCGCCGAGCCCGTGCTCCCGCCGATGTTGTACACCATCACGTAAAGCCCAACGGCCAGCGCGCGGTTGGTCTTGGTCGCCACGCCGATAAATCCACTCGAACACGTCTGCGCCACAAACACCGCATCGCAAACCAGAGCCAGCCCGATCACAATAACCGGGACGCTCGGAACCATGGTCAGCAGCGTGCCCAGAGCTCCCGCCGCCATGCCGCATAACAACACGAACCGGTGCCCGTATTTATCGATGTACCTCCCGGCGATCGGCGTCACCACCGCGCTTGTCAGATAGACGAAGAACAAAGATCCGAGGACTGATGTCGGCAGCGAGAACGGCGGCTTCGACAGATAGAAGTTGATATACGTGAACGTCGAAATCAGCGAGAAGAACACGCAGAATCCCACTGCGTAAGTGGCCAGCAGCAGAGGATTGCGAAAATGTTCCCCGGCCGCGGTCCAGAACCCGCTTGGAGCGGGAACCGGTTTCTTACTCTCCACCGGCATGAACTGCCAGATGATCAATGCACTGAGCAGGTTCAGCCCGCCCAGAACAAAAAACACGTCGTGCCAATCGTACTTCGCCGCGATGAGTCCCGCCAGGAATCTTCCCAAAAATCCGCCCACCACCGTGCCGCCGACATAGGACGCCATTCCGCGCCCCGCTTCGGCCGCGCTCCACTCGTCGTGAATGTAGGCGATCGTGACCGCGAAAATGCCGGGCGTGAACACACCTTGCAGGAAGCGCCAGAACAGCAGCGAAGGCAGTCCCCCGGCAAACGCCGCCGCGACAGTCGAAACCGCCAGACCAAAGCCGGCGATCACGATGGTTTTCTTGCGCCCGATGCGATCGGAAATTCTTCCGGCCATGGGAGCTGTGAACGCCATGCCTAGAGTGCTGGCCGTCACCGTAAGGCTCGCCAGGAAGGCGGTGATGCCGAGCGCCTTGCTTAATACAGGCAGGATCGGTTGGGTAGCGTAAACCGTCAAAAACGCGCAGAACCCCGCGAAGATGATGGCTAACGTACGCTTAGTTTGGCGAGATATTTATCCAGAATACCATCGCCGCCTCGTTCCGTTTCGTGGCGCGAAGCTTGCAGCGTCGGCTTGAACCGGCGTCTCCGTCACGCCCCCCGCTTCCGAATCTCGATATTCAATCTCTTAATTTTCTGATTCAACGTCGACAAGGGCACCCTTAACGCCTCCGCGGCCCCAGTCTGGCTCCAGTCCGACGCTTCCAGTTGCTCGATGATCTTCCGCCTCTCGTAATCGGCGACAATCTCGAACAGACTCGCATCGGCTGCCAGATGCCCGCTCTCGTCCCGGCGGATTCTTAAGCCCTTCGCTTCGAGAAGATGCTCGGGTAAGACATCCACCGGTACCGACGTCTGCGACGCCAGCACCACCGCGCGCTCGACGACGTTCTCCAGCTCGCGCACATTGCCCGGCCACAGGTGATCCATCAGGATCTGCATCGCTTCCGGCTCGAAGCTCAGCACGGTCCTCCCGTTTGCGTCCAGATATTTCTCGTTTTCCTTGCAATACTTCGCGAAAAAATGATCCACCAGCGCCGGTATATCTTCTTTCCGGTCGCGCAGAGGAGGCAGCGCCAGGTTGATCACATTCAACCGGTAGTAAAGATCCTCGCGAAATTTCCCTTCTTCCACCGCCTTTTTCAGATCCGCGTTCGTCGCCGCCACGATCCTCACGTCCACCCGGATCGTCTCGGTCGAACCCAGCGGCATGAACTCGCGCTCCTGAATCACGCGCAGCAATTTCGTCTGCGTCTCCAGCGAAATCGTGCCGATCTCGTCGAAAAAAATCGTCCCATGATTGGCGATCTCGAAATACCCTTTTCGCGACGCCACCGCGCCGGTGAACGCTCCCTTCACATGGCCGAACAGCGCCGACTCGAGAAGATCCGGCGGCACCGATCCCGAATGCACCGGCACAAACGGATGCTCATGACGCGCCGAATGCGCGTGAATCGCGTTGGCGATCAGCTCCTTCCCAGTCCCCGTCTCGCCTGTGATCAGGATGGTCGCCCGGCTCGCGGCAACTTGCGCGACCAGGTCGAGGATCTTCATCATCCTCTCGCTCTTGCCGACAATGTTCGGGAAGCTGTAGCGCTGCTTCAGCGCCCTCTTGAGCTCGGTATTCTCGCGCTCCAGCCGGTGCTTCGAGATCATCCGCTCGATCTCGATGAGCAGTTTTTCGTTGTCCCACGGCTTTGCGAAATAATCGTTCGCCCCGCGCTTCAGCGCCTCTACCGCGACCTCAATCGACCCGTACGCCGTGATCATGAACAATGGCGTCTCGCGATCCCGCAAACGGATTTCCTCCAGCACCTCCATGCCGCTTTTGTCCGGCATCATCAGGTCGACTAAAACAAGATCGTAGGTCGATGTTTCGAGCTTCCTCAGCCCCTCGGTGGCGTTCGACGCCAATTCGACGCGATAGTTCTCGCTCGACAGCAGGGCTTCCAGGCTTTCGCGAATATCTGGTTCATCGTCGATCACCAGAACACGGCCGCGGTAGGAGGTTTCGGGCGCGATGATCTCGACGGGAAGAGGGCCCTCGGGAATCATTAACGGATCAACCTGTCAGTCTGCGCCACGGCCTGCTGCGGAACGCTTTGCGCGGAAACGGACTGTGTGGACACCGCCTGGGCCGCCGCCAAGGCGGGCGCCGCTTGAACCGCCGCCGCTTCCGATCGCTTCACCGCCGCCGCTTCCAGCGCCACCTGCGGGAACGATAACTCGAAACGCGTCCCCGCGCCGATTTCGCTCTCCACCTCGATGTTCCCTCCGTGTTCGCGCACAATCCCGTAGCTGACCGACAATCCGAGCCCGGTTCCTTTTTTCGCGCCCTTGGTCGTGAAAAACGGGTCGAAGATTTTTTCCAGATTCTCCCGCGCAATTCCCGCGCCCGAATCCGCCACCGTCACCAGCACATGACCGTCGAGAGCCCGAGTCTTCACCGCCAACGCGCCGCCTCTTTCCATGGCGTCCCGCGCATTCAGGAACAGATTCAGGAACACCTGCTGCAGCTTGCCCGGATTCCCCTTGATCCGCGGCAGCGTCTCGTCTAACGCCAGCGTAGCCGTCACGCCCGACTTGGTCATCTGATGCTCCATCAGCGCCAGCGTCTCGCGAACCACCTTATTCAGATCGACGCTGACAAATTCCGTCGGCGACGTGCGGGAAAAATTCAGCAACGAATTAACGATCTCGCTCGCCCGGAACGTCTGCCGCGCGATTTTTTCCAGCAGCGGAGCTTTTTGTTCATCTCCGGAAATCTGCTTGGCCAGCATCTGCGCGTAGGTCGAGATCACCGCCAGCGGCGTGTTCACTTCATGAGCCACGCCCGCGGCCAGCAACCCGATGGAGCTCAGCTTGTCGGCCTGCATCAGCCTCCGCTCCAGTTCCGCCCGGTCCGTTACGTCGTCGAAAATAATCAGCCGCCCGATCTGCGCTCCTTCGCGCGAAATCAGCGGCGCTATCGCGATATTGAGCGTCACTTCTTTCGGCTTCAGAACGAATTTATAAACGTTGGCGACGCCCGCCCCCAGACGCTCGCACAAATCGGCCGGCAATAGCTCGGAAAGTTTCCTGCCTAACGCCCTCTCCCGCGAAATCCCCGTCAGTTTTTCGATCTGCGAATTCCAGCTCTCCACCCGGTCTTCCAGGTCCGCCGCCAGAATGCCCACGTTGATCGATTCGACGATGTTCTCGCTGAACTCTTTCAATTTCTCGTACTCTTCCACCTTCCGCGCCAGCGATTGATACAGCATCGAATTGTCGACCGCGATGCCGACATAACCGGACAGCGTGACTAACAACTCCACATCCTCGCTCGACAGAAAATCGCCCGTCTCCGTCCGGCTCACACCCAGGTACGCAATCGTCCGCCCTCTTGCCGAACACGGAAGATAATAGGTCAGCTCCAATTCCGCAATCGACCGCCGCGCCGAAGCCGGCATCTCATGCGAAATCACGTCCAGCAGATTCCTCGTCCGTTCAAAAAACAAATAAGGCTTTTTAGGACTTGCGCTCAAGAAGCTCATATCGAGCCCGTACGGCACATTCTCCGTCTGCTTCCCGCGCCGGTTGCTCGCCAGCTCCAGCCGGAACTTCGATTCCGCTTCGTCCCACACGAAAAACGCCACATGCCGGATCCCCAGCGTGCGAATCAGCCGGTCCGCCACGCTCTCCAGCATCTCGCCCAAATTCGTAGGCGACCCCAGCTCCCTCGCAAACTCGATCAGCGTACGCCGGTAATCGTAGCGGTCTTTATAAAAGTAGTAGCGATCCAGCTGCTCCTGTATCCAGTTCCGGATCGGTTGAAACACGAACGCGGCGATCAGGATCAGCGCGACCATCGCCGTGCCGCTCAGCTCGCCCGCTCTGCTCACCGTGAAAATCAGCCCGTAGAAAATCGACAGCACCGCCAGCGTGGCCAGCGTGTACACGTACCCTTCCTGGAAAATCACGTCGACGTCCATCAGCCGGTAGCGCAGAATCGCGTACGCCCAGGTCAGAGGAATCAACGGCAGCGACAGCACCGCCAGGTTCATCGCATGATTCGGCGGCACGCCCATCAGATAAGGCACCGCGTAGATCAGCGCGAACGGCAGCATCCCGATCACCGCCCCGTTGCGCAGCCACGTCAGCTGCCTACGCACTACCGGGTCTTCCGCCTTGCGCAGCTGGAACGCCAGCACGGCGCCTCCCGCCAGATACATCGAGCACAGGAACGTCAGCCACGTCCGGTCCAGCATCCAGCGCATTTCGAGCAGGGGCGCCGCCGTCCGAACGTACCCGAACATCACGCCCAGATGGAACGCCAGCAGCGCCGTCCCCGGCAAATAGAGGAGCACCGCCGCGAACCGCCGCCGGATCCACTTCTGCGGCTCCGGAAATACGAAACAGAAATGCAGGAACAGGGTCGGCGCCAGATATCCCGCGATCACGTTGCCCAGATAAATGATCTTGTCGAAATTATTCAGCTTCCCCGAATAATGGAACGCCGACATAATGAACGACGCCAGGCACAACAGGAAGAAATGCAGCGCCCGCGGCGCGTTCCCCCGGCGGAAATACACAAACAGCCCGATGGCCAGGTACACCACCGCCACGGCGTATTGATAGAAAATCGTGGAGTCGCGCTCGACTTGCCCAATAATGACTTTGGCCGTGAAACTGCGACCGCCGCGGTGAATTTCGTAGTCGGCCTGCCGCCACGGACCCAGCCGGGCCAGCACCTCGGTCGCCTTCAGGGCGTTGTCCATCCGGACGCCCTCGATCGAGAGCAGCACGTCGCCCGTCCGCAGCCCCGCCTTCAGCGCCGGACTCGCCGGCGTCACATAAGCCGCCACCACCTGTTCGGAATCGCCGCTCGGCTGATCAACCCAGGCCACGCCGTCGTCGGGAAGCGCAAAACGGCTCTGCTGCTGGAAATTGATAGCCGCGGCCACTACCGCCGCAACCGTCACAATCACCAGTAACGCCCCAACGAGCTGTTGCCTGAATTCCCTCATACAGCATCCGCAGACACGAACCCGGCAGATTCCGGAGCACGTGAATGACCACCCTTTTATCGAAGCTTGTGATTGATATTACAGCACTTCCGAGCCGAGAGCAAGCACTTCCTACGTAATTCTGGAGAGCTATTTATACAGAAGTGTATCGAATGTACCCGATCGTTACTATTCGATCGTGTACAGAGGATCGAACTCCGGCAGTCCTGCCGTCTGGCCTGCGATCCACCGCAGCACATATACCTCGCGAGGATCGGTCAGCCCGCCGGTAAAGCCGTTTGGAATCAATTCGAAAATCGTATGCGCCAGCGGGTCCTTATAATAGTCGATGTCCGGCTCCACCACGATCAGCCCATTTTGATTGCCGTGAAACGTCAACTGGACGTTCGCCTCGCCAAATTGATTCTGCTTGTAACTGCTCGTTGCCGGTCCATAGGCGTCGTTGCCGCTGTGCAATCCCAAATCGGCCTCGCTCTGTTTGTCGAACATCTTTCCCGCCAGTTGCACCTGGTGGAGCAGTTCCGGATCGGTCAGCGCAAAGAACCGGTCTTGCCGTAAATCTGTGATAAAGATCGACTTCAGATACGTGAGCGCGGTATTGTTGGGCAGGAAAATCTGGTCCATTGCGGTGGCGATATTCAGCATACAGGCAACCTTCGCTTGGGATTGACCGTTTTCATACGCCTCGGTGTAAAAGCCGCTTGCGTCCCCCTGCGCGCTGTTGTTCAAAGCGTCGGCGAGCTTCGGGAGTTTCGACTCCACATCCTCCCATTTCGCATTCGCAAAGTGAAAATCCGCGTTTTTGGGCACCAGCATCAGCGAAACGGACTGATGCACCGCCGGCGAAACCGTCACGGGAAAGAACCCCGATTGGTAATACCCTTTCGCCGACACCACCACCGAGTATTGATTGCCTCCGTCGAAGTCGTGAACCGGAACGTTGAAATTGATGTTCGGTCCTTTGAAGGATTGCTGAACAAAGGGAGTATGAAAGCCATCGGAGATGGAGACCATCACATCCAGGTTCGGATCGACTGGCTCCCTAGTCCCGTCGTAAACATTCACCATCAATCCCGCCAGATTCCCTAGGGCCGGTGCAGGCTGAGCCATCTTGTCCTCCAAACGAACCCAAAATTCCGCCCCAGCTTACCTGGTTTATTAAATCGATTCAAGCAAAAAAGCAAGGCTTTGGGCGTCAGCTAAACTAGAAGAGCGTGTCCACAACCACCCTCCCCCGGCAGCTCGCTCACGACACCGAATCCACGGCCTTCCGTGTCCTCGCCGCCATCAGCTTCTGCCATCTTCTCAACGACATGATGCAGTCCGTCGTCCCCGCCGTCTATCCGATCCTCAAAACCTCCTACCATCTCGACTTCAGCCAGATCGGCATGATTACGGCATCCCTCCAGATCACCGCCAGCCTCCTCCAGCCCCTGGTCGGCGTTTATACCGACGCCCATCCTAAACCCTATTCGCTCGCCATCGGCATGGGATTCACCCTAACCGGACTGATGCTCCTCTCCTCCGCCCCCAGCTTTCTGGCGATTCTGATCGCTGTCGCGCTGGTCGGCGTCGGCTCGGCTGTTTTTCACCCCGAATCGTCGCGCATCGCCCGATTAGCCTCCGGCGGACAACACGGCCTGGCGCAATCTCTGTTTCAGGTAGGAGGCAACGCCGGCTCGGCCACCGGACCTCTGCTCGCCGCCTTCATCGTTCTGCCGAAAGGCCAACACAGCATCGCGTGGTTCTCCATCGCCGCTCTCATCGCGATCCTGATCCTCACCCAGGTCGGCACCTGGTATAAAAACCATCACCCGCCGACGATCAAACGCCAGGCCTCCGCGCGCCACTCGACTCTCTCCCGTCAAAAAGTCGCCCTCGCCATGAGCGTCCTGGTCGCGCTCATCTTCTCGAAATATATTTATCTCGCCAGCTTCAGCGCCTATTACATTTTCTATCTGATCGATAAATTCCACGTCTCCGTGCAAAGCGCGCAGATTCACTTGTTCCTGTTCCTGGGCGCTGCCGCCGCGGGCACTTTCGCTGGAGGCCCGATCGGCGACCGTATCGGCCGCAAATACGTCATCTGGTGCTCGATCCTCGGCGTGCTGCCCTTCACACTCCTGCTGCCTCACGCGAACCTGTTCTGGACCTCGATCCTCACCGTCATCATCGGACTGGTGATCGCTTCCGCCTTCTCCGCGATTCTGGTCTACGCCCAGGAACTGGTCCCCGGCCGGGTCGGCGCCATCTCGGGAGTGTTTTTCGGGCTGGCCTTCGGCGTAGCCGGCATCGGAGCCGCCCTCTTGGGCCGCCTCGCCGACGCCACCAGCATCACCTTCGTCTACCGACTCTGCGCCTATCTACCGGCTATCGGCTTGCTGACCGCGTTCCTCCCTAATCTCGAGTCACCGCGTAAGCAAAAAGTTTAAGTCCTTTCCTCTGCTTCTCCGCGTGAACCGGCCTTGCGCTTTGCTCCCGTACGCGGGGATTCCAAAAGCGGCGACCCCCAACTTGCGCAAACTGCTGGTGCAGTGCGCGCACCACATCCTGGAGCCGTTTGGAAAAGACTCGACGGCCAGACGATGGGGCCTGCACCGCTTGTGGTGACTGGCGAGTTTGTTAAACCCTTTCCTAACAGGCTGCTGAAAAAGTCCCCGGCATGACCGCTCCCGATGGTCGCGGTTCCATTAAGCCCTTGATAACAGGTGTTACCGACATGGAACCGCGACCATCGGAAGCGGTCAATTTGACTTTTTCATCAGCCTGCTAAGATGGGATGAGGGCTTGAGCCTTTTAAAGAGCTCGTCCGGCGGACGGCAGCGCCGGGCTTCGACCCTGATCTCAACTTGCATCGCACCAACCGGCTCCCGAATGCGGATGGGAGCCTCGAATGAAGGACAGATTCTTGTCGACATGCCAAGCCGTCTCATGGAAGTCATGGAGGGGATTGCATCGATTAAAGTTTTCGCCCAAAAATGACATAATCCAACCCCCCGAAAAACTGCTCCCTCACCCCCGCCGGCAGGTCCTCGAGCGACGGCATCGAATCGACCGCGGGCGACAGACGCTCCACTTCCAGACGCCCGAATCCAGCCTCCTCCATATAAAATCCCAGCAGCCGCGGCGGAACGGGACGCGTGTGCGTCGGGTCGAGAAAGAAGTGCGTCGCGAAGATCGCGAGGCATTCCGGGTTCGGCGTCTCGATCACCGCGAGTGCGCCCGAGCGAAGCTTTTTGGCCATCAGCATGACCAGATCGGGCAGGCGATGCGGGTCGATGTGTTCCACCACCTGCGCGCAGTAAATTCCGCCCAGCGATTGATCGGCGAGCGCATCAAGATAGACGAACAGGTCGGCCTTCTCTGCGTGCAGGCCCTTGGAGCGGCAGAGCGCGACACACTCGTCGCTCTGGTCGACTCCCGATGCGGCGAGACCCGCGTCGCGCGCGGCTTCGAGGAATTCGCCGCGCCCGCAGCCCAGGTCGAGCACCGGGGCGGATCCGGCGAATCGCAATACATAATGCCGCTGCCGCTCGCGAATCTCCTCTTCCGGTCCGCGAAAACTTTCGGCGAATCGCAGCCAGTCGACGTTGATGTTCGACGGGACCGACGCCGGAGCCGCAGCCGGCGGAGGCGATACAAGAACCTTCTGACGGATCACCTTCAGCTCGTTGTGAATCAGTTTTTCGTACTGGCGGCGGATTTCTTCCAGGTCGGCCCACACCCGCTTCTGCACGTCCCCTGTGGCGCGTTCGAGAGCGTTGGTGAACGCGCCGTGCTGCTGGCGGACCAGTTCGCGAAAATTCTGCTCCTGCAACGTGACGCGATGCTGAAAGGCGCCCTGTAGCTCGGAAATCGTCCGCAGCAAGTGGATCTCGCTGCGCGAATGGCGTTCCTCGAAACCGGCCCGCCATTCCGGCCAGTGCTTGCGAATGTCCTTCAACTCCTGCGCCTCGCGATAGAGCGCGGCCATCTCTTCTCGATGGGCCCGGTCGAGCGTCTCGATTTCCTCGCGCAGCGCGCGGTTATGATTGGCAAGAACCACCAGCGCGCGATTCGTGTCGCCCAGGGCTTCCAGCGTCGCCTGCACGCAGCGCATGGAGGCGCGGTTGAATTCCACCTGCTCCCGCACGTGCCATTCGAGCGCGCGGGCGATTCTCTGTTTGAACCACTGCGCGATGCTGTTGGTCAGGCCCGGCGGGCGCGGGTTCACCGTGCCGATGGCGGCCACCTTCGCTTCGGCGGCATCGCGGGCGTGCAGCAGGGGGTGCAGGTCGGCGGCGGCGACTCCTTCGAGTCCCAATCCATTTTCGGGATGGCGGGCACGCACGCGGTCGCGGACGGCCTGTATGGCCGCGGTCAACTCTTCATCTAGCATTTTTACGCTTCCAGCTTGCCGTGATTTTCGTGTACACGCCGCCGCGCGGGGTGAAGTCGCCCTCGATTTCGGCGGAATGAGGCTTCGCCGCCTTCACCACGTCGGCGAGCATCCGGTTCACCACGTTCTCCTGAAAAATTCCCAGGTTGCGATAGGCGAGCGTGTACATTTTGAGCGATTTCAATTCCAGGCACAGCTTGTCGGGCACGTAGCGGAGGATCAGCGTGCCGTGGTCGGGCAGACCCGTTTTCGGGCACACGGAAGTGAACTCGGGCATCGTGATTTCGATCTGGTAACCGGTCTTATATTGGTTCGGCCAGGTCTCGATCTCCGGCAGTTCGGCGTTCACTCCGGACGCCGCGTGATCGTCGGTGTACTGGCGCTTCACTGCTGGCTGTCTCATTGCTGAGACTCCAGGGCGTGTTGGAGGAGTCCGAGGAACTGGCCGACATCCGTCACCACGCCCACCGCCTGCCCGGTGCCGCGATCGCTGACCTTGGTTGCCACCGCAGGGTTGATGTCCACGCAGACGATTTTCACCCAACTGGGCAGCATGTTGCCGGTGGCGATGGAGTGCAGCATCGACCCCAGGCACAGAACCAGGCCCGCGCCGCGGAGTTGCTCCGCGTAGGCGTCCTGCGCCAGATTCATGTCGGTGATGGTATCGGGCAGAGGCCCGTCGTCGCGCAGGCTGCCTGCCAGCACGAACGGCACGTGCGCCCGCACGCATTCGTACATCACTCCGCGCGTCAGCCGCCCGCTCTCGACCGCTTTCGCGATGCTGCCCGCGTGATTGATCGCGTTGATCGCGCGCATGTGGTTGCGGTGGCCGTGCTCTTCCTGACGCCCATCGGTCTGCCGCACGCCGAGCGACGTGCCCAGCAGAGCGGCTTCAATATCGTGCACGCCGAGCGCGTTGCCGGCCAGCAGCGCCTGCACCCAGCCGTCTCTGATCAGCGCCGCCAGCGCCGGTCCGCCCCCGGTGTGAATCACGACCGGTCCCGCTACCACGATAATCTTCTGGCCCGCCACGCGCGCCTGTTCCATCAGGGTGACGGTCTGCCGCACGGCGGTATCGAGCTGCCTCTCCGACGATATGCCGTTGCTCATGAACGCGAACGCCAGCCGGTCGCGCTCCTTCGATTCCGGCAGCACGCGGATGCCGCGCATGCCCGTCACCACCAGGTCGCCCTTCTTCAAATCACGCAAGCGGCGGCACGCCGCGCGCTCGTCCTTCACCACGATCATCGCATCCATGCGCTGATCATCGACGTCGATCCATTCCGCGTGGTGGCGAATCTGCGTCCGATGATTCGTGGTCGAGTAAAAATCGAGCGGCGCGCAGCGGTCGTACTCCACTTCTTCCACCGCGGCATCGCCCGCATCGACCGGCGTGCAGCCGAGCGCGATCAGCGTGGAGAGCATCTGCTCCATGTCGCCCGCCGCCCCGGTTTCCACCTTCATGCGGAGACGGGACGGCTCGGCGTTGGTCTTGCCGACGCTGAACTGTTCGACTTCAAATTTGCCGTTATATTCGACCACCGTGTCGAAGATGCGCTCCATCAGGTGCGAATCGATCAGGTGGCCTTGGGCCTCGACGACTTCCTGGAACATGAAATTTCAGCATAGCAATGTTGAGAAATCTCCGACGCTGTGGCGACTAGATAATGTGCCAAATCGGTTACCGACGCTCATGGTGTGTGTTTTGGGACTGGCCGCGGCCGCCCGCGCGCAGGCCCGGGTGGAGTATATCGGTGGAACGGCGGACAAGCTGACCGCCGGCACATCCGGCGCCCTCGCGGTCGGCGACAAGCTCTATTTCGCCTTTTATTCGCGAAAATCGAACGTCCGCGTGGCCTACGACAAGATCGATTTGCTGGAATATGGCCAGACGGTGGGGCGCAGGCTGGACCTGGCGATCGTGATTTCGCCCGCGTTTCTCCTGGTCAAAAAGCGCAAGCACTTCCTGACCGTCGGGTACACGGACGAGGACGGCAAACAGCAGGCACTGGTGTTCCGGGTGGACAAAAACGACATCCGCGCGACCCTGGCCAGCCTGGAGGCACGCACCGGGCAAAGGGTCCAGTATCAGGATGAAGAGGCGCGAAAGGCAGGGCGTGGATGACATTCTTATTACTGCTGCTGCTGTTCGGCGACGATATTTCGAGCCAGCTTCCGAAGATCAAGCGCGTCTACGTCGACCGTCTGACGGGCGGCGAGACGGCAGCGCAGATGCGCGACTTGATCATCACCGCGCTTGAAAATTCCAAGCTGTTTATCGTCACCGAAAATCAGGACAAGGCCGACGCCTTCATCCGCGGCGCGGCCGAGGATTTGATTTATACCGACCAGTTCCAGTCTTCGGAAAACGTGAATATGCACGGAAATTCGAGCGATTCGGAGGGTGTGAGCACGGACACGCGTTACAACGGCGCCGGCGGCGGCTCCAGTTCGCGAAGCGCGCGGTCGATGGGCGCCGGGATCGGCGGAGGCGAATCCTCGAACATCAAGGAGCGAAAACACGAAGCGCTGGCCACCGTGCGGCTGGTGAATAAGGACGGAGATGTCTTATGGTCGACCACGCAGGAAAGTAACGGCGCAAAATTCCACGGCGCCAGCGCCGATGTGGCGGAGAAGATCGCGAAGCAACTGACGGCGGAGTACGACCGGGTGAAAAAGGCAGGGGCTGTGAAATAAACTAGGGTCCGCTTCAGGACCCGTTATAATCGCTGAGTCGGTTCCGGCGCACCAGGCAATCATGACCGATCTCGAATTGCAGGCTGAGATTCAACGCTTCGGCAGGCTCTACGTCGCTTCCAGCGCGGTCAATCGCGCAGTGGTGCGCAGCCGCTCGCGCGACGAACTTCTGCGCGAGGTGACCCGCGTTCTGGTCGAGATCGGCGGCTTTGCCATGACGTTCATCGCCTGGCACGACCCTGCGACCATGGAACTGGTCCCGTTGGCGGCGTTCGGCGACGGCAACAACTATGCGGGCCGCATTCGAATGTTCTCCGACGAAAGGCCTGAAGGGCAAGGCCCGGCGGGAACAGCCTTCCGCGCGGGAATTCCGTATGTCTGCAACGATTTTCTGAACGATCCGCACACCCTCCCATGGCGCGACGAAGCTCGCGCCTGCGGCTGGCGGGCGTCGGCCGCCTTCCCCATTGAGATCGGCGTATCGCGATTCGGGATTCTCTCCGTGTATGCGCGCGAGCCCGGCATGTTCGGACCCGATCAGGTGGAGTTGCTCAAGCAGGTATCGCTCGACGTGGCCTTCGGCCTCCAGCATCTGGATAGCGAGGAGCAGCGGCGCCAGGCGCAGGCGGCTCTTTTCGCCAGCGAGCAGAACCTCAAGTTGGCGATCGAAGCAACCGGGCTCGGGACGTTCGATCGGGATCTGGAAACGGGTAAGGCTGTCTGGAGCGGGCACCACGAGCAGATGTTCGGTTCGAACCGGGCAGCTTCGACGGGATGCAGGAAACATTTGAGAAATGCATCCACCCGGAGGATCTGGTCAAGCTTCGGCGGGCCGAGCAGGTGGCCTGCGATTCGGGCAGCTATTTTCTCTCAGGAGATGCGCATTCGTTGGCCGGATGGAAGCGAGCACTGGGTTTTCGGCCAGGGCGGTTTCCTTTACACCGACTCCGGCCGTCCGTACAGGAAGTACGGCGTCGTGCTGGATATCACGGAGCGGAAGCGCGTGGAGGCGGCCCTGCGCGAAAGCGAGACCAGGCTCCAGCAGGCGGTTCGCGTCGCCGACATCGGCATTTTCGACCACGATCACCTCGCCAACACCATTTATGCGTCCCCACGCGACCGGGAAATCAACGGCGTCGGCCCCGATGACCCCATGACGCTGGAGGGATTCATCGAGCGCATCCACCCCGAAGACCGCGAGAGAATCGGGGCGGCCGTCCAACGATCGCTGGACCCGGCCGGCGACGGTTTTTTCGACGTGGAGAATCGTCTGCTGCTGCCCGACGGCACGGTCCGCTGGACCAGCACCCGCGCGCAGACGTTCTTCGATGGGGAAGGTGCGGCGCTGCGTCCGGTACGAACCGTGGGTGCGGTGCGCGAGATTACGGCCCAAAAGCAGGCCGAAGATGAGCAGAAGAAGCTCTCGGCGCTGGTGGCCATGAACCGCGACTTTATCGGGATCGCCACACTCGAGGGACAACCGATCTACCTGAATCAGGCCGGTTTGAATCTCGCCGGGTTATCCGCCGCGGAACTGTCGCAGAAGTATGTTATCGATTTTATGGCGGACACCCATAAAAAACAGTTGTACGAGGAAATGCGCCCCGCGCTTAGGGAAAGCGGCTACTGGCGTGGCGAGTCGCGTTTTGCTCGCTTCGACACGGGCGAACTGATCGATGTGGAAGTCACCGCGTTTGTGATCCGCGACGACCAGGGCGCCCCGCTTTACACCGCGACCGTGACCAGGGACATTCGCGACCGCAAGCGGATCGAAGCGGAAAAAGCGCAGCTCAAAGAAGAACTGTTTCAGGCGCAGAAGCTGGAGTCGATCGGCCGCCTGGCCGGCGGCGTGGCGCACGACTTCAATAACCTGCTGACCGTGATCAATGGCCACAGCTACCTGCTGCTGGCGAAGCTGAGCCCCGGCGATCCCCTGCGGGAGATGGTTTCGGATATTCATAGCGCCGGAGAAAGCGCCGCCGCTTTGACCCGGCAACTGCTGGCGTTCAGCCGCAAGCAGGTCCTGAAGCCGCGCGAACTGGATCTCAATCTAGTGATCGAGAAAATGCGGCCCATGCTCCAGCGCCTGGTGGGAGAGGGCGTGGAGCTGGTGGTCGCGCTCGCCGAGGGCGGCGGTCCGGTGCAGTGCCGATCCCCATCAGGTGGAACAGGTCGTCATGAATCTGGTGATGAATGCGCGCGATGCCATGCCTGGCGGCGGCCGGTTGTGGATCGAAACGGCTCGCGTGGAGCTCGACCAGAACTACGCGCGGGTTCACCCCGAGGCGCGCGCCGGCCCCCATGTTCTGCTGGCGGTCAGCGACAGCGGCCGGGGGATGAGCCTGGAAACGCGGCAGCGGATCTTCGAGCCGTTTTTCACCACGAAGCCGGTCGGCCAGGGTACCGGGCTCGGCCTCGCGATCGTCCAGGGTATCGTGGCGCAGAATGGAGGCCACGTCGCCGTCGACAACGAGCCTGGCCGCGGAGCGACGTTCAAGATTTACCTTCCCGCGGCGGCCGGACGCGTGGCCGAGGAACCCGCGCCGGCCGCTTCGGCGTTGGGAGGAAAGGAAACCATTCTCGTGGTAGAGGACAGGCCGGAAGTCCGCCACTACGCCGCCGAAGCGCTGAAATCCTATGGCTACTCGGTTCTTCAGGCGGCGAATGCCGGCGAAGCGCTGCTGATTTTCGAACGCGAGCAGGGCATCCACCTGGTCTTGACCGATGTGGTGATGCCGAACCTGAGCGGCAGGGAGCTGGCCGAACGTCTGGAGAAAATCCGGCCCGGCATAAACGTCCTGTTCATGTCCGGTTATAACGACGACGTCATCACGCTCAAGGGGAAGCTGGAGGAACCGGTCCCCTTTATCGAGAAACCCTTCAGTCCGGAGGCGCTGGCCGGAAAGGTCCGCGAGCTGCTAGGTGCGCCCGCTCCATCGGCCCGCATCCTGGTCACCGACGATGAGGCCGGCGTGCGGCGTTTTCTACGGCAGGTCCTCGAACGGGCAGGCTATGAAGTGATCGAGGCGCCCGACGGAAGGAAAGCGGTCCAGGCGGTCCGGTCCGGGCGGGTGGATCTGATGATCACCGACCTGATCATGCCGGAGCAGGAAGGCATCGAGACGATGAAGGCCTTGCGCATGGAAAGGCCGGATCTCGCGATTATTGCGATCTCGGGCGCGTTCGAAGGCAGGCTGCTCAAGGCGACTCGATTTCTTGGGGCCGACGCGGCGCTTCCAAAACCGGTGGATCCAGAATTACTGCTGCACGCCGTGGCCGAAGCGTTGGCGTCCCGTCGCCGGCCCGCGATATCATCTTCCATAAAAACATGAAGGCCCTGCTCGCTTGCATCGCTCTCGTCCTGGCGCAACAGCCGCGCGCGCCGGACCTGAATGCGCAGCGCGCCGCGATGAAGAAACTGGAGTTTCTGGTTGGAAAGTGGAGCGGAGAGGCCCGCATCCATCGCGCGCAGGGCGAACCGATCGTCATGACCATGACCGAGGAGGCGCGATACAAGCTCGACGGGCTGATCCTGGTCATCGAAGGAGTGGGGCACAGCAAGACGGATGGCGCGGCGGCTTTGCAGGCGTTCGGGTTCATCTCCTACGATGACGAAGCGGGAACCTATCGAATGCGCTCGTTCAACGACGGGCGTTTTCTGGAAAGCGACACTAAGCTGCTGAACGGCGGAAAAGGCATACAGTGGGGCTTCGCCCTGGGGCAGATCCGCATGAACTCGGTTTCAAGAATCGACGAACAGGGCAACTGGACGGAGCAGCACGAAGTCACCGTCGGCGCTCAGCCTCCCAAGAGGTACATGGAGCTTTCCGTCAGCCGGCAGTGAACGGCTACCAAGTGATACTCGCATCTTTTGCCAGCCGCGTCGCCAGTCCTGGTTTGACGACATCATTTCCGTGAACGGGGACCACCAGGATCTTGCGCTCGCCAGCCTTGCTGTAGATGTGGTGGCTACCGCGAATGCGTCTGAGGGTCCATCCCGCGTGTTCAAGTTTTCGGCAAAGCTGTGGGCCCGTAATCGGCCTCAAACCGCCAGCTCCACCACCTGTATCGAAGTCTCCGGGGACCGCCCCTCCTCGCTCAGGACTTCCAAGACGGCAGAGATGGCTTCGCGAAGATTTATGAGCAGTTCGTCGACCGTATCGCCCTGCGAATAGCAGCCGGGGAGCGCAGGCACTTCGCCCCAGAATCCTCCGGCCGGCTCTTCGTGAATCACGACGGTGAACGTGTTCATATTGACAGCTTACATCCCCGCGTACCTTTTAAAAATCTGCTGCATATTCTGCGAAAACGCCGACCGCGCCAGCACCATGTCGCAGCCCGCTTCCTGCGCTCTCCGCTTCAGCTCGGCCTGCACGTGCGAAACGAAGCCCAGCAGCGGAATCGCTTTCAGCTCCGGCGACGCCTTCAATTCTCCAATCAGCCGCACCGGATCGATCGCCGCGCAATTCAGGTCGATCACAATCACCGAAGGCTGCAACCTCGCGCGCTCGACAGCATCTACTTCAGTGCGGACAGCAATACGTGG
>CAVVNE010000126.1:0-4207 GCA_963749245.1 Bryobacterales bacterium
CTGGAGGATTTGTGACCAGAACGTTGTTGCTACTAACCTTCCTGAGCGCTATAAACGGTCAGGGTCAAACAGCGCTAGTCACGTTCTATTCCACCGGATGCACTTTTTGTGGCAAGGAGTTTGCAGTGAATCTCGGCGCGGGATCGGCGGTGGTTCCCTATTGGGGGCCGATCTACGACGGGAAAGAAAAACTCGTCGGGTGGCTCGACCCGAATCGATTTGTAACCTTTCGTTTGGAACCTGGTTCGCATTCTTTTGCGGGCCAAAATTTCAACGCGTTTGCATTTCACGCTAAGCGAGACAACGAGAGGAGAGATTTGCGATTGACTCTGCTGGCTGGCCAGCACTACTTCGTCCGGCTTGAAAGAAAAGATAAAGGCGTCTATGTCGTGAGATACTTCACGACGATTCTGACCGCACGAGCCTGCGCGGAAGCATTCGATGAGGCGCATAAGACCGACCCAGTGCGCCCGAAGGAACTCGATGCGAAGCACTTGCTTGAAGTCGTGGCGACGCCTTATTTCCCCGCGTGTGAAGAGGCAAAGGCGCTCTCGATGAATTGAGGGCTACGATTGCGGGCCAGGACCCAGCTCGCGCTCGAGCGCATCGTGAAGGAGTGTCTTGATATAAGTCTGGTACGGTATGCCCTTCTCGCGTGCGAGCCTCTGCGCGATCGCGATATCGGGCGCCGGCAGGCGGATCGAAATGGGCTGTAACACAGGCCGATACATTAGCCCGCGTACCCATCCCGTGGTGTTTCCCAAGTCGGGGATGTCGCTCGTGTCGATCTGTTCATCGGGAATTGTAGCGGGCTGCCTTGGTCCTCTCTTAATTGGCGTCTTCCTTTTCATACAGTTTCCTTTCCGTTGATGTTGCGGGTCGAGCAGAGATGATGCGGATGATCTCGTCGGCCTCCAGTTCCAGCGCCGTATGGGCGACAGTCAGAACTCCTTCCGCATATCCGATCGTCTGCCATCGTTGTTCGTCTTCGACCTCGCGATCCTGGCGCGTAATCAGATTCGGATCTTCGAAGACCCGCTTCGCGGTTTCGAACGAGACGCCGTGCTTGGCGCGATTGCGGCGGTTCTTGTTCTCGTCCCATTCGAAGCGCGTTGCCACCACTCCCATTATCGTATATACGGATCGGTATATACACTACTGTTCGAAGGGCCGTGTGCGGAGCGCTTTCGCCAGCGGATAAACGAACAGGCCGCAAATCGCGACTCCCACGGCCAGCATCGCGGCGCTGATGCTGCCGACTTGTTCGTGGCGGTTCAGCACGGCTGCCAGGATGAGCAGCGCGCAGGGGGCGATGGAGATCGCGATGGCTCCCGCCGTGCCTCCGGGGATTTTGAAAGGGTCGCACTAAATTTGGTTCGCGGATTCTGAGGACGATGAGCGCCACGAATTCGAGGATCAGGCTGGCACCGTAGAGCAGGATGTCCAGTAGTAAGATGCGGTCGAGGCTCAGCGTGAGCGCGAGGGTCCAGATGGCGCCGCAGAAGAGTAGTGAATAATTGAGGCGGCTGAGAAATGACGGGGCGAGTTTGTCCTCGGCCATGGCCAGGGGGATGCGCGAGTAGGACATCGTGAGCGAGTTCACCTGGCCGATGACGCTGATCATGATCGTCAATAAGACGGGCACGGCGAGCCACGGGCGAATGCCATGGGCGAGGCTGACCCAGGCGCCGTCCGACCAACTGGACGAGGGGACGCCGGAATAGCCAACGGCGCAGATCGGGATGACGTAGACCAGAGTGACGGCGAAGACAGACCACAACATCGTTCGCGGATACGTTTTCTGTGGGTCCTTCACCTCCTGCGCGACGGTGGAGGCGTTGTCCCAGCCCATGAAATTCCACATCGCGATGATGAGGCCGGAATACCAGTTGCCGTGGGCGGCGCCGCTCGCGGGGATTCCGCGATGAGGAGCGAGCGCGACCATGATCGCGAATGGCGCGAGCAGCAGAAGCCCAAGAACGATGGAGCCTTCGCCGACCGCTTTCGCGCCAAACATATTCCAGCCGACGCAGGACCAAATCACGACGGCGGGAATCAGCACGCGCCAGGGATTTTGAAGCGCGGTGGGCCAGAGCTGCCCGAGCGAGAGAACGAAGATGGCGGGATACGCGGCCAGATCGAACACGCTGGCGGCGAGCGACAGCCAGGCTTCCTGAAAACCCCAGAAGTCGCCGAACGCACGGCGCACCCAAACGTAGAAGCCGCCTTCGGCAGGGATGGCGGCGGCGAGTTCCCCGACCATGAGTCCAGTGGGCAAGGCCCAGATGATGGGGATCAAGAAAAGGGTCGCGATGGCTAAGGGGTAGCCCGATTGTTGGACCAGCCCTTCGATGCCGTAGGGGCCGCCGGACACCATGAAAAACGTCGCTGCCACCAAAGGGAGCAGGCCAAGTTTCTTTTTCATCCGCTAGGGATTTTATGATCTCACTCCGCGCGCAGCGAGCGCGTGGATCAGGTTCGACGACTTGCTCATTTCACTACTTGCCTTCGAGAACGAATGTGGGAGCCAGACCGGTCAGCGTGGAAAAACTCTGCGACCCGATGATGCTCAGCCAACTCGAACAGCCTTGCACTTTTCCGTAGAACGAGTGCGGGTGAACGTCCACCTGCATCTCCTTCATCATCAAGCTGCCATATTGCATCAGCGGGAACACGACCTTGGCCGGATCGGCGACTTCCTGCACCACGTAGGGCGTGCGCATGGCCTGGCGCAGTGCTTTTTCCCACCCGATGTCGTCGGTCTCCGCACCGCGGAACGAGTGCTGATCGGGCGAGTCGTCGTTGGGCTTTAAAATGAGCTTCGCGCGATGCTTCATCACGAAGTCCGGCAGGTCGACGGTGTGGCCCTTATGCGTGGTCTTCGCCGCCTGCACCACGCGCGTCCACGGAATGTGTTCCTTGATCGCCTTGCGCTCCAGGGCCGGAAATTTCGCGGTAACCGCGTCGTCGGTCAACAGATCGAAGATGGCGCGCTTGGCGCCCACTTCGGCGCGAAAGCTGTTTACCATGCAGACGGCGTGTTCCTTATACGCGCGCACCATGGGATGGGACAGGTCGAAGCGGACCAAAAATTCCTGAAGGCGGATGCGGCGATACAGGATATCGATGGCGAATTCCCCGCGGCGCAGCACGCCGTTGCGATACTCCAGCTGGTCGGGAGACACCACTTCAGTCGCATAGCCTTCACTCGAGAAAAAATCCGCCAGTTGCGCGTAATCGCCCGCGCCGCCAGAAAAGGGCTGCTTCAGCTCGGCGATCGCGATGCGAGGTTTTTTCTGCTTGCCTCCGAATTCCTTGTACGATTTGACCAGCGCACTGAGCAGAAATTTCGTCCCGCCGAGCTTTTTCAATTTGTATTTTTTGCGAAACTCCTTCACGGGAGGCGCTTCGTAATATAAATCGGCCAGCGCGTCGCCGTAAAGAACTCCCGCCGGAGCGTCGGCGTGATGATTCGTGAATTTTAACGTTCCGTCATGAAGCACCGTATCGAGATCCCCGCTGACGCCCGCGGCGGAGTATCCGGGTCCACCTGCGCGAGCATCCGTTCGGCGGGAAGAAGCTGGATACGGGCCAGCAGCGACGGCAGTCGCAGAGAGCAATCCGCTCCACCCGCGCCATAGCCGACGAAATGGTCTCCGCCGCCTTCGCCATCGCGGTATAATCGCGCCCGCTCAAAAAATGTGGGCGCAACACCGGCGAAATCGCCCGCCCGCCGAGCTTAGCGGCTTTCAACTGTTCCTGAAGAGCCTGGGCCCATCCGAGGTCAATATAAGGGCCGCTCTCAATTAACTTGTGATAACGGGCGATAGCCTCGCCGACCTGAGTCATGTGTCTTATCGGTTAGTATCGCATGGCGAACCAACAATTGAAAAGACAATGACTTGCGTAAATAGGCTCCAAATAGCTGATTCTAAGAGATTTATCGAAAATAATTCATGCTTACCGCTGATTCTGCTTTAACACCTTTTTCCTCAATCGGATGGACGCAGGAGTCACTTCCACGAATTCGTCGTCGCGGATGAATTCGATAGCTTGTTCCAGGTTCAGCAGTCGAGGAGGAACCAGCCGGATGGCCTCGTCGGCGCTGGAAGCGCGCATATTGGTGAGCTTCTTTTCTTTCACGATATTGACATCCAGGTCGGAATCGCGCGCATTTTAGCAATACGCTGAACGAAGTAGGGTTACA
>CAVVNE010000127.1:0-20026 GCA_963749245.1 Bryobacterales bacterium
GCAGCGAATTTCCGCTGCGCGTCTTGAACACAATCCCCTTCGCGGCGCCGCGCCAGCCCAGCCGGCCCCAGCGCGCCACGGTCGAGGAATCGTGCACCGGCGATTCGAACCAGCCCGTTGCGACCGTTCCCGAATCGAGGCGCAGAAGTTTTCCCAGGTTCCCAGTCGCCGCCAGCAGCGCCCCTCGCGATTCGACCAGCCTTGTAGCCTCGCCCTCATTCGCCTGCGCCAGCAGGGTCGCTTTCCGGTCGCGATCCAGCTCGTAGAGGCGCCCCTGCAGGTCGGTGACAAACAGCAGCGAGGAATGAAACATCGCTACGTCGTAAATATTTTCTTCCTTCGAACTCCACAGCGTCTCCACCGTGTTGTCCGGATGAATCACGTACAGCGCGGACTTGTCGACGCCCGTATAATCCACCGTCGTGGGAGAAACCGCCATCGCCGGAGACTGCCCACCGGCGGGCGTCTTAGGAGCCTCCGGCTTCGGAGGCGGCGTGAGCCCAGCCTGTTGATCGGTCACCGTGACGGTAGCGATAACCGGCGCCGCGCTGCTCCCGGCCGCGCCGTTGGCTCCACTGTTCGCCGATCCGATACGCCGCGCGACGCTCCCGCCCAGCGCCGCCACATAAAGATTGCCATCGGCGGCCGGCACGATGGCGCGAATTTCCGGCAGACTCGCGTCATACAGCACGAAAGCTTTATTTTGCGCGGTGATTCGATAGAGAATGCCGTTCGGTTCGCTACCGGCCAGCAGCGCGCCTCGCGCATCGAGCTCCAGGCATGTCACATGCGATTGCCCGGTTTCGTAATACACAGCGCCCACGCCCGCGCCCGTGACGCGAAATATTTTCCCCTGGTCGCCCGTGCCGACAAACAGCGATCCGTCCGCGGCCGCCTTCAGCGCCCAAATATACCGCGCGCCGGGCGAAAAATATACGGTTGCTTTCCCGTTTTCGATCCGATAAACATTGCCGTCGGGCGACGTGCCCGCGTAGACCACGCCCTTCGCATCCACCGTGACCGCGAAAATCTCGGACTGGTCCGACGTCCACACCAACGAGCTTTTTCCCGACGCGTCCAGTTTATAAAGGCGTCCCCGATGCCCAGTGCCCAGGAACAGCGACCCGTCCGGCGCCTGCGCGACGCTCCAGATCTCCGGCTGGCCCGAATCGAACACCGTGTCGAGCTTCGAACCCAGCATCAGCCGCCCGTCGCGCGTCAGCGACAATCCGCTGATGCGCCCGCGCAGAAAGTCCTGGTAGCCGGTCATCTCCCACGTCGCGGTCGTCGCTGCGAACAGATTTGCGGATAACGCCAGAAGGAAGGCAGGCCACTTCATTGCTCTCTCACCTCGACCTGCACCGTCTTGGTTCCGGTCACCACGTTGTCGCCCGCGGGAATCGCGATCTCCGCAATCTTCGACCCACGCAGATTCGGCAGCCCCGCCGCTTGCGTCTGCGCGCGATTGAGAATCATCGCCACCGAAGGCGGAGGACTCGGAAGATCGCGGCCGTCGATCGTATAAGCGGCCTCATTCCGCCACACGCGGATGTAGGCTTTCGTATTCGTGCGCAGGCCATTCAGAAACTCCAGCACCTGGCCCGGCGAATGATATTGCAGCCCGATCGACGCTCCGAACTCCGTCAGGTTGGTCGACGTCGCATCGGCCGCCGTGAAGTTAATCGGCCCCAAAGGCGCTCCTACAGGCACCCGATACAGAACCTTGCGCTGCGTTTCGAGGCCGTTTTCGCCGGCCAGCGTGACAATCAGCTCGACATCCTCGCCCGGCCGTACACTCCGCGGCGCAGCGATGTCGGCGATCTGCACCTGGCTCTTGCGGTCCACCACGCTTACATCCAACGTCACGCCCTTCAACCGGAACGCGTTGAAACCGCTCGCCATCGCGTAGTTGAGAGAAGTCCCCAGGCCTATCGCGGCCAGTGCCGGCACCGCCACGTCGCCGCTATACACATTGTCCACACGCACGCTGCCGCCTTCAAAATCGAGTTTGCCCCGCACCGCGAAGGTCGACCCGCCTTGCGCCCGCTCCGTCGCGTCGATCGCCGAAAACAAAGCCATCTGCGTCACCAGAGGCGTCATCACGCGATCCTGAATCACCTGCATGTGATACGCGTTCTTCCCGACACGGATATCCACCGGAGCCATCGACGCGCGCCGGCCCATCACCCCCGAAACCGCCGTGCTGCGATCGTCGGTCAGCGTGCCCATCCATTCGCGGGCCGCGGAAATCTTGAAGGAGCTGGACAGATTCGGCAGCAGCGCCAGAACTTCGGCGCGCGCGAACGGAATATCGCTCGGCCCTGATGCCATGAAGCGATGCCCAAACGCGTAGATCCGATCGCCGTCAATGAGGGTGACCGTGCCATCGGCGCTGATGCTGTAATCGCCCGAGAGAAGCTGCGCGCTGATCATCGACCCCGGCTGGAGGCTCTTCGGATCGCCCATGCGGTCCGCCGGCCTGCCACCGCCCGAAACGCCCTGCCGCGGGTCCATTCCCATTTCGCGCAACCGCGCCCCGAAATGATCGAGCGTCGCCGACGTAAATCCGGAGAACGATACAGGGGTGGCGATTTCCTCGAGCCGCTCGTCTTTTGAAATGTACCGCTGCCGCGCCATCGCGCGCGTACCCTCCGGCTCCACGCGCAGCATGTCCTCAATCGGACGAATGCCCGCAATGGCGTCTTTCGAATAAGGAAAACTCAGCGCGACCGCGCCCGCCAGCTTCCCGTCGATATACACAGGCGACCCGCTCATGCCCTGCATCACGCCGGTTCGCTCCAGCGGTCCGCCTTTGAGACGCCCCAGGATAATCGACTCCTTGGGGCTCATGTTTTCCAGCACGCCGAGGATTTCCACATCGAATTCCTCGATTTTCGAGCCGGAAAAAACAGTGCGCCCCACCCCATGCTGCCCCGCGCGGATGTCCTTGAGCGGAAAGATCGCGGGAGCGGCGTGGATCGTGGCGGCGATGGCGAGCCCGCCGAAAAAACGGAGCGGCAGCACGTTTTTATTGTAGTTGTAAAAAAACGCGCTCGTCTTACGCAGTCCAATCGTTAACGAAAACCCTCTGCGCGCAGCCGGTCGCGGTCGGCCGGACTAAGTTCCGACCACAACGCCCGAACGATTTCCCGCTCATACTGGCTTTTGGTCGTGATCCCGCTGTGCGCGACAAGCCGGCGTCCCTTCCGGTCGATCAGCAGGCTCTGCGGAAGCGACTCGAGCCCCCCATACTTTTGCGCGAGTTCGCTATCGCCGATCGCCACGCGATAGTTGATCTTCTGCGATTCCAGCACCGGCCGCACCGCCTTCCAGCCACCCTCATCCATGGAAACTCCGATCACCGCCAGGCCCTTATCGCCATAAACGCGCTGGAACTCGACAAACCAAGGGATTTCCTCCTGGCAAGGACGGCACCACGTCGCCCAAAAATTCAACAAAATCACTTTCCCCTGGTAATCGGACAACCGGAAAGTGGCGCCGGAGGCATCCGTCGCCTCGAAATCCGGCGGAGCGATCCCCAGCCAGTGATGGAAACTCCAGATCATCCGCTCGATTCGAAAGTCCCCGGGGTTCAGCACCAGATTCTCGCATGCCTCCAGGCAGGGGGCCATCATGCGTTGCGCGAACGCTCTCGGCGCGGGGAACGTCAGCACGCAGATCGCCGCGACCGCCGCGACGGAGACAATCCGCGGCCATCGTCCGGTTGACCGTCGTTCCTCGAATCGCGCCAGCGCCACCGGAACTCGCGGCTGCCACTCATCCTCCGGATTCAGCCGCGCCAGCCGATCGTCCACCCACTGGTCATTCTGTTCCATATCGTTTGATGTACTCCTTTCGAAAAGCGCTCTGCGCTCGGCTCAGCAGCGTGCCTACGGATGCGGGGTTCAACTCCATCGCGCTGGCCAGTTCCTGGTAACTCAGACCGTCGCTTCGCAGAACCAGCAGCTCCGCCTGGCGCGGCTCCATTGACGCAAGGACGGCGCGAACTCTCTCCTGCTCTTGAGTCGCGCTCCGGACCTCTTCCGGCGTCGGCACCTTCCGTCCGATACCGAGCAGACGTTCATACCGGCTTCGCCGCGTCCGCCGCCGCAGTTCATCCAGTCCCTTCCGAACAGCGGTGCGGTAAAGCCACCCCTCTGTCTTCTCGCCCTGCGCCGCCGGACTTTGCCAGAGCTTCAGAAAAACCTCGACTGCCAGTTCCTCCGCCCGCGCGCGATCCTTCACCACGCGGCCGATCACGCGCGCAACGTGCCCGTACTGTGCCCGAAACGTAGCCTCGAAATCGAACGCCTCTTCCACCACGCTTTGTGCGTTCACAATACAACAACGCCGCTCGCCGGGATTTTGTGACAATCTTTTTGATTACGACGCCGCCTCGGTCCTCACCACGCCATCGCGATTCAACCCCAACAATTGAATCGCCGGCGTCGGCAACTCCTCAAACTGCACCACCGTGTCCTCTTCATTGGCGCGCGAAAGAGCCCACCACCGCGCCGCCAGCATCGCGACCGCTAAAGCCGCAACCATGGTCGTGTAGGTAGTTCCATTACGAAGCGCTTGGCTCTCAAACACAACCCCTCGGGTAATCAACAGCATCAGGCCCATCGCCGTCAGAACAGCCATGTGGACATACGATTTTCCGGGCAAATAAGAACAGGTGAAAGGAATCTTTCGAAATGCCGCCAGACAAAGGTACGCCACCGTCGACCCCAACAACCCCAGCACTACCAGATGCTCCGCAGCCACTTGCCAAGGCCAAATCGAAAATAGAATTCCCGCCGAAAGAATCCACACCGGCGCGACTCCAAGAGCGAACAACGGCCGCCGGATCGCCGCCATGTATTCCCACGCACGGCTAACCTGCGTCACGCGGAAAATCCAATTGGCCCGCAGGCTGATCGGCATCGAGAACACCACGCGTGTTCCCACCACCGTGATGCATATCATCGCGACCGTTGTAAACAGCAACGGTATGTAGGACCCTCGAGCCGTAGCCTGGGCCCCCGGACTCTTGATTACGAAAACCAGCAGCGCAAATCCGATTCCCAGGAAAAATGCCAGCATCACCCGATGCTGCCTGCTCCGCGACAACGTCCGGATGCTGAACTGCACTACCGCCGTTTCGAGCAAATTCCCGAACGGCGGCAACCTGCGCACGCCACCGGAACCCGGCACGATATCCGGCTCCTCGACGATTTTCTTGAGGGTCCGGATGTAAGACAGCGCATACGCCACCGCCGTCGCACCAACGGAAATCGCCAGGCCAATCCACGCGCGCCGCGCCAGCGGACCGAACACCGGATGCATCGATCCGTTCAACTCATGAAAAAATCCCAGAAACCAGTACGACGGCAGCCACTCGAGGGCCCGTTGATTCTGAGCGGCCGTAAACGCCGCGGGCGTCAGCAGCGAAGGCTCCATAAAATAACTGCACATGAACCAGCAGTAAGCCGCCATTTGCAGAAACGCCGATAGCCGCAGAAAATACCGCCTGGGCAGCAATTGCGCCCCCAGTCCCTGTACGCCCAACACGCAGCAGAAATTGAACGTGCCCGCCGCGATCATCGTCACCCAGTAGGCAGCCAGCGACCGCAGTCCGTTTCCGTCTTTCGGGACAAAATGAAACGGCCAGCCGAGCCCCGCCAGGCAATGCAGCGCCAGCACGGTCAACCCCAGAGCCGATGCCGCCGCCGCTACCTTCGAGAAAAACAGCGTACGAGCCCGGATGGGCAAGGGAGCCAACACCAGCACGTCGCGACGGTCCGGAAACGTCGAATCCCAGCTCAACACCGCGAACAAACCCACTGCAAGCATCGTGGTCGAAATCAGGAAATGCTCTATCTTCCAAAGGGCTGCCTGAAGCGCCTGGGGCGGCATCCGGCGATCGAAAAGCATCGCGCCTAGCGCAAGCAGAGAGCTGAAAAATACCAACAATCCCGCGAACTGGCCCAGCAGTTTGCTGATGTCCCCCTGCGCCGAGATCAGCTCCAGGTCGACCATCCGAAACAGAAACTGCCGGTAAAGCACGCGGAATTGAAGCTTCGTCATGCCCGTATCAAATCCGCGATCTCCTTCGAGATCGCCGCCGTATCCTGCTCCACGGCCAATTGCGAAAAGATGCTCTCGAGCGTCGGCAGCTCCATCAGCGTCCGCAGGCTCGCAATCGAATCGTCGGCGACGATCTTGCCGCGATGCAGGATCACGACGCGCGAGCACACCCGCTCCACCGTCTCCAGCTCGTGGGAACTGAATAGCACTACTTTGCCGCGCGCCGCCAGTTCCTGAATCAGGCTCCGCAGCACCAGCGCCGACCCCACGTCCAGCCCCGAAAACGGTTCGTCCAGCAACAGCAGGTCGGGATTATGCAACAGCGCCGCCGACAACAGCACCTTCTGCCTCATTCCCTTCGAATAAGCCGAAATCGGCGCGTGCCGGTCGCCATAAAGCGTGAACAACCGCAACAGCCCGTCGATGCATTCGCGCGTCCGCCTCTCATCCAACCCACGCAACTGGCCCACCATGATCAGATATTCGAGGCCGGAAAGATGCGCGTACAGATGCGGCTCTTCCGGCACATACCCCATCCGCTGCTTGTACCCGATCAGGTCATTCTGGATGCGTTTGCCGTCAAAAAGGATCTCTCCCGACGTCATCTCGATCAGCCCGGTAATCATCTTCATCGTGGTGGACTTGCCGGATCCGTTCGGCCCCAGGTATCCTGTCACCTCGCCGGCCCGCGCCGAAAAGCTGACGTTATCCACCGCCGTGATGCTGGAGAAACACTTCGAAACGCTGCGTAGTTCAAGCATGGTCAGACCATTTTTACTCTGACACCGCGGGCTGACGCAAAGTTCCCCCTCTCTTCGCTTAAGATGACTAGAGTGACGTCGCCCCAGGACCTGACGCAGCTTCTCATCAACTGGCGCAACGGCGACAAGGCTGCGCTCGACCAGATGACCCCCGCCTTGTACGAGGAGTTGCGCCGGCTCGCCCGCTTCTTCCTCGCCAACGAACGCCCCGACCACACCTTGCAGCCCACGGCGTTGGTTCACGAAGCTTACATCCGGCTCATCACCCAGCACGCCGTCGACTGGCGCAACCGTGCGCATTTTCTCGGCGTCGCCGCAACCATGATGCGTCGCATCCTCATCAACCATGCGCAAGCCCGCCTCGCCGCCAAGCGCCAGGGACAGGCGCAGGCTGTCGCCCTCGAGGACGCCCTCGGCGTCTTCACCACCTCCCGCATCGACCTGCTCGAACTCAACCAGGTCCTCGAACAGCTCACCGACCTCGACCCGCAGCAGGGCCGCATCGTCGAACTACGCTACTTCGGCGGCCTCACCATTGAGGAAACCGCCGAGGTCCTCGACATCTCTCCCTCCACTGTCAAACGCGAATGGAGCATCGCCCGCCTCTGGCTGCTGCAAAAGATGGAAGGAATCTCTTCCCCATGACCGCCGGGCGCTGGAGCGAAGTCAAAGCCGTCCTCTCCGGTGTCCTCGATGCCGACGCCACCGAACGCCCCGCCCTGCTCGACCGCCTCTGCGGCGGCGACACCGACCTTCGCACCACGGTCGAATCCCTCCTCGCCATGGAGAATAAAGCCGACCAGTTCGATACCGCGGTATTGCCAGGCGCCGCTCTGTGGGCCTCGCCCGCCGAAAAGCCGCCGACGCAAATCGGCCCCTACACGATCCTTCGCGAGATCGGACGCGGCGGCATGGGCGTCGTCTATCTCGCCGACCGCGCCGACGGCGAATACCGTAAACGCGTCGCCATCAAACTCATCACCGGCGCCCGTCGTGAGCCCAATCTGGAACAGCGCTTCCGCCGCGAACGCCAGATCCTCGCCCAACTCGAACACCCGAATATCGCGCGCCTTCTCGATGGCGGAGCGACTGAATCCGGCCAGCCGTACTTCGTCATGGAGTACATCGAAGGCCCTCCCCTCATCGCCTGGTGTGACGATCACCATCTCGACGTAGACGCCCGCCTCCAGCTATTCCTCTTCGTATGCGACGCAGTCTCCTACGCCCACCGGAGCTTGATCGTCCATCGCGATCTTAAGCCCGGCAACATCCTCGTCACCCCCACGGGCGATCCCAAGCTCCTCGATTTCGGCCTCGCCCGGGTTGTTCAAAGTGACGTCGATTCCGGCTCCGATGCCGAGATCACGCAAGCCGGTCCCACTCCCATGACCGTCGCCTACGCCAGCCCTGAGCAGATCCGCGGCGAGCGCCAGACCGTCGCGAGCGACGTCTATTCGCTGGGCGTCATTCTCTACGAACTGCTCACCGCGCATCGCCCGTATCGCGCCGAAAACGCTTCTTTCGCCGAAATCGTCCGCATCACCTGCGAACGGGAGCCTACGCCTCCCTCGCAATTCCTCCCCGGCCTCTCGGGCGACCTCGAAACGATCCTCCTCAAGGCCCTCGCCAAGGACCCGCATCTCCGCTACCCGTCGGTCGATGAGTTCGCCGCCGATCTGCGGCGCCACCTCGACGGCCAGCCGATCCATGCCCGCCCCGCCACGTTCGCATACCGCGCTGGAAAATTTGTCCGCCGTCACCGCATCGCCGTCCCCGCCGCTGCGCTGGCTGCCGCGTTGATTCTCTCCTTCGCCGGCCTGTCGTGGTTTGAAGCCCTCCGCGCCCAGCGCCGGTTTAACGATGTCGAAAAGCTCGCCCACTCCGTGATGTTCGAGTTTAACGACGCCATTGAAAAACTCCCCGGCTCCACCGCTGCCCGTGAACTCCTCGTCAGCCGCGCTCTCGAATACCTCGAAAATCTGTCCCGAGAATCCGCCGGCGACCCCCGCCTGGCTCGCGAAATCGCCCTCGGCTACGCCCGCATCGGCGACGTGCAGGGCAGCCTGGGCATGTCCAATCTCGGCAAAACATCCGCCGCTCTTGAAAGCTATCGCAAAGCCGAACAAATCCTCGCCCGTCTGCGCGCCCGCGCGCCCTCCGACGAATCGCTCCGGATGGATTATCTGCGGATCGCGAACGGCCTCGCCCGCGCCTACGGCGCCGCCGGCGATTCGAATCAGGCCCGTCTGCTCTCCGCCAAAAACCTCGCGCTGGCCGAGTCCGCCGCTCGCGCCCGACCCTCGGATCCTCGCTCCTCGACGCCTGGTCGCCACGCAGTCCACCGCGGCCGATCTGCTCAACGACGAAAGGAAGTTCGAGCAGGCGATTCCTGTCCGTCAGAGCATCCTCGAAACGGAACGCCGCCTGACCGCGCTGCGCCCCAGCGATCGGCGGGAGCGCGCCAATCTGGCCCTCGCCCACAAACGGCTCGGCGCCCTCTACGGAGTCGTCGGGCGCTATCCCGAAGGCCGTCGGGAATATGAGGAAGCCCTCGCCATCGATGAAGACTATTTCGAAAAAGTCGGCGGCCAGCGCGCCCAAATCGATCTCTCTTACGATTACAGCGATCTCGGCTGGGTTACCATCCGCCTTGGCGATCTTCCCGCCGCGCTGGTGTCGTATCGCAAGGCGCTCGACCTCCGCCAGGCGGCCGCCGCCGCCGATCCCAACGATTTCCGGGCGGCCTTTGCTGTCGCCAGCAGCACCGGACGGATCGGAGGTCTTTTGCGCCGCATGGGCGATCTCCCGGCGTCGCTTCAACACACTCAGCGGGCGATCGTTCTCTGGAAGGCGCTGGCGGATCGTCCCGGTTCAACCTGGAACACCACCCGCGAACTCGCCGACGCTCACGAAGAACTGGCCGCGGCTTACATCGCCCTCGAAAACTTCCCGCGAGCCGCCGCCGAATACGAGCAGGCCGCCACGCTCTATGCTTCCCTCCGCGACCGCGGAGTCCTGCCCAACGCGCTCTTCGCCAACATCGATCTATGGAAGGCGCAAGCGGAAAAATGCCGCCAATCCGCCTGCATCGCGACGCGTTAGTGGCCTGTCGCGGAGATCACGATCTAGTCGCGAGAACATGGGGACAGCCTACTCTGTCCCAAGGCGGCCACGTATTTCGCGAAAACAAGCCGCTCTTCTGCGCCGGTGGACAGAGCGGGCTGTCCCCATGTTCTCGCCCCGTCCGCAAACGGCAAGCGGCAACCCCGCCTAGCCCATGATCTTCGATACCGCCGCCTGGAACTTCGCCATCTCCGCCTGCGTGCCTACCGTGACCCGGACTTTGGTCGGCCAAGCCGGCCAAATCCGTCCGATCATGACTTTGTTCTCGACCATCGCCTTGGCAAACTCCGCGCCCGGACGATTCACTTCCATCATGAAGAAGTTCGCTTCGCTCGGAACGTACTTGATGTTCTTCTTCTCCAGGAACGCGAACGTATCGTCGCGAACCTGTTTGAGCTGCGCGCGCCGCTCCGCCACCAGCCCCTTCACCTTCATGCTGGCCGTCGCCGCGGTCAGCCCCAGCACCGGCTGCATGCCCGCCCCGTATGGACGAAGTTTCGCGAGCAGGTCCGGGCGCCCCATCGCGAATCCCGCGCGGAAGCCCGCCATCCCGTAAATCTTCGAAAACGTCCGCAGGACCACCACATCCTTGCCCTGCGCCACCAGGTCGCTCGACGGCTGCGCGTGATGCGAAAAGTGGATGTACGCCTCGTCCACCACCACCACCGCGTCCTTCGACTTGTGCGCCAGCAGATACTCGATGTCCTTGCGAGCGGTCAGCGTGCCCGTCGGATTGTTCGGATTGCAGACATAATAAGCGCCCGCATCCGGATCGGCTGCGATCATCGCCTCCACATCGTGGCTGAAATCGGCCCGCAACGGCACCTGATGCAGCTTGGACCCGATAAAGGCCGGAGCCCCCGCGCCGTACCCCGGCTGGGCCATCGTCCAGCTATGCGCCGGCGACGTAAACGCGCACTGGCACCGGTGCAGCGGATCGCTCGACCCGGCAAACCCCATAATATGGTCGGCCGGCACGTCTTCGATGCCCGCCACGGTCTTCACGAAATCCTGATCGTCTCCCACCGGATTGTAGCGCCAGGCTTTGGGTGCGATCTTCGCCAGCGATTCCAGCGCCTCCTTGCACGGCCCCATCGGATTTTCATTGGAACTGATCCGCACCATGTCCGGATCGTTCATCCGCCCCGCGCCGCCCGCCCCGCGCATCATCCTGCGCTCGGCGTCCTGTGCCATCGCGAATTCGTTGTAAAACGGCAGCGCCGCACCAGCCGTCAATAAGCTCGCAATCCGGCCAACCTGCCGCCGCGAGAATCCTTTAGCGAGAAGTGTTTCTTGTTGTTTCACTGGAAGGGACATGTCATTTTCTCCATTTTTAGAACAGACACAAGCCAGGCAGGAGGAGGCAGCGTGGCAGCCTCCCGGTTGTTAGCAATTATTAGGGTCTATTGCACAGCTTGTCAAGCAAAAAGTGGTGCGAGCTTCCGCTTGCAGCGGCGGCGCGCTCGGCGTCCGCCTGCGTTTTTCATGATAAACTCCCCTCAAGGAGCCCCCGGCATGCCCCTTAATCCTCTCCTGCACCGCGTCGCGAAGAAAATCAGGGCTTTGTTCGGAAGGCCGCCCGAAGATCCGCACGAATACGCCCTGGTCGCCGCTCCGGTCAAGCCCAAACCCCCAACCCTGAGCGCCAAGGCTACCGCCTCTGTACCGTCACCGCCAGCACAATAATTACCGCCTTCAGCATCATTTCCACGTTGCTGTCGACATTGTTTAGCCGCAGCATGTTCGTTAATATACCGATGGTCAGCGTGCCCACAATGGTCCCGCCGATTGACCCGCTCCCGCCGGAGAGCCTCGTGCCCCCAATCACCACCGCCGCAATCGCATCGAGCTCGTATGCAACTCCTGCATTAGGATTTCCCTGATGATTTTCGGCCGCATACAGAATCGCCGCCCACTCCTGCAAATAACCCGGCCAGGGTATATACCCAGATTTTCACGCTCCGGATCGGCAGCCCGGCGTAGAGCGCCGCGTGTTCGTTATCGCCTACCGCCCTGCACATGCCTGCCGAACACCGTTCTTTGCAAAACGAAGCCAAGGATCAAGGCCAAGACCGCCCACGTGCCGATCACCACCGTTTTTGTCCGCAGGAGCTCGGCAAACCGCGCGGCCACGTCCTGCCCGAAGCCGATGTCGATATTGGCGTTTCCCGTCAACCACTTAGCGAGGCCTCGGATCCCGATCATGGTCGCCAGCGTCACCACGAACGGCTGGATTTTGAGCAGCGCCACGCACGCCCCATTCACCGCCCCGACCGCCGCCGACGCCGCTAATGCCATCAAAATCGAGGTGGTTATGCTCGCATTCGGCCGCGTCAACCCCATCGCGACCACCGAAGTCGCCAGCGCCAGTGTGCTCCCGACGCTCAAGTCGATCCCGGCGGTCAGAATCACGAAGGTCATCGCCAGCGAGATGATCCCGGTCACCGAAACCTGCCGCAAAATGTCGGTGAGATTGCCCGGATCGAGGAAAATGCGCGCCGGGGTGACCAGAATCGCCAGAATCAGGATGATGATAGACGCAGGGGGCTGAACAGGGCCTTCATTGTGTCCGCGATTGCGCCAGAATAGCATCATGCGACCCGTTCTCGTTTTGCTGGCGGCCTCCGCTCTGTACGCGCAGCGCCCCGAACACCCCCGCCCCGATTTCGAGCGCCCCCAATGGATGACCCTCAACGGCCAGTGGGAGTTCGGATTCACCGACAAATTCGGCGGCAAAATCACGGTTCCTTTCTGCTGGGAAAGCGAGCTTTCGGGCGTTCACAAGACCGGCGAAACGGTCGGCTGGTACAAAAGGACGTTCCGCATCCCGGCTTCTTGGACGGGCGAACACGCCTGGCTCCATTTCGACGCCGTCGATGAGGAAGCGCACGTCTGGGTGAACGGTCAGGACCTCGGCACGCATCGCGGCGGCTATTCGCCCTTCGAATTCGACCTTAAATAAGGTAGCCAAGCCCGGCGACACGGCGACAGTCATCGTCCGCGCGCAGGATCTGACCGACCAGGAATTGCCCGTCGGCAAGCAGACTCCCGGATGGTACACCTACACCAGCGGAATTTGGCAGACGGTGTGGCTGGAAGCGCGCCCGGAGCATTACATTAAAAGCTTCACGCTGACGCCGAGGCATGACGGCGACAAATGGTTCATCGACGTCGATGCCGACGGCGACTTGCCCGCGCTGAGCGTCACGGGGATCGACGCGTCTCCCATCAAATTTGAAAACGGGCATGCCCGCGCGTCCATCGAAATCAAGAACCCGAAACTCTGGACTCCCGATTCGCCTAACCTTTACGACATTTCGCTCCAAGCCGAGGAAGATCGCGATAAACACCTACTTCGGACTGCGCACAATTTCGCGCGGCAAATTTGGGAATCTCGATCACGAGTCGATCTTCCTCAACGGCCAGCCGGTTTTTTGGCGCGGCGCGCTCGACCAATCCTTCAATCCGAAGGGAATCTACACCGCGCCCTCCGACGAATTCCTGAAGCACGACATGGAACTGGCCAAAGCCGCCGGCATCCAGTTCCTGCGCATCCATATTAAAGCCGACGAGCCGCGACGCCTCTATTGGGCCGACAAGCTCGGCATGCTGATCATGCAGGACATGCCCAGCGCGTCGTATCAGAACCCGGCGAAGCGCTGGGCATGGGAAGAAACCATGCGCGCGACCATCGCCCGCGACCACAATCATCCCTCGATCTTCGCCTGGGTCGCCTTCAACGAAACCTGGGGATTATCGTACTCCCATACCTCGCAGCCTCCCTATCCTCAGAATCCCGACACGCAGAATTGGGTGGAATCAGTGTGGAAGGAGATGAAGCAGCTCGACCCTTCGCGCCCGGTCGAGGACAATTCCGCCGATAAGCGCGACCACGTGGCGACCGACATCAACTCCTGGCATTTTTATATAGACAGTTACGAGCGCGCCAAGGCCCAGATCGACGACGCGGTGGCGAAGACGTTCCCCGGCTCGACGTTCAATTTCGTCAAGGGACGCACGCAGGGCACGGCGCCGCTCATCAACTCGGAATACGGCGCGGTGGGCGCGGGCGGCGGCGATCGCGACGTTTCCTGGGGCTTCCATTTTCTGACCAACGAACTGCGGCTGCACGAAAAGATCCAGGGCTACATCTACACCGAGCTGACGGACATCGAATGGGAGCACAACGGATTTTATAATTACGACCGCTCCGCGAAAGACTTCGGCTACGACGCGTTCGTGCCCGGCATGACCACGCGCGACCTGCAAGGCGAAGACTTCGTCGGCTACGACGGCCCTCCGGTAATGAAAGCAACCGCGTTCACGCTGCCTGTTTTCGTCAGCCATTTCTCCGCTCGCACGGACCAGCCGACACTACGCTGGTGGCTGACTGGCACCGACGATTTCGGCATCTTGGTCACGACTCCTCCGCAAACCCAGCCCGTCAAATGGGAGCGCGCGCGCGTGACGAACGATATTCACTTAGATGTCCGCGTGCCCGGAAGCCGTCCGTTCACAGGCGCGCTCGCGATGGAGCTGCTGGATTCCACCGGCAAGCGCGTCGCCGCGAACTTCGTGAATGTCGCGACGCGCTCCGCCATGTCGCCGCGTATTGAAGTGATCAACGCGAAGCTCGTCGCGCTGCGATTTTCGCCGATCGAGGTGCGCGAGCAGGGTCCGGACAGCGGCATCCATCCGGGAAAGTTCTGGGCCGCGAATCATGCTTATGTTTCCTACCGCGTGATGCTGCCGGACTGGGTGATCGCTGCGGGTCCTGAAAAGATCGAGCTGCTGGCCGAGATGGGGACGCACGCGGGCACCGCGAAGCTCGACTGGCCGTGGCGGCAGAAGCCGGTGGATTATCCGCAGACCGATGTTCATAAGTATCCGGGCAAAGCGCACATTCTGATCTCCGGAGTGGACGCCGGGGAAGTCGCTCTCGCAGACGATCCGGCCGATATTCGAGGGCTCCTGTCCAGCGTCGCGGGTTTCCACCACGCCAGCTACGGCTATCTGACCCGCGTCTCAGCCCCGGCGCCAAAAGGCGCGACGGACCTGACGATTCGAATCCTCGCAACCAACGGCATTTCGATTTACGGCGAAGGAATGGGCCGGTACGGGTTCGACCCGGTGGTGCTGGTGCGTACGGGTCAGGATGTCAGAATCGGGAAAATGCCGTAGTATTGAGTTGTGACGGCAGAACGGCGTGCAAAACTCGATCAAGTTGTCTGGATCGATCCCGACCGCATGAGCGGTGCGCCGTGTTTTGCTGGCACCCGAGTTCCAGTGCAGATGCTGCTCGATCATCTGAAGCATGGGGATACAATCGACGATTTCCTCGAAGGTGCACCGTCGGTGAGCCGGGAGCAGGCAGAGATGTTCCTTGAACTCGCCAGTGAGCAGCTCGTCGAATGCGTGTCCTCTTAGACGAGTGCGTGAACCCGCGCGTGCGATCGGCATTTCCCGATCATCCCGTCAAGACCGTGTTGGAGATGGGGTGGTGCGGAATCACGAACGGAAAACTGCTTGCTCTTGCGCAAGACCGATTTGATGTATTCGTCACGCTCGACAAAAACCTGGAGCATCAGCAGAACCTCGGAAAGCTCACTTTTGGGATCATCGTGGTCAGCGTCCCCGATAACAAGATTAAGTCCTATCGTCCGATTTTTGATCAGTTACTTCAAGCGGCTGGGGTGGTTGTCCCTGGCCAAGTGATCCGAATAACGCACCCGGCGCAATAAGATGGATTGTTGCCAAGACTCGCGAGTCTTAACGAAGGGCTATCTTCTCCAGGTGCGCGGCCAGCCGGTCGTAGCTCATGTTCATCCCCTTCGTCATCCCTGTCTTCATCGCCGCGTCGCGAGCTTCCTTCGACGGGTACAGAATCGAGATGGTGAGGGCGGTCTTGCCATTCTCTTCTGAGAAAGTCACTGTGTTGACCGTCTCCGGCCAGTCGCCTCCCCACGATTCGGTGGACACCACACGCTCCGGCGGCACGACTTCTTTGTAGACGCCGCGCATCTCCATCTGGTGGCCGTCGGCGTGGCTCCACACCCAATGCCACGCCCCTCCCGGGCGAAGATCGATCTCGCACACCGGCATGGTCCAGCCCGGCGGCCCCAGCAGCCAGTGCGGGAGATGCTCCGGGCTGGTGTACGCCTCGAAGACCAGCGTCCGCGGCGCGTCGAAGGTACGGGTAATGACCAGTTCTCGTTCCGTCGGCATCGTGATTGTCAGCGCGGCGCTATTTGTTGCGGGCATGTTTCTTCTCCTTCTTTTTCATCTCGACCAGGTAGTCGTCCAAACGTTCGAAATTCGCTTCCCAGAACCGGCGATACCCGCCCACCCAGCGTGCAGCTTCCTTCAGCGGTCCCACTTCCAGCCGGCGGGGTCTCCATTGAGCCTCGCGACCGCGCGCGATCAGTCCGGCGCGTTCCAACACCTTCAGGTGCTTGGAAACGGCGGGCATGCTCATCTCGAATGGCTGGGCGAGTTCGGTGACCGTGGCCTCGCCTGAGGCGAGCCTCGAGAGAATGGCGCGCCGCGTGGGGTCGGCGAGAGCGGCGAACGTGGCGCTGAGTGGATCTAACATAACCGTGTGGTTACGTAACCTAATGGTAAAGTACAGCAGGCCCGATCCGTTGTCAATCTCTTTTTTGTGGTGAAATAGAAGTTACCCCCAACGCCTGGAGGAATCAGCACACTTGAGCACAGCAGTCCTCGCCTTGGAAGACGGCACGGTCTTCGAGGGCAGTAGTTTTGGTGCGCCCGTCGAACACGCGGGGGAAGTTGTTTTCAACACCTGCCTCACCGGCTACCAGGAGATTTTCACCGATCCTTCGTATGCCGGCCAGATTGTCGTCCTCACCAATCCCCAGATTGGCAACTATGGCGCCAACGATTTCGATAACGAATCGGTGAAGCCGTTCATCGAAGGATTGGTCGTCCGCGAATTCTCGCCGCTTTCGAGCAACTGGCGCGCCGACGAGACCGCCCAGGAATTTCTGACCGGTAACAGCGTCCCGGTGATCGCCGGCATCGATACGCGAGCACTGGTCCGCCATCTCCGCTCGCGAGGCGTGATGCGCGGCGTGCTCTCGGCCAAGGGCGGTACCAAAGACGAACTTGTCGAACGTGCGAAGAACTCTCCATCGATGACCGGCCTCGACCTCGCGACGCGCGTCACGACGCCGAAAGTTTACGAATGGTCGAAACCGGTCGACCTCTGCTCGCCTTCCGACCTCGCGGGCACTGCCGCGCCTACCCCGCTTCCATGTGGTCGCTTACGATTTCGGCATGAAGCGCAACATTCTGCGCCGCCTCGTTCAGGTCGGCTGCCGGCTGACCGTGGTACCGGCCGGAACGTCGGCCGAAGACGTGCTCGCTCTGAAGCCCGATGGCGTCTTTCTCTCCAACGGACCCGGCGATCCTGAGCCTCTCGAATACCCTGCGGCGCAGGTGGCGAAACTGGTCGGCCATGTGCCGATTTTCGGCATCTGCCTGGGCCATCAGATCCTCGGCCTGGCGCTCGGCGGCAAAACGTACAAGCTGAAGTTCGGACATCGAGGCGGCAATCATCCGGTGATCAACAAAGTCACCGGCAAGGTGGAGATCACGTCGCACAACCACGGCTTCGCGGTGGATCCCGACTCGCTCAACCTCAACGAAATCGAAATCACCCACACCAATTTGAACGACGATACGCTCGAAGGCTTCCGCCACCGTAATCATCCTGTGTTCTGCGTGCAGTATCATCCAGAAGCCGCGCCGGGCCCGCACGATTCGCTTTACCTGTTCGAGGATTTCGTGAAGCTGATGGAACAATAGATGCCGAGACGCAACGATATCCATCGGATTCTGATCGTCGGCTCCGGTCCGATTATTATCGGGCAGGCGTGCGAGTTCGATTACTCCGGCGCGCAGGCGTGCAAGGCTCTACGTGGCGACGGTTACGAAGTGGTTCTTATCAATTCGAACCCCGCGACGATCATGACCGATCCGGAACTGGCGAACCGCACTTATGTCGAACCTCTGAGCCTCGAATTCGCCGCCGAAGTGATCCGCCGTGAGCGTCCGGACGCGCTTCTGTCGACCGTCGGCGGCCAGACCGGCCTGAACCTGTCCGTCGCGCTGGCCGAAGCCGGGAGTGCTCGAAAAATACGGGGTGGAATTGATCGGCGCAAAAGTCGATTCCATCAAGAAAGCCGAAGACCGGCTGCTTTTCAAAGACGCGATGCGGAAAATCGGCCTCGAAACGCCTGTTTCGCAACTGGTCTCAAGCGTCGATAAAGGCCTGGAATTCGCCAATAAAGTCGGTTATCCGGTCATCCTGCGCCCCAGCTTCACCATGGGCGGCACCGGCGGCGGCATCGCCTACAATCGCGAGGAGTGCGAGGAAATTCTGGAGCGCGGCCTCGATCTTTCGCCCGTCCATGAAACGCTGATCGAGCAAAGCGTGCTCGGCTGGAAAGAATACGAGCTCGAAGTGATGCGCGACGTGGCGGGCAACGCGATCATCGTCTGCTCCATTGAAAATTTCGACCCCATGGGCGTGCATACTGGCGACTCCATCACCATCGCGCCGGCGCAGACGCTTACCGACCGCGAATATCAGATGATGCGCGACGCGGCGCTGGCCTGTCTGCGCGAAATCGGCGTCGACACGGGCGGATCGAACGTCCAGTTCGCGATCGATCCGGTCACCGGCCGCATGGTGATTGTCGAGATGAACCCTCGCGTGTCGCGCAGCTCCGCGCTGGCGTCGAAGGCTACCGGATTCCCGATCGCCAAGATCGCCGCGAAGCTGGCCGTCGGCTATCATCTTCACGAAATCAAGAACGACATCACCCGCAAGACGCCAGCCTGCTTTGAGCCGACCATCGATTACGTGGTGGTGAAAATCCCCCGCTGGCAGTTCGAAAAATTCCCTGGCGCGGAGCCCGTGCTGGGCACGCAGATGAAAAGCGTCGGCGAAGTGATGGCCATCGGCCGCACGTTCAAACAGGCGCTGGGCAAAGGTATGCGCAGCCTCGAAACCGGGAAAGCCGACGGCGCTACGAAATTTGTCGAGGAGCTGATCGAGCCGCGGCTCATCACGCCCAATCCCGACCGCCTCGGCTACATCCGCTACGCGTTCGAAAAAGGCTACACCGAAGAGCAGGTCCACTCGTTCACGGCGATCGACCCATGGTTCCTGCGCAACGTCCGCGAACAGGTCGACCTGGAAAAACAGATGGCGTCTCTGTCGCTGGCGGCGGTCACCCACGAACAAATGCTCACCGCCAAGCGCGACGGCATCTCCGATTCGACTCTGGCGCGCGCCTGGAACGTGAAGCCTTTGGAAGTGCGGGCGAAGCGCAAGGAACTGGGCGTCACCGCCGTCTTCAATCGCGTCGATACCTGCGCGGCGGAGTTTGAAAGCTTCACGCCCTACATGTATTCGAGCTACGAATCGGAGTGCGAGTCGAACCCGACTAAGAACAAAAAAGTCATGATTCTGGGCAGCGGGCCGAATCGCATCGGCCAGGGAATCGAGTTCGATTACTGCTGCTGCCATGCATCGTTCGCCTTGCAGGAATTCGGTATCGAGTCGATCATGGTGAACTGCAATCCGGAAACGGTCTCCACCGATTACGATACCAGCGACCGTTTGTACTTCGAGCCCTTGACGCTCGAAGAGGTTCTGAATATTGTGGATACGGAAAAACCGGACGGCGTGATCGTCCAGTTCGGGGGCCAGACGCCTTTGACGCTGGCCTTGCCCCTGAAGGCTGCCGGTGTGCCGATCATCGGTACCGATCCCGAAAATATCGACCTCGCCGAGGATCGCAAACGCTTCGGCAAACTGCTTGACGACCTGAAAATTCCATCCCCCGAAAACGGCTCGGCAACGAATGCGGAGGAAGCGTGCGCCGTCGCCCGGTCCATTGGATTCCCGGTGCTGGTCCGCCCCAGCTACGTGCTGGGCGGCCGCGCCATGGTTATCGCCTACGACGAAGATACCGTCCGCCGCTACATGCAGGAAGCGATCGGCTTCTCGCAGGACCGGCCCGTGCTGATTGACCGGTTCCTGG
>CAVVNE010000128.1:0-9097 GCA_963749245.1 Bryobacterales bacterium
AAGACGCGACCGAAGTCGACGTCGACGCGCTGGCCGACATGCACGGGAGCGTCCTGATCGCCGGCATCATGGAGCATATTGAAGAAGCCGGCATTCATTCGGGCGATTCGAGCTGTGTTCTGCCCGCGACGTCGCTCGCTCCGCAGGTGATCGCGACCATCCGTTCTTATACCGAGAGCCTGGCCAGGGCGCTAAACGTCATTGGCCTGATGAACGTCCAGTACGCGGTGAAGGACGGTACCGTTTACGTGCTGGAAGTGAATCCACGAGCCTCGCGAACCGCTCCCTACGTGAGCAAAGCGACGGGCGTCGCGCTGCCGAAGATCGCCGTCGGGCTCATGTTAGGGAAAAAAATCGAAGAGTTCACCGATCAGACGGGCGTGCTGAAAGTCCCGCAATTTTTCGTAAAATCGCCGGTATTTCCGTTCAATAAATTCCCCGGTGTCGACCCCACGCTGGGGCCCGAGATGCGCTCCACGGGTGAAGTGATGGGCGTCGGCGAGAATTTCGGTGAAGCGTTCGCCAAAGCGCAGTTGGCAGCCGGCCAGCCTCTGCCCGATAAAGGCCGGGTTTTCATCAGCGTGAACGACCGCGACAAACTGGTCGCCGTCGCGTTGGCCAAGCGCCTGGACGCACTGGGATTCGAGATCACCGCCACCCGAGGCACCGCCGCCTTGATCCGCGCCGCCGGAGTCCAGTCCAAGACCGTGTTTAAGGTAAATGAAGGCCGCCCGAACGCCGTCGATTTGCTGAAAGCCGGCTCGCTCGACCTGATTATCTACACCGCCACCAGCGGCGCTCATGCCTTCGCTGACGAAAAGTCGATCCGCCGGAACGCTGTGACCTATCGAGTCCCCTGCATCACCACGATGAGCGGCGCCAAAGCGGCCGTAGAAGCCATCGCCTCCCGCCGACGCGACCCCATCCGCGTCTGGAGCTTGCAGGAAATCCACATGGCAGCGCATGGCGCTGCCCCACAATCTACTGAACCTATAACGCTTTAGCCAGCTCTTCCGCAAACGCGCTCTGCGGTCCGCCGGCGGCCCGTTTGGCTCCGGCAGCGCTACGCTTGCCCCGCCTCGGCGGACGCTGGTCGGCCACGGGAGCGGCGGTCGCGACGGCTGAACTCGGGCTGGAAACCACAGTCGTGGCGGCAGGCTGAACCGCGCCGTGGCTTGGCGGCGGCGCGTGATAGGCGCGTTCGGCCCGATGTTCGGAACTTCGCTCGGGTGCCCGTTCAGGCCTCTCTCCCGGCCGCGCGGCGCCTTTCGGCTTTGGCGGTTGTGCGGGATTCGCGCGGAGCAGTCGGTCCTCGAGTGGCGCCCGATCGAAACGGCGGATAATGGAGTTCATTTCCTCGTTATTCGGCGCTTCGATGAACGCGAATCCCTTGGACTCCTGTGTTTCCGGATTGCGGATAACCTTGATCGCGTCAGCAACCAGGTTTTCGGCTGTCAGCCAGCCCTTGATATCGTCCGCGGTGACCCAAACGGGCAAGTTGCCCAAAAAGACCGTAAAACTCATTCAGTGGTTGTCTTCGACTCCATTGGTGGGGGTTAGGCTCGAGTGCGCTGCTCCCTCGGGCACTACCAGCGTATCACACTCTACAAAGGGGGTAAACAAAAATTTGTTTTTGGTATCTACTATGAGGAGAAGGAGGTCCACATGAGAACCCTAGCGTTCCTCACACTTGCCGCTTTCGCGGCCGCTCAGCCCAATCAGGAGAAAATAACCAGGGAAGTCCGTCACGAGCTGATCATGCTCCCGTATTACGGCGTTTTCGACAACCTCGCCTACCGCGTGGACGGGGCAAAAGTCACTTTATTCGGCCAGGTCACCAGGCCGACCCTCAAATCCGACGCCGAAAATGTCGTCAAAAAGATTGAAGGAGTGGAGCACGTCGACAACGAGATCGAAGTTCTGCCGCTTTCTCCGAATGACGACCGGCTGCGGCGGGCTGTCTACCGGGCGATCTTTTCCAAGGCTCCGCTCCAGCGCTACCAGATGGGAGCCGTGCCGCCGATCCACATTATCGTCAAGAACGGCAACGTCACACTGATAGGCCCCGTTTCGAGTGAAGGCGACAAAACCATCGCCGGCATCGCCGCCAACGGGGTCCCCGGAGTTTTCGGCGTCACGAACAATCTGACGGTCGAGAAATAATGCCCTTCGTCGATACCAGCCAGATCCCGCCAGTCGAACGCCTCCCCGGTTGGCGGGGCCGCTATTTCGATTCGCCCAGCATGACCTTCGCGCATTACGAATTCGACGCCGGAGCGTCGATCCACGAGCACTTCCATCCTCAGGAAGAGGTCTATGAGGTCATCGAAGGCGAACTGGAGTTGACGATCGACGGCGTCGCCCGGCGCGTGGTTCCGGGGCTGGTCGGAATCGTTCCGTCGAATGCACACCATTCAGTGAAAGCAATCACCAGCGGCAAGGTGATCGTCGTCGATTATCCTTTACGCGACATCCTGCCTGCGCATACATAGGCAACAATTATTAACAAATATCCACGTTACTTGCGGCCGAGAATCGGGCGTCCTTAGGGCAGGAGGTGGTTATGAAAACCACATTGTTTTTCACGATGTTTTTCGCCGTTTTCGCCGCCGCGCAACCGACGCAGCAGCTTAACAAAGAACTCGCTGGGGAAGTCACTCGACAACTGCAGGCGCTTCCTAACCACGGCGTGTTCGACAACCTGAACTACACGGTCAATGGCGATACGGTGACATTGTTCGGCCAGGTCAACCCGGACCTCAAGACCTCCGCCGAAAAGGCCGTGCAGCACATCGCGGGCGTCTCGAATGTAGACAACCAGCTCCAGGTTCTGCCCGGCGACCTGGTGGACAACCAGATCCGTGCCGGCGTCTATCGCAGGATAGCCTTGGCGCTCCAGCCCGGAACCGCGATCCATATCGTGGTCGACCATCAGAACGTCACGCTGGTCGGCAGCGCGCGGACAGAAGGCGAGAAGAACCTCGCCGGTATTCTGACGCACGCCGTACCGCTGGTCGCCAGCGTAACCAACAGCCTCGTTGTGGCGGGGTAGCGAATCACCGCTAGAGCGTGTCTAGGCCGCGTCGCTGATCCTCACCTCGATCTTCTTTCCTATCGCCCGGAAAGCGGCTTCGATCTGATCGAAACGCGACGCGTGCTCGAGGTCGAAAATCCGCTCGACGTTCGTTTTGGGTATTCCAATGCGGCGCGCCAGTTCAGCCTTCCTGACCCCGGAGGCCCGAAACGCGGAATAAAACTCCGCTTTGGCCGATTCTAACGCCGGCAACGTAACCAGTCGATAACGCTTGCCGCGACGCTTGCTGGAACGCGGCAGTTCGTCCCCTCCCTTGATCAGCTCGGCGACGATGCTGCGCAGCAGATCCTCCGCCATTTCGGCCGCTTCTTCGATCGTCTCCCCCTGCGTCGCCCCATGATTCAAATCGGGGAACGTCACGGCGAAACCGCCGTGCCTCCGGTCAGGCTCAAACAAAGCATAATATCCGAACATAGCGCCTCACATTCTGAGATCGAGCGGCTTGAGGATCCTTGATCTCTTTCTTCGGGTGTCGCGGCATGAAACTGAACCGCCCGCCGCGCGTGACCCTGGTATGTTTCTTTCCCTCTACGAAGGTGCATCCTCAGCTCGCCAGCCACCGTTTCAGCTCATTGGCTGTTACACCCAATAGTAACCACAAATGATTACCGCAAGCGGAATGTCCCAAACCGGACTACAATCTCTAAATGCGATTCCTGCTGTTCTCCCTCGCTCTCTCCCTCCCTCTAGCCGCCCAGCCAAAACCCGCCATCGCCCTCGCCGATTACGGTAAATGGGAAACGCTCGGCAACGGCGTCTTCTCGCCGGATGGAAAATGGCTCGCCTACCCCATCCGCCGCACTGACGGCACCTACGAGCTCCGCGTCTCCTCCACCGACGGGGGTAAAACGCAAATCGCGAAGCTCGCTACCGAACCGGCCTTCTCCTCCGACTCGCGCTGGATCGCCTATTCGATCGGCGTGTCCGAAGCGGATGCCGAAAAAGCGGGAGCGCGGAGGCCGCATAATAAGCTCGGACTCATGGATTTGTCGAACGGCGTTACCACGACGGTCGACGACATCACGGCGTTCGCCTTTTCCGACCGGGGGTCATTCTTGGCGATGCGCCGCTATGCTCCGCAACGAGCCGGAAACGCTGCGCCCACGGCGGCGGCTCCCGCGGCGGGCGGTCGAGGCGGACGCGGCGGCGGTGGACGAGGAGGCGGCGCGGCCGATGCCGTCGGCACCACGATGCTGGTCCGTGACCTCGCCACTAGCGTCGACACCACCTTCGGCGACGTGACCGATTTCAAATGGCAGGACAAAGGCACGAATCTCGCCATGACCATCGGCGCCGAAAACCGCGTCGGCAACGGCATCCAGCTTTATGACGCGGCCACGCACACCATCACCGTACTCGATTCGGGCAACGCAAGCTTCTCGGAATTGACCTGGCGCAAGGATTCTTCGGACCTCGCCGCGCTCCGCTCCAAACGCGACCGCGCTTACGACGGCGATTCCTACATCGTCCTGGCCTGGAAAAATCTGGCCGACAAGAAGATCGGCCGATGTCCCGGCGCCGCAGCGCATTGTTTCCTCGCGTGTTCCTCAATGGTCTGAGGATGGAAAAATCATCTACTTCGGCATCGCCGAGTGGGACAAGCGCCCCGAAACCCACCCCGGCGACCCGGCCAACGTCGAGGTCTGGCACTCGAAGGACGTCAACGTCGTCGCCGAGCAGAAACTCCGTTTGGCGCGCGATCGCGACCGCCACGTGGTCGCCGCCTGGCATCTCGACACCGGAAAGATCGTGCCGCTGGGAACCAACGTGAAGGAGACGATGATCCTTCCGCGCCACGGCAACATCGCCATTGCCACCGACGACACGCCGTATGAAACCGACGGCATGTTCGGCCGCCGCTACGACGACGTCTATAAGGTGGATCTGACCAGCGGCGCGCGCGCGGTCATCGCCAAGCGCGTCATCCCGCCGGTGTGGCACAGCCCCACGGGCCACTACGTCCTGACGTTCAAGGACAACGAATATACGATTTACGACCTGGAAACCAGCGCCACGCGCAGCCTCGCGAAACTGACGCCCGGCGTGACGTTCACCGATAAAGAGGACGACCATACGCCTCCTCACAAGCCTTCGTGGGGAATCGCCGGGTGGACCAGCGGCGATAAAAGCGTCATCGTCTACGACGACACCGATCTCTACGAGCTTTATTCCGACGGCACGAAATCCCGCAAGCTCACCAACGGCAGCGCCGAGCAGATTCGCTACCGCTACGTAGCGGTGCAAAGTGAGGGCGGAGGCGGTGGTCGCGGCGGAGGCGGCCGCGGCGGCGGTGGCAACGACGAAGCGATCGATCTTTCGAAGCCCGTCTACCTGAGCCTCTACGGCATCTGGACCAAGAAAACCGGCTACGCGATTCTATCGGGGAACAACGTCGAAAAGGCCGTCTGGCTCGATAAAGGCGTCAGCCGGTTGATCAAGGCCAAGCATGCCGATACCTACGCCTACGTCGCCGAAGCGTTCGACGCGAGCCCCAACTACTTCGTCGCGCCGGCCGATCTAAAAAATCCGCGCCAGATCAGCGATACCAATCCCTTCCAATCGAATTACGCGTGGGGCAAGGCGCAGCTCATCGAATATAAATCCCCGAAAGGCGAGCGCCTGCAAGGAGCCCTCTTCTACCCGGCGAATTACGAACAGGGCAAGCAGTACCCGATGCTGGTCCACATCTACGAACGGGAGAGCAACTATCTGCATCGCTACTTCCCAGTCTCCGAACGCTCGCCTTACAGCGAGGCCATCTGGACCTCGAAGGGTTACTTCGTGCTGATGCCCGATATCGTTTTCCGTCCTCGCGACCCGGGCATGTCGATCCTGGAATGCACGGTCGCCGCTACAAAAGCGGCAGTGGCTACAAATATGATCGACGCGAAGCACATGGGCATCACCGGACACTCCTGGGGTGGCTTCGGCTCGACGTTCATCATGACGCAGACCGACATGTTCGCCGCCGGGGCCGTAGGAGGTTCGCTCACCGACCTGATCTCCAACTTCGGCGAAGTGTATTGGAACTCGGGCACCCCGGAAACCGGCCACATGGAAGTCGGCCAGGAGCGCATGCAGGTCCCTCTATGGGAAGATCCGCAGGCTTATATCCGTAACTCAGCCGTGTTCAGCATCAATAAAATGCAGGGCCCTCTGCTGATGTCGACCGCCGACCACGACGGCGCCTCGGACTGGCATCAGACGCTGGAGTTCTACAACATCGCACGCCGGGCCGGAAAACAGGTGGTGATGCTGATGTACCCGGGCGAGAATCATTCGCTGGCGATCAAGGCGAATCAGATCGACTACCACAATCGCATTCTCGACTGGTTCGGCTACTACCTGAAAGGCGAAAAGGCTCCCGACTGGATCAACAAGGGGACATCGGTGCTCGACCGGGAGAAAGAGTTGAAGCGGATCAAAAAAGAGACCGAGGGCGCGGCGACGACAGAGACCGGCGGGGGCGGTGCGCCGTAGCCTGGCCGGTCCAAGCTAAAGAACATTGCTTAATGATTATGTTGTATACTCAAATTGCAGATCGACCGTCTTTGGCCAGCGGTCGTAGTGGTCTGGGTTCCGTGCAAGCGCGAGTTGCTCAGCTTCTTCCGGCGGACTAGAGATATGCCGGAAAACACACATCGATCATTCAGCTGGGACCATTCAAAACTTCATTTTGAATTCCCGATCGCGAACAGGGAAACGCGCCTGAAGGCGCTGGTGCTCTACATCTCTCATCAGTGTCTTGATGATCCGACGTTCTCGCGAACGAAGCTGTATAAGATTCTGTTCTACTCGGACTTTGAGGCATACGGGCGGCTTCGCGAACCGATCACAGGGATTCTCTACAAAAAGTTCCCATTTGGTCCAGCCCCGGCGTACTTCATTCGCTTGCAGGATGAGATGCTACGTGACCGTCTCATACGAATTGTGAAGCGGCGGGTATTTGACCGCGACCGACTGCGCGTACTTCCGTTGGAGGACCCGCAACCTGCTATGTTCAGCGGTGCGGAAATTTCCATCGTCGAGACCTGGATTCGCTTCTTTTGGAACAAGACAGCGAAAGAGGTTAGTCGTTATTCTCATGGCATGGCGTGGAAACTTGCCATCATCGGAGAACCGATCCCGTATGACGCAGTGTTCATCTCCGATGAGCGGGTGACCTTCGATGAAGTAGAACGGGTCAAGGAATTGGCAGTACGGCATGGCTGGAAAACGTAATCGGGCCAGCGCATGTCCGACGCTCCGCGACACCGAACGTTCGTAGAGGCACCGGAATATTCTGGGCAGTTTGAATCAATTGCGCAGACACACTCCGATGAGGTTATTGAGACCCAGCTTCTCGGTGTCTTCTGGGGTCTGGCGACGAACGCGGAACAATACGAGCGGGTGACGGCCAGCATCCGACGAGCGAAAACGACATCACCTGATCCAAGCGATCCGCATTTCTACATCCTGTTCGAGATCAGGGATGAGAACACTATCGGTCTGCTATGGATTGAAGAAATCAGCGGCCTTGAGGAGTTGAGTGCAGACAAATGAACCACCGCGCTAACCTGGAGAAGACGAAGGAAGACGAAGGGGACAGTCCACTGAAGCGTCCCCCTCGCCTCCCCCTCGCCCGACCCGATGCAGAAGCGCCGCCTGGACGGCCTCGGACTTGGAAGAGGAACCCCGCCTACTTCGTGATCACATCCACAACCCGCATGATGTCGATCCTTGGCCGCTCCGCGGCGTCGGAAACTCTATCCGTGTACTGTGTAAAGTCCATCTCGGGATGAACCTTACTCCAGATCGTCCGCGACGGAATGCCCTTTCCCAGAGCCTCCCAACTGGGGAATCCGTCTACGGTCAGGGCATCGTACGCCAGGTTGGCCCCGCCCGGCATCACCAGCGTTAATACCGTCCACGACGTGCCCATATCCTTCGCCGCACTCTCCGCCAGTTTTTTCCAGCCCGTCGTCTCCAGGTTCAGCCACGCCGGCCCCATACCCGGCTTGACCTTGTAATAGTTCAACCGTGCGTAGCCTCCCTTCGCGACCCCAGCGCCGCCCGCGCCGGCGGTCGCCGTGGCCACGCCGGTCCAGCGCGAGATCACCGAATGGAACGAGTATACCGGGCAGTTCGTCGCCACCAAGACGGTCGAGATCCGGGCGCGGCGTCAGCGGCTATCTCACCGAGGATCCATTTCGAGGACGGCCAGTTCGTCAAACAGGGCGACCTCCTCTTCGTCATCGACCCCCGACCCTTCGAGATCGCGCTGGCCAATGCGCAGGCGCAGGTCGATCAGCAGACCGCCCGGCTCCAGCTCGCCAACCAGCAGCTCGCGCGCGCGGTGGAGCTGCGTGAGCACCGCGACGTCCTTGCCGTCAGCACCTATGATGAGCGTTTCGAGGAAGTGCGCGCGGCGACCGGGGCGCTCGACGCGGCGCGCGCCGCCGTGCGCTCGGCCCAGCTCGACATCGAATTCAGCCGTGTCACCGCGCCGATGGCCGGGCATATCAGCCGCCATATCGTGAGCATCGGCAATCTTGTCTTCGGCGGCGACAGCGCCAGCTCGACGCTGCTCACCACGATCGTCGCCACGGACCCGATCTATTGCTTCTTCGACATCAGCGAGACCGACCTGCTCGGCTATCAGCGCGCCTCCGCCCAGGGAAAGCTGGCGCTGGCCGGGCCGCACGCACTGCCGCTCGAGGCGCGCCTCTTCGATGAGACCAGCTGGACGCTCAAAGGCCAGCTTAATTTCGTCGAGAACCAGGTCGACCCCAATGCCGGGACGCTGCGGGTGCGCGCCGTCTTCCCCAATCCGAACTCGCAAATCGTCGCCGGCCAGTTCGCGCGCGTGCGCGCGGCCGCGTCGGCGCCGCGCCAGGCGCTACTCATCCCCGATGCCGCCATCGTTCAGGATCAATCGCGCAAGCTGGTGATGGTGGTGCGCGAGGACGACACGGTCGAGCCGCGGGTGGTCGAGCTCGGGCCGCTCAGCGACGGGCTGCGCGT
>CAVVNE010000129.1:0-7775 GCA_963749245.1 Bryobacterales bacterium
ATCGGGCGAGCGTTTCGACATCATCGTCACGCACGATGCCGAGGACCTGATCCATCCCGAGGAATTGCGGTGGATCAACTATTACGCGGCGCGCTTCGACTTTATTCAAACGCCGGTGCTGGCGCTGTGCACGCCATTTTTCGCGCTGACCCACGGCGTTTATTGCGACGAATTCGCGGAGTATCATACCCGCGACATGGCGGTGCGCCCGTTGCTGGGTGGGTTTGTGCCCAGCTCCGGCGTGGGGACAGGCTACCGGCGCGATGCGCTGGACAAGCTGGCGCGGTCCGCGGCAAACAAAATCTTTGAGCCCGAGGCGCTGACCGAGGATTATGAAAATGGCCTACGGTTATTTCGCCTTGGCTGTTCCCAGACATTTGTCCCGCTGGTGCATCCGTACGGGTCGCGAGAGTTCGTCGCGACGCGCGAATTTTTTCCACAAAAATGGACGTCGGCGATGCGGCAGAGGACGCGATGGGTGATGGGCATCGCACTGCAAACCTGGGAACGCCACGGCTGGCGGGGAAAGCCCGGCGAAGTTTACTGGCTGTGGCGGGATCGCAAGGGGCTGCTGGCGAATCCGCTAAGTCTGGTGGCGAATTTGATCTTCGTCTACGGCCTCGCAACAGCAATCTGGCATCGCGTCACGCCTCTTTCGGTGGAGCTATGCTGGGCGACGTTTTCCATCCAGTGTGTGCGTATCGCGGTCAGAATGGCGTGCGTGGCGCGCGTGTACGGAGTACTGTTTTCGCTGGGCGTCCCCGTGCGCGCGGTGTACGCAAATGCGTTGAACGCGACGGCAACGTTTAATGCGCTGGGGCGCTACGCTGCGGCACGGGCGCGAAAACGTCCTCTCAAATGGCTCAAGACCGACCACGCGTATCCGAATCGGGCGGCGCTGCTGGCACACAAGCGAAAGTTAGGCGAAATTCTGGTGGGCTCCGGAGCGCTTGCTGCGAGCGCGTTGAAAGACGCGCTGGAGACAAAGCCCGCGGGGGTCCTGCTGGGCGAGCATCTGGTGCGCCAGGGGCTGCTCAGTGAGGATGCGGTGTGCCAGGCACTCAGCTTTCAACAAGGGCTGCCGATCGGACGAGTCGATGCTGACACAGTCCCCGCGCACGTGGCGCGCGCGCTGCCCGAACACGTGGTCCGGGAATGGGGCGTGCTGCCGTTCCGCGTGGCCGATGGGGGATTGTTCGTGGCCAGCGCGAAGCTTCCGACGCCCGAAATGAACGCGTCGCTGCGATCGTTCACGGCGCTCGAAATCCGCTTCCACCTGGTGACGCCGACGGAATTTGAAAACCTGACGGCGTCGCTGTTGTAACTTGGTAGAGCATGACCCACCTGCTTGCCGCAGCGCTGGCCGCGCGTCAACACGCGCATGCGCCTTATTCGCATTTCGAAGTCGGCGCGGCGCTCGAAGACGTTTCCGGCCGCATCCACACGGGCTGCAACGTCGAAAACGCGACCTACGGGCTGACGATTTGCGCGGAGCGCGTAGCCGTTTTCAAGGCGATCTCGGAGGGCGTCCGCGAATTCCGCCGTATCGCGGTAGCGGCCGACAGCGAGAAACTGACGCCTCCTTGCGGCGCGTGCCGGCAGATCCTGTGGGAGTTCTGCGGCGACATCGAAGTCATGCTGGTAAATTCGCGCGGCGCAAGCGAAACGCTGCGCCTGAAAGATCTGTTTCCGAGGGCGTTCGATGCGTCTTATTTGTAGTTTTCTCATTTGTGCGTGGGCCGCGCAGGCGGCAGCGGTGGATGCGATCTGGACGGCGCGCTATGTCGTCACCATGGACGGGCAGCGGCGTGTGATCGAAAACGGCGCGATCGCGGTGATGGGAGACCAGATCGTCGCGGTGGGGACGCGCGCCGAGATCGACCGGGATTATCAGGCTAAGGGGCGCGTCGATAGGCCTGACGCGATTCTGGCGCCGGGGCTGATCAACACGCACACGCACGCCGCGATGTCCTTGCTTCGGGGCATCGCCGACGATATGAAATTGCAGGACTGGCTGGAGAAATTTATTTTCCCGGCCGAGGCTCGCAATGTCGACAGAGAATTTGTGCGCTGGGGCACCCGGCTGGCGGCGATCGAGATGGCTCTTTCGGGCACCACCACGTATACCGACATGTACTATTTCGAGGACACGGTTGCCGAAGCGACGAAGGAGGTCGGACTGCGAGGCGTGCTGGGGCAGACGGTGATCGGCTTCCCCGCGCCGGATTACAAAACGCCGAGCGAAACGCTGGCGGGCACGGAGAAATTTTTCAAGGCGTACGCCAACGACCCGTTGATCGTGCCGGCGGTGGCGCCGCACGCGATTTACACGGTGCCGGACGAGGTGCTGAAAGCGTGCCGGCTGATGGCAAATCGATATAAAAAGCCGCTGGTGATTCACCTTTCCGAGACAAAGCAGGAGAACGCAGATGCGCTGGCGAAGCGCGGCAAGACGCCGACGGCGGCTCTGGAATCGCTGGACGTGCTGAACGGCTGGACGGTGGCCGCGCACGGAGTGTGGCTGGACGAGGCGGACATGAAGATCCTGAAGGCCCGCAACACCGGCTTGGCCCACTGCCCTTCGAGCAACATGATGCTGGCGAGCGGCGTGGCGCCGGTGGTGAAGATGTTAGCGCTGGGAATTCCGGTGGGGCTGGGCACCGATGGCGTCGCGGGATCGAACAACGATCACGACATGATGGAAGAAATGGATCTGGCGGCGAAGCTGCAAAAAGTGACGAATTCAGATCCAACCGCCATGACCGCCGAGACGGCATTTGCGATGGCAACCATCGGCGGCGCACGCGCGCTGCGGCTGGATTCAATGATCGGATCAATTGAGGCGGGCAAGCGCGCCGACGTGATCACGATTCGCCTCAATCAGCCGCACGCGGTTCCGATGTACCACGTCTATTCGCAGCTGGTGTACGCACTGAAGGCGTCCGACGTCAGCGATGTGATGGTGAATGGGCGCGTGATCGTGCGGGATAAGAAGATGGTAAGCATCGATCCGGGGCCGGTGATCGCGAAGGCGAGGGTGTATCAGGAGAAGGTGAAGAAGTCGCTGGCGAAGTAATCGAAGGTGGTGCGTCTGTCCGCTCCCTTAGGGTCGGGGCTCAGGTTGGCTTGCCCCAGCCGCCGCCGCCGGGGCTTTCTATTCGCAACGCGTCGCCGGCGCTGATGTCGAAGCGGGTTTTTGCTGGGAGCGCGATTGCGCGGGAGCCGCGGAGTAACGTGTTTTTGCCGGGCTTGCCGCGTTTGCCGCCGTTCAGACCGTAGGGGCCGCGCTCGCGGCGATCGGAGAGGATCGTGACTTCAGCGTCGGCCAGGAATCGAAACTCGCGTACGATGGCGTCGCCTCCGCGATGCTTGCCCGCGCCGCCGGAGCCTTTGCGGATGCAATAGCGCTCGATGCGCAGCGGATACTGATGCTCGAACGCCTCGATGGGTGTGTTCCAGCTATTGGTCATGTGCGTGTGAGTGGCGCTGTATCCATCGCCGCGGAGCGATGCGCCCATGCCTCCGGCGATGGTTTCGTAATAGGCGAACGGAGCGCCGTTCGCTTCGCCGCCGAAGCTTAGGTTGTTCATCGTGCCGGAGCTGGCGGCGGGAATTCGATCCGGCGCGGCCTTCGCCATCGCGCCGAGCACGGTGTCGGTGATGCGCTGCGACGTTTCGACGTTACCGGCAGCCATCGCCGATGGGGCGCGCGCGGCGACGACCGTTCCTTCGGGCGCGATCACGCGGATGGGGCGCAGAATGCCGGCGGTGTAGGGGATTTCTTCTTCGACGAGACAGCGGAACACATACATCGTAGCGGCGAGGGCGACGGCATAGTTCGCGTTGACCGGTCCCGCGGCCTGCGGGTCGGAGCCGGTGAAATCGACAGTGGCCGAATCGCGGTCGATGGTAATGGCAACGCGAATCCACACAGGGCGCGGCGTGATGCCGTCGCTATCGAGGCAGTCCGCGAATTTGTATGTTCCGGGGCGCAGCTTCGCGATGGCGGCTCGCATCATACGCTCGCTGTAATCCTGAAGGGCGCGCATGTTCGACGCGACGCGCGGAGCGCCGTACTTCGAAACCAGCTCATGGAGGCGCACTTCGCCGCGTTTGATCGACATGAACTGCGCACGCAGATCGCCTTCGCGCTCCTCCGGCGTGCGGACGTTCGAGAGAATCATCCGCAGCAGATCGCTGTCGATCGTGCCGGCGTGCTGGATGAGAATCGGCGGCAGGCGGATGCCTTCCTGATAAATTTCGCGGGCCAGAGGCATGGAACCGGGGCTCATGCCGCCGACGTCGGCGTGATGGGCGCGGTTGGCGAGATAAAACGCCGGGGTTTTAGAATGTTTTATGAAAACAGGTGCGACCGCCGTGATATCCGGAAGATGCGTGCCTCCGCGAAACGGATCGTTGACCAGCGCGACGTCGCCGGGGCCCAGGTCGAATGCCTCCATCACGGCGCGGACAGAGAGAGGCATCGCGCCGAGATGGACAGGCATATGGTCGCCCATGGCGACGGTCTCGCCTTGCGCATCGTAGACGGCGCAGGAATAATCGCGGCGCTCCTTGATATTGGCCGAATAAGAGGTCTTGCGCAGGACGACGCCCATTTCCTCGGCGATCGACACCATCAGGTGACGGAACAGCTCCAGCTCGATTGCATTCATTTGCAGTCTCCGATGTGGACGAGGAATCGCGCGAAAGTTTCCTTTTTTCCGTTGACGACATGTTCGATCGAATAGGTCTTGGACCCGGGCGGCGCTGTCACTATCCAAACCGCTTCGTTCATCGGCTTGAGGTGCAGCAATGTGGTGCTGGTTTGCCGGATTTCCCAGTTTTCGCCGCCGGTCATGGTGACGTACAGTTCCTGATGGATGGCTTTGCCCACCGAGTCGTCGAAAATCAGCTCGCCTCCCAGGAGCGTGTCGAAGCGGAACTGCGCGATGGAACCGAAGCGCGACTCCTCGAACAGAGGCCTCTGGCGCCAGTCTTTTCCGCCGTCGGTGGTGAGCATGACGAAGGGATCTTTCGGCAGAGGCTCCAGGCGATGTCCGCTCAGCCAGCCGTGGTCGCCGATGACCTGGAACTGTTCGAAGGCGGTGGAGCGCAGGCGCGTGATGGCTTCCGCCCAGCTGGCGCCGCCGTCCTCAGTGGTCAGGATCACGCCGTACAGAGTCGTGGTGGCGGTATGAATATCCCCGGCGACAGCGATGCGCGACCCGAATGAATCGACCGCGGACACCTCAAAAAAAACCGGGCACGGCTGTTCTTCCGAACAGGTGAGGCCGAAGGAGTCGATGTCGTCCGCGGGGCAAGTGTAGTCGACGTGCACCGGGGCCTGCGCGAGCAGCGGCATGAGGCAGAGCGGCAGAAGGCAGGGCTTCACGAATTTCTCACTGTACAATAGAATCAAATGCCCGGGCCGCCCATTCCCGCGTCGTTTGAAAGTCTCCGCCACCGTCCGTTCTCATTTTACCCACCCATCGTGAACATGGAGCACAACGAGTGGATCCTGCGCCGCGCCGACTGGACCGATTTCCGGGTGATCAACACTAAAACAAAAACCGAGCTTTGCGTGCCGCGCCGGTTTGTGGGCGAAGGTGCGCTGGTGGAAGAACCGGTCATGATTGTCGGCCTGGTGAAGGAACTGGAGTATCGCGAGGGGCAAGTCCTGCCGCATGCGCGCCGCGTGATCGAGATGCCGCGCGCGGTAAACGCCGGAGCGCCTCCCCGGATGATGGGGCCGCCGCGCACGGCGCCGGTGGTGGGGATTCGCATTGAAGCGGGACCCCGATCGCGCGTGTTGCGGCTGCTGCTGGCGGCTGTTGCCGCGGCCGTTTTGCTGTGCGTGGCGGTGGTGATTCTGGTCCAGTCCGTCGTGATTCCACACCGGCACGCGGTTTCCAAGAGCCGGTGAAAAAATGCATCGGGGTCCTCGCCGGGGCGTTCAACCCGGTCACGCGCGCGCATCTGGCGCTGGCCGAAGCCGCCCGCGGAGTGGTCGACGAAATAGTCTGCGTCGTGCCGCGCGTTTATCCTCACAAACATTTTCACGGCGCGGCGCTCGAAGGCCGGACCGCCATGCTGAAGCTCGCCGGCGGGATGGATCGGATTGCGGTGACCGAGAGCGGGCTGTTCATCGACATCGCGCGCGAATTGCGAAGGGAGCACGAGGAGATTTCGTTCATCTGCGGGCGCGACGCGGCGGAGAGGATCATCCACTGGGATTACGGGGAGGCGGGTGCGATCGAGAAGATACTGGAGGAATTTTCGTTATTGGTGGCGGAGCGTGGAGGAACGTACGAGGCTCCTCCGCACCTGCGTCATCGAGTGCATCGGCTCGCTCTCGCGGAAGATTTGCGCGATGTCTCGTCGACGGAGGTACGAAGAAGAATCGCGGCGGGCGAGCCTTGGGAGCACATGGTACCGGAGGCGATTGTGGAGTATGTGAGCCGAATTTACGCGGCTTGAGAGGCGACGTCGTGCTCGCCTTGCGCGACGTTTACCTTTAACAGCACCAACAGGCCGGCGACGAAGAAAAACAGCAGCGATAGAATCGCCACGCGGAAGCTTTTTGTGAATTGCAATGCCAGGCCGAACATGATGGGACAGATCCAGCTGGTCCCTTTGTCGGTGATTTCGTAGACGCCGTAATAAGCCGCCTCGCGTCCCCTCGGCACAAGCTGCGCGAACAGCGAGCGGCTGAGCGCCTGGCTGCCGCCCAACACCAGCGCGACCACTCCCGCCATCAGGAAAAATTGCACCGGCGTCGTGACCCAGAAAATGTCGAGCACGACGCCGATCCAGATCAGCAGGCTGACCGCGACCGCTCGCTTGGCGCTGATCTTCGACGCCACCCAGTTGAATCCCAGCGATCCGAAGAACGCGGCGAACTGCACCATCAGGATGGTGAGCGTCATCTGCGTCTGAGGAATTTTCAACTCATCGGCGCCGAATTGCGATGCGAGCGCGATCACCGTCTGAATCGCGTCGTTAAACAGCAAAAACGCGCAGAGGAAAAGGGCGGCCTGGGGATATTGCGAAAGCGATTTGAGAGAGTGCGCGAGCTGCTCGACTGTGGTGACCAGAGCCCTTTTTCCGCGCGGCAGGCGATGCGCCGGTCCGCGATTGTGCAGCGTCAAGAGCGTGGGAATGGTGAAGATCGCCCACCACGCGCCGGCCGAGGAGAGGCTGATGCGCACGGCCATTCCCGTGGTGATGCCGATTTTTTCCGCTCCCAAAAACAGTGCGAGGTTCAACGCGAGCAGCACGCCTCCGCCGATATATCCGTAGGCGTATCCCTTAGAGGAAACCGTGTCGCGGTCGGCTATCGGCGCGATTTCCGGGAGGAACGAATTGTAAATCACTTCCGCCGCGCCAAACGCGACGTTCGCGATCAGAAACAAAAATCCGCCCAACAGGTAATCCGATCCTTGCAGGAAAAACATCGCCAGTGTGGCGAACGCCCCCAGGTACGCGGTCGCGCCGAGAACCTCCTTCTTGCGGCGTCCGTAATCGGCCTCCGCGCCTACCATGGGAAGAAAGATCACCTGCATGACCACCGACAGACTGACGGCGTAGCTCCAGAAGCTTTTCGCGTAAACCGGGATGCCGAGGGGATGCACGTAACCCGCGGCGTCCGCGCCATTGGTGGCCAGCACCGTGAGATACGGCCCCAGGAACAGCGTGATAACGCTGGTGTAGAATGCCGAATTGGCGAAGTCGTACATGCACCAGCCGACCTGCTCGCGCTTGGTGTATTCCGTCAT
>CAVVNE010000130.1:0-16267 GCA_963749245.1 Bryobacterales bacterium
TGGTTACCTCAAGCGGCAGCGTCCATTTGTTCTGCAATCCGTAACGGGTCAGGTACTCGTTATACTCCTGCTCCGCTACTACGCGGCGGTACGGATTGCGGAATATTTTGTTGAAGAAGGGCGCGACGGGATTTTGGGCGTAGACCCAGTCCTTGGCCATCCAAGGTACGATCATGACGGCGGCGCAGGCCGCTACGATCGCGCATTGGCGGACGGCGCGCGACTTCCAGGCGACGAACAGTAAGGCATAGATGGTCATGGTAACGGCGGTGTATTTCGCGGCGTAACAATAACCGGCCAGCAAGCCGATGGCGATCAACAAGCGGGGCTCGCGCGACTGATCCCAGATTTCGAGGAAGTAGAAAACGGAGAAGGTGATGGCGGCGACGCCGCAATCGTTATAGGCGATCGATCCGTCGAGTCCGACCACCGGACTTACATACAGGAGCAGCGCCCCACCCGCGCCCGTCCAAGGTTTGCCGATCCTCCGTCCATAAGCGAACATCGCCATCGCCAGCGCGACCAGGAACGCGTAATGCACCAACGCCGCCGCCGAATGCTTCCCGATGGCGAACGCGGGGACGAACAGCATCTCCACGCCCGCGCTGAGGTTCGCGTACATATTGGTGACCACCTGCTCGAACCCACGCGCGCGCAGGTAGCGAGCCACCAGCCCCAGATGATACGCCGACCCGTCCGGGCTCGACTCCGGCGCCCAGGCGTGAAAAAAGTAAAGCACCGTGAAAAGAGCGAAAATCGGCGCGCAGAAGATCTTCAGGCTGCGGCTCAAAGGCTCGACCGCGTCTCCTCTTAATCGCCACGAGCCCTTCCAAACCGCCCAGGCAATCGGAACCGCCATCGGCACCACCACCACTGGCCTGTAGGCGATCTTCAGTGACAGAATCGCGAACACCGCCAGGTGCAGCACGCTCGCGCCCAGCACGAAGGACAATGGAAATCGCTCCGGCCGTTTCAGCGGGGCCCTCATCCAATCGACCATCAGGGCGCCCGACGCGTAGCAGGCCACCACCGTCACCACAGCTCCCAGCAGAGCCCACAGAGCCTGCCACATTACTGCGTCAGTCCAATGCGCGTCAGAATGAATCCGAGCTTCGCGCCATCCGTCGGCGAAACCCACACTTTGTCGATGGACGCGGCGAGGAACGTGTCCTTCAGCGGCTCCACCCATTCGGGCGGGACATCTTTCTCGAAGTGATACTCGCCGGACTTGGTGTAGCGGACGCTATCCAGAACGTGATCGTTCACTGAAAACGTCAGCGTCACCGGACCGGTCACCTTAAACGTCACTTCCGGCACCGTGAAGTCGATGACGTAGCGCAGCCGCAGGTTCGTCCGCGGCACCACCTTCACGATCGGTTTCTGATTCGTCCATTTCCACGCGGCCGGCTCGCCCGGCGCTATGTCCTGCACGAAGTGCAACGCGGCGTCGCCATCGGCCATATTCACGATGCGCGACACCCTATGCGGCCGCGAGTCCTCGAACGGCTGCCGCTGCACGGGAGGCGCATAAGGCTCGGGCATGTTCTGGCAAGAGGACAAGAGAACCGCCGCGCTGGCAAATAACAGGCGAGAACGCACTTTCCTGTTACTATAGCGAACTTGGTAAAATCGAGCGCACAGCGCGGGCGCGCTCGATTGCAGGAATGACTCGCGGCCCGCTGCGTTGTGCGCGACAGGTATAATGAGACTAATTCATCCTCGTCACGTCTGACGATAATAGGTATCCCGCTATGAAACTTTTTGCTTTGGCCGCCGCCAGCGCGGCATTTCTCTGCGCCCAGGGGCCGCGCCAGCTCCCCATCAACCCTCTGCCGCCCGAGACCGTGGTCGCCCGGAATGGCGAGGGTAAGCCCATCACCGCCGGCGAAGTTCGCAACCTCCTGGAAAGCGGCGATCCCGGCGTGGTCAACTTGGCCAAACAGAATCCCGAATCGCTCCTCGATAGCATTTTCGTCATGCGCTATTTGTCCGAGCAAGGCGAAAAGGCTCACATCCTCGACCAGAGCCCCTGGAAGGAGCAATTTCAGATCCTCCGCGATCGCTTCGTTTTTAGCGCGATGATCAATCAGATGCGCGAAACCTATGCGGTTCCGGAGCAGGCCATTGAGAGCTTCTACGCTCATAACCAGAGCCGTTATGAGCAGGCTCGGATCAAGGTCATCGCGATCGGGTTCTGCCCAACGGCTCCCACCAGCGGCGGAAAAACCGACGAGGAGATCGCTAGAATCGCAAAAGAAGCCCTCGCGGCAGCGCACTGCACAAGTAAGCACACTGAGGAGCAGGCCCACGATCTCGCCGTCGGCGTCGTCGGAAAAATCCGCGGCGGCGCGGACTTCGTGAAGCTGGTCGCCGAATATTCCGAGGACGCGGACTCGAAAGCCACGGAAGGCGACTTCGGTTTGGTCACGCGCGACAATTCCTATAAGCCCGAAATCAAGGACGCCGTCTTTGCCCTGAAAGACGCCGAAGTCAGCGACCCCATCCGCTCCGGAACCTATTTCTACATCATTAAAATTAAGGAAAAGGCCGTCCAGCCGCTTTCGAACGTTCGAGAGCCGATCATTCAGGAGCTTAAGCAAAAACACTTCACCGACTTCATGTCCGATCTTACGAACCGCATGAAACCGACCATCGAACGCCCCGACTTCTTCGTCACCCAAACGGCCCCCAAGGCCGGCGGCCCTCCCCAACTCGTCAAGCCGGAGTAACTTGTGGTGCAGGCTGGCAGCCTGCGGCCGATTGGCAATCGGCCTCCACGCACATAACCATGCTCCCTCCTCTCTCCGGCCCCCAAATCCGCGTCGAACTCCGTGACACCCTCGGCCCCCACCTGGCCGCAACCTCGATCCCCAACCGCCTGATCCTCCTAGACCGCGAGGTCCTTTCCAAAAGAGGCGACTTCGAACGCATCCTGATCCACGAAATTTTTCACTTCGCATGGGTCCGCCTCTCCAACGCCACCCGCCGCGATTGGGAAAATCTCCTCACATCGGAAAAACACAAAGGCGAGCTAGGCTGGTCCGCCGAATGGCGCAAGCTGAAACTCCACGGCTCCGACGCCCGTCTCCGCTCCCCCAAATGGCGCCGCTACGCCCGCGAAAGTTTCTGCGACACCGCGGCCTGGCTCTTCTCCGAATTGAAAACCCACGACGAGTTCACCCTCCCCGCCGCCTCGCGCCGCGGCCGAAAACTCTGGTTTGAGAGGAATTTTGCGACCCATCCAATCGCTATATAATCAAATCAGCGTGATCATCCGTTCCATCGCCGCCGCGGCCGCAGTCTGCGCCGCGTTATCCATCACCGGCTGCTCCAGCAGCACCGTGCGAGCCGCCGTGAAGGCCGAACACGAGCGCAAGGCCGCGCCCGATTTCACGCTGAAGGACGTCGACGGCAAGCCGGTCAAGCTCTCCGACTATCGAGGCAAAGTCGTCCTCCTGAATTTCTGGGCCACCTGGTGCGGCCCCTGCAAAATCGAGATCCCCTGGTTCATGGATTTTGAGCAGACCTACAAAGACAAGAACTTCGCGGTGCTCGGCGTCTCGCTCGACGAAGATGGCTGGGATTCGGTCAAGCCTTACATCGCGCAGAGGAAGATCAACTACCGCGTGATGATCGGCACGGAACAGGTGGCGCAGCTCTACGGCGAGGTCGATTCCCTGCCGACGACTTTCATGATCGACCGCGAAGGACGCGTCGCCGCGGTCCACGTCGGCCTGGTGAGCAAGAGTGATTACATCCATGACATTGTCGAACTTCTCGATGCGCCGGTACCGGCTCGCGGCGGCATTGCTGTCGAGCACGCTCTGCTTCGCACAAAATAGCAACGTCCTCACCGTCGGCGCGCCCGAGAAGGTCACCGCGAAAATCGGCGCCGCCGTGCAGGTAAAACTGCCTCTCGAAATGCGCTCCGGCTATCACTGCAACAGCAACAAGCCTTTGGACGATTACCTGATCCCCTTGAAGCTCACTTGGGCGGCCGGCCCCCTGGAATCGCCCGAAGTCATCTACCCTGTTCCGCAGATGGAAAAGTACAGCTTTCAGCCGGCGCCTTTGTCCGTCTACACCGGCAACTTCAATCTGATAACAAAATTCAAAGTCTCGACCGCGGCCATGCCCGGCCAAATCATCATCACAGGCAAGTTGAGATATCAGGCCTGCAATGACCGAATGTGCCTGACCCCCAAAACCATCGACGTCTCGATTCCTATCGACCTCATCAAATGACGTCCCCGTGGCGCGAGCTTCAGCTTGCAGCGATGGCTTCAGCCGTCCTCTTCCTGGCCTCCTGTACCACGCCCCAACCGAGAGTTGACCCGCAACTCGCCTCCGAAATCGACAAAATCAAAGCCATCGACAACCACGCCCATCCCGTCCGCCCCGGCAACCCTCCTGACACCGACTTCGACGCGCTCCCTGTCGACCACATGGAGCCTTATCCCGAACCCATCCGCACCCGCGCCGATTCGCCCATCGCCGCCGAAGCCCGTCAAAAAATGGCGAGCGTCGATAAATCGAACCCCGCTGCCGTCCTCGACGCTTTGGGGATCGACGTGATGCTCGCGAACCGCGTGGCCATGTCGCCTCCCATCAGCGAGCCGCGCTTCCGCTTCGTCGGCTACGTCGACGCCCTGATGTACCCTCTCGACAACACGTCGATGATGAAGGACCCGGACAAAAAACAATTTTTCCCGCTCGAAGAAAAACTTCTCAAGCGCTACTATGCCGAGTCCGGCGTCAGCGCAAAACCCTCCACGCTCGACGACTATCTGACGAAAGTCGTGCGCGCCACCCTTGAACACCACAAGAAAGCCGGCGCCATCGCCGAGAAATTCGAGATGGCCTACCTCCGCGCGTTCGATATCGGCAACCCGTCCAAGGCCGAAGCGGAAAAAGCCTACTCCGGCCGCGGCGACTACAAAGCCCTGCAAGATTACATATTCAGATTCCTGGCGGCTGAATGCGGACGCCTTGGCATGGCCGTGCATATCCATACCAGCGCCAGCGCCGGCGGTTATTTCGACATCGCCGGCGACAATCCGCTGCTGTTGGAGCCCATGCTTCACGATCCCGCGATGCGCAAGACAAATTTCGTCCTGCTCCACGGCGGCTGGCCGTTCATCGGCGAAATCACAGCGATGCTCGAAAATCCCAACGTTTACCTCGATTTTTCCGAACAATCGTTCGCCAGCTACCCCCGCGAAGTATCGGTCAACATCCGTAAATGGCTCGAATACGAGCCCGAGAAAGTGCTCTTCGCCACCGACGCGTACCCGTTTTCAAAGGAAATCGGTTGGGAAGAAGCCGGCTACATTGCCAATAAAACCGGCCGTGAAGCGCTTGGCATCGCCCTCACAGGCATGCTCCGCGACGAAGAGATTTCCCGCGACCGGGCCATCGAGCTGGCCCGCATGGTCCTCCGCGAAAACGCTAGGAAACTCTACGGCCTCAACTGAATGGTGAGAAAATATTGCAGTGTTTAGACCGTCTCCCGCCGTCCTCCTCATTGCCGCTCTCCTTTGTGCGCCCGCGCGGAGTGAAAATCGGCGAACGATCACCGTCCGCGAAGCCAAAGGACTCGTCAACGCGCTGTTGAAACCCGAAGGCTGGACTAAGTTACGGGGCTTTGTTCTGTACCAGGCGCTCTTCGATGCCGAGTTCCAGGATTTCTATTTTATTCACGCTGAATGGGACAGTCCGGCGCACCGCAACGTAGCGATTGGTCACTTTGCCGTCGAACGGACTACGGGCGACGTTTGGGATTGGGTACGATGCGGGCGGTATACTTCACCGTCGTTGACGGCGGCGCAGCAGGCGCTCCGTAAACGCATCGGCCTCACCGACGAGGAATATCAGAGGATCAGAAAGCCAGGACCATTTTGCGAGCCTGACGAGAAACCCCAAATTTTCGAAATGGGTAAACCGAGATAGTCTCCAAATTCACGAGCGGTCCAAGCTTGTGATGGAGGGGGCAGACGATCCATTTGCCCTCAGATCCGCTTCCAGAAACCGCGCCCCTGGCTCCGGATTATAGCGGTACGCCGGAATGTCGTGAAACCCGAGCGACGCATACAGCTTCTGCGCGCTATCCATCTTGGGCATCGTGTCCAGCCGCATTCGCGCATACCCGATTCCGCGCGCTTCCTCCATGATCGCGTCCACCAGCCTGCGTCCCAGTCCCGACCCGCGATGCGCCGGCCGCACATACAGCCTTTTCATTTCGCAGATCTCCTCGTCGATCGGCCGCAACGCGACACAGCCCGCGCCTTCCGCGATCAGCAGGCGCCCGCCCGGCGGCGCATAGTTTCCAGGCAATCCGGCCAATTCCTGCTCGAAGTTCTGGAAGCACAAGTCGACCTCCAGCCACGCCGCGTATTCGCGCAGCATTACGCGAATCTCATCCAGGTCCGCCGCTAAGGCCGGTCGAATGGTCATGGCCGTTCGTAGCTCACCAGCAGGCTTTTCTCGAAAACCTGCCGAAAAGCGTCGGAAACACGAGCCGCGGCCCACTCCGCCAGATCGGGCTCCCGGGGCGAAGTCAGTTTCACGGCAACCTGGCCGCTCGAAATCTCGCACGAAGCGATCTCGACATCCTGATCGCGGCTGCGGTCCAGGTTATCGGCCAGGCGAAGCACCGGAATCAGCATCAGCAAGGCATGCTTGTCGTCCGGCGCCAGGATCTGAAACTCGGCATGCGCGGCCGACGGCATTGCTTTCCGGTGATAGCGGCACAAGGTCGCGATGAACACGCGCTCGCGATTGGTGAATCCGCTGAAGTCGACATTGGAGACCAGGTAATAGGCGTGTTTGTGATGCCCGGAATCGTTCACGTAATGCCCGGTGTCGCAAAAGTAGCTGGCCGCTTCAAGCAGCCGTCCATAAGCCAGCGGCAGTTGATGCAAGGGCTCCAGGCGCGAGAACAGCGTCTGCGAAAATCCCGCCACTTTGCGCGCATGCGGCAGCACCACTCCGAATCGCGACGCCACACGCTCCACTTCCTTGCGTTGTTCCCTCCCCAGCCGTGCCAGTTCGCCGCCCACGCCGCGCGCCGCCATGTCGGCCAGAATTCCATCGCGAACACCGGCTGAAGAATAGTAAGCAGACGACGCGTGAAACCGTTCCAGAATCCTCAGCAGTGTCCCCGCTCCGGCGACAATAATCTCCGCCCGCCTAGGCCCGATTCCGGCGATTTTCCTTCGCCCTGCCAGATCGGATTCCGCCAGCTTGTTGTACAGTTTGCGGATCTGCGCCGTCGACGCGCGTAAACGGTCGGCCTGGTCGCGCCGGTTGCGCGCCACCCGGTTCACCGCGCAAACCACCGCCGCCGCCGTGGCCGACGTGGCGATCACGCGGTCCCATTTCGTTCCCATTTTCTCCGCTGCCGCCGCCAGTTTCTGATCGACAAACTCCGCCATCTGGTGGAGCTCGCGCGGCGAGGCGGGATCGGTGTGAATGAAAATCTGTTGCAGCCGCACCGCGCCCAAAGGCTTCGAAACCGCGTCCACCATCCGGTCGTCTTCGCCCGCGATGATCTCCGCGCTGCCTCCGCCGATGTCGACGATCAGCACTCGCTTCCCCTGCTGCGGCCAACGGCTCGCCACGCCCCGATGGATCAGCCGCGCTTCTTCCCGGCCCGATACGATTTCGACCTGTGTTCCCAGAGCGGCCGACGCGCGCGCCAGAAATTCCAACTGGTTCGAAGCGTCCCGCACGGCGCTGGTCGCCACCGCGCGAACTCCCGCAATCTCCAGTTTCCTGTAGGATTCCGCCATGCGTGCCAGCACGCGCACCGTCTCCTCCATCGCCTGCGCGCTGATCCGGCCGTCGCGAAACACGCTCTCGCCCAGACGCGTCACAACCCGTTCGGATAAAAGGACGCGAGGCGGCTCGCCCGGCGGTGCCTCGGCCGCAATCATGCGAGTGGAGTTGCTTCCAATGTCGACAGCGGCGTAGCGAAGCATTTTTTTCGAATTAACCGCCTAGGATAGCAGCCGGAGAAACTCAGAAGATGAAATCGACGTCCTCTGTGTGGGGCGGGCTATTTAGCCGGCAGCCTGCTTCCAGCAGGCTCTCCCCCTATCCCAATTTCATCCGCCTCACATCGATCTTCGCGTCGTCGAACTCTCCCACTCCCAGCGCCCCTGCGAACTCGATGTGCTCCACCTGACAATTCAGATACGTGCTGTCCTTATCGGGCTTCGAAAGAGCGATTGGAGCCATTCCAACCGCCGCGCGTTTCGCGTCGATCGCCCTCCATCCCGTCTTATCCAGCGCCACTGGATCGGTCGCGAAATACATCGTCTTGTGCTCCCAAACATACTGCGGCTTGGCACTGGGACCACCGTGAAACGACGCCTTCACCCCGTCGCAGATATGCAGCGTCGCTTTTTGCCGGATCACCGGCAGGCTCACCACCGATGGAATGAACACCCCGCACGCGTTCTGCGTCGGCGTCAAATGGCTGCGATTCACGTTGTTCACCATGCCGTGCGACATGTTCTTCAGGCAGATCGTTACCCCCGCCGACTGATGATGCTTCAGCACCGGCAGGTTGACGATCTTGTTCACCTCGCGCGTCACTACCCTGGCCACGTAGGACCTCCGGAAATGCGCATCATTCGCATTCTCGCCCGGCTTGATCAGCGCCATCTCCATAAAATGGTCCGGATCGTAGCCCTCCATATCGAGCTGCGTTTCGTTGTAGCGCTCCGAAGCCGCCGTCCAACGCACGCCCGCGGGAACCCATTTGTCGATTCCCGCCGCGACGAATTCCTCCCGGTAGCGGTTGAACACGATCACGTCGCGCGCGCTCACGCCCGCCTGCGCCAGCCCGTCCAGAATCTGCCGCAGCACGATCGCGTCCGAACAGAGCGTCGCGCCGCCCACCGGGCTCACCTTGATACCCACCACGTCGCCCTTCTCAAACAAGGTCCGCCACGCATCGGCCCACGCCGGAGCGCCGGTGAGCGACGTCATCCCGCGCGTCATCATCTGCTTCACCGCGTCCTCTTGATACAAGCCGTGGTCGATCGCGTGCGCATGCTCCACCGCGATCACGCGCCCCGGCCACGGTCCGGGCATTCCGCCCTTCGCCGCGGCTCCGTAAGCCCGTCGTGAAGGCATCAGGGAAGCGGCCAGCACCGGCGCGAACGCATTTCGGAGAAACTCCCGCCGTCGAGTCGTCATGGCAACATTGTACGTCAGCCGCCAAATGCGCTACCGTGTGTTTAATCGTGATTCGTCTGTTCAAACGATCGGGTCCGCCGTCCCCCCTGGGACACCTGGAATCCTGCCTGATGGATATCCTCTGGGCGCGCGGCGAAGGCAATGTGCGCGACGTCGCCGAGAAGCTCGACCGGCCGCTCGCCTATACCACCGTCATGACCACGCTCGACCGCCTTTATAAAAAAGGACTGCTCGAGCGGCGTAAATCGGAACGGGCGTTTATCTACTCGCCTCGCCTGTCGCGCCAGGCTTGGGAACAACAGCGCGCGGGCGAACTGGTGGCCGGCTTTCCGGGAGAGCTGCTGATTTCCTGTTTTCTCGATAATGTCGGGCACGACCCTTCCCTGCTCGACGAACTGGAACGAAAAATCAAAATCAAGCGCAAGGAGCTGGACCGGAGGAAATCATGACGCCTTCGTATCTTTCCCGGCTGCTGCTGCTCTCCATTGGATCGTTCTTCCTCGTATGGATGGCTGCGGAGGCTCTGGTCGCCTGCATCGCACCGGCGGTTGTTCGGCGCACCGCCGCCATGCGTCCGCAACCCGCCGCGCGATGGCTGTTGACGCTGAGGCTGTTGCCGGCCGCGTTTTCCGCAATCGTCGTCGGCGTGTTGTGCGTGCCCAGCTATCTTCGCTTCGAACCTCATCTGCCCGGGGAACAGGCGGGCTTTATCTGTCTCGCTGCCGCGGTTCTCGGTTTCTCGAACTGCGGGCTCGCCCTGTACCGGACGCTGTCCGCGCTGCTTCGTTCTTCTCTTTTCCTCCGGCGGTCGGGTGGACGCGAGGCGCTGTTCAACGGTGAGAAAATCTGGATCGTCGGCGATGGCGCGGGCCTCGCGCTGGCGGGCATCGTGCGTCCGCGGCTGTTGGTTTCCGAACGCGCGCTGGCCGGTCTTTCGTCCGATGAATTGACCGTCGCCATGCGCCATGAACACGCTCACCGGGCTTCGCGCGACAACCTGAAGCGCCTGCTGATCCAGCTCGCACCCTCCGTTTTTCCCCGGCTGCGGAAACTCGAACGAGCGTGGATCCAATGCGCCGAATGGGCCGCCGACGACCGGGCTACGGGAGCCGATCCGGAGCGGTCGGCCGCCCTCGCCGCGGCGCTGGTTCGCGTCGCCCGCCTGCAATCCAGCGTCGCGATGCCCGCCCTGGTCACGCCCCTGGTCGCGGCCGATGAAGACCTCGTGCAGCGGGTCGGCCGGCTGCTGGCGGCGCCCACTCTCGCCGAACCGAATCGCCGTTTCGAAATATTCGCGTGCTCCTCCGCTGCGCTGCTGATCGTAGTCTTCGCGCTGAACCTCCGCATCGTACATCTGCTCCTCGAGTACCTCCTCGATTGAGATTTTCACCTCGTTTGCAGTTTTCATTCATGTAAAATCGGGGATTGGGCCGGGGTACAAAGTGACTATTTACCTGTGGCTCTAAATGAGGTAATCTACTTACATCGTGATCGTATTCAAGAATCCGCAACGGCAATGGTTGGCAGCAGCCGAACAGGAAATGGCGCAACGAATTCAAGAACGCGATACCGCTCAGGCACGCATTAACCAGCTTCAGGAAACCATCGACGCACTTAGGCGGTTGATTGCGAATGAAGAAGAGACAGAGGACGTAAGTCTTCCAAAGCTCTGTTTGCGGGTGCTGAGCTTCAGCGGGAACAATTACCAGACCGTGCCAATGGTTCGTGACGGTCTGCGTACAATCGGAGTACAGGTGCCCGGTCCAAATCCACTCGGGGTTTTGCACACGGCGTTGGCTAGGCTTGTTGACAACCAGTTTGCAGAAAGCCGTTCGCCGAAACCGGGGGCGCCATTGCAGTACAGGATAAAAACTGCGGGGCGACTCGTCCTGCAAAACCGATGATTCCCCGCGGGGCTGAGATCCCCGAGAAAGGAAGGTGCGATGCGTATTATCGTCGCCCCTCGCTGCAACGGCATGAGGGACTTTGTAGTCGTGCCCGTGCCGAAACTGTTGATCGGCCCAACGCGGCCCTGGACTATCCAGGACGCCGCTGCGTTGGTGACCATAGCCGTAGGCGTTAAATCCCTCTGGGATAGATAACCTGCGCGGGGATGCCTAATCATGGCGTCCCCCTTTTTGTTGACAACGCAGAACCATAGCAGTACCAAATACTACGATCTCTGGTAGTAGACGCCCTTGTCCTCTAGCCTGGATTATCAATGCTTCGCATTTCTCTCCTGATCTGTCTTTCCCCGCTGCTTCTCGCTGCCCAAACCCCCGATACAGCCACCCTTCGCGGCCATGTGATCGACCAGACCCATGCCAATGTGCCGGCGGTGCAGGTGACCGTGACCAACAAGCTCACCGGCCTTAAACGCACCGCGCAGACCGACGACTCCGGCAGCTACTCCATCGCCGGTCTGCCCATCGGCGGCTACGATGTCGTCGCCGCCAAACAGGGTTTCGCCGAAATGAAGCCCGCCGGCCTGACGCTGGCCGGAGGCACCACCGCCGACGTCGATCTGCAGCTCGACGCAGCAGGGGGGAACACGCAAGTCACCGTTACAGGGGCGGTAGGGGAAGTGCGCACCGACGGTCCGCAGCTCGGCGATCGTCTGAGCGCTGAGCAGATGGAGGACACTCCTCTGCTCAATCGGAGGATCACCTACCTGCCCCTCCTGAACGCCGCCAATCGACAGGCCATCAACCAGGGCGACGTGTTCATGAATGAGAACATGTTCACCACCAACGGCGCGGGCCGCCGCCAGACGTGGTTTGAAATCGACGGCGCCAACGGCAACGACAGTTGGGGCCGGCAGACTCTTTTCGGCAACCTGCCGCTGGGAGCCGTGCAGGAAATGACCATCCTGAACAACGGCTTTTCGGCCGAATACGGCGCCTCGACCGGCAGCGCGGTGAACATCATCACCAAGTCGGGCGGCGCGCAGTATCATGGCGATTTCCTCGAACTGTGGCGTCCGTCCGCCACTGCCGCCGCGCTCTCCGGCTTCACCGCGGCCAATGGCGCGAGCGGCAACGACATCATCAACGACGCGCTGGGCCAGAGCGCGCTCTCGCTCTCCGGGCCTCTGGGATCGCAAAACGCACTTCTTCGTTTCCGGCGAAAACAGCCGCGAAACCAAAGGATCGCCGATCATTTCGCCGCTGGATCCGACCGTGTTCGAGGGCGCCTACCATGGCTGGCTCGCGTTCATGCGCCTGGATCATCAAGTCAACGACAAGAACAACGTCTTTTATCGCTTCAATGCGGATATGTTCACCGACACGAACCCCAACGGCATTGTCGGCGGCAACAGCCTCCCGACGGTCGACCGGATTTTCCATCGCAGCGTGTATTCGAACGAACTCGGCGAAACCGCGGTGCTGAGCCCGACGCTGTTGAACAACGTCCGGCTGCAATTCCAGCTCGCCTCGCCGATCACCGAGTTCGATCCCGTGATTTTCGGGACGGAGTTTTCGGTCCCGATCTCGACCGGAGGAACATTCACCAGCGGCACGTCGCAATCGGCGCTACTGATGAATCGCCAGTATGAGATGAGCGATACGCTCTCCGCGGTGTGGGGAAATCACCAGGTGAAGTTCGGCGGCACCGGCATCCTGGCGCACACCGGCGGCAACAGCAAGGAATTCGGCGGCCCGATTTACGACGGCGAGTTTATTTACAACACCTGCACCGCCGCAGTCGCGGTTTGCGAGAGTCAGGCATTTCTCGGCAACATCGCCAACGTGAAGAGCTACACGCAGAGCTACGGCAACGCGAACTATACGGTCGACGACTGGCTGTGGTCCTTATTCGTACAAGACGATTGGAAGATTCGCCCGAACCTGACCATCAACCTCGGCCTGCGCTATGAACGCCAGACCTTCACCGATTCGAACAAGGATTTCGCGCCGCGCGCCGGGTTCGCGTACAACTGGAAAGGCACCGTCTTCCGCGGAAGCTTCGGCATTTACTATTCGCAGATCGTCGATAATTCGGAGGCCAATTACGCGCTGACCGGCCCGACGGGGGTTTTCAATTACGTCGCCACTCCCGGGCAAATTGGATTCCCGACCAGCGTCGCCGCCGCGCCTTTACCGGCGTTTCCGAGCGGCGCGCAAGCGCCTCTGCGCAGCCTCTACGTGCGCCCGGACAACAGTTCTTATTTGAACCAGTTCTTCCCGACCAACACGCTCATCGGATACCAGAACGCGTTGCTCAACCCCTACTCCGAGCAGTGGACCTTCGGTGTCGAGCGGCAGATCGCGCCCAAATGGGTGCTAAGCGTCGATTACGTCGGCTCGCACACGATTAAAATCAACCGCCCCCTGGACGTCGATCCGCCGTCGCCATATGTTCGCACCGCCGTGAACCAGATCCGTACCGCGCAGGCGGCAAACTGCACGCGTCCTTACTGGATCTGGTGGTACGCGCAGAATCACCTGACCTGCAACACGGCAACGGCAACCAATCCGCAGCCTCCCTACTCGGTGATCCAGAGCGATGTGAACGACGGCTACGCCTACTACGACGCGCTCGACGTGAACCTGACGCATCGATTCGGCAGCCGCCTGTCGATGCTCGCAAGCTATACGTGGTCGCACACCATCGATAACGTCGATCCCGATTTGCCGAGCCAGAATCCGAACGATCCGAACTTCACGGGCAGAATCGAAAACGGCAACGCAATTTTCGATCAGCGCCACCGCTTCGTGCTGAGCGGCGTTTACAACCTTCCGTGGAAAATCAACTTCGGCGGCGTAATGACGCTGGCTACCGGGCTGCCGTACAACTACACGACCGGCACTACCAACAGCGGCGACACCGGCGCGACGACGGATCGCCCGGTGATCAATGGCGTGGTGGTCGGGCGAAACGTCGGGCGCGGGAATCCGATTTACGACGTGTCGCCATTTCTGGAGCGCGCCTTCGCCATCGGCGAGCGTGTCCACCTGAATTTGCGAATGGAGTCGTTCAACGTATTGAATCACCTGAACGCGGTGGGATACAGCGGGACGTACGGCAACGGCACCAGCGCCCCGGTAGGCTTCGGGGCGCCGCTGGTAGGCATCACGAACCAGTTGCCAGCGAGGTCGGTGCAGTTTTCGGTGAAGGTCGTATTCTAGGATCCCCGCCCTTACAGGACGGGGTTACAACCCCTTGGCGTAAGCCAGGGGATTCGTTATGGCGGAAAAAGGGCAGAATGGGGAATGCCCTTCGATCTCCAGCCTGTTTTGAAAGGTGACCTCCTCGCACTCAGGCCGCTTCGTCCAGAGGATTTTGACGAACTTTACGCCGTAGCTTCCGATCCGCTGATTTGGGAGCAGCATCCGGTTAAAGACCGTTACCAGGAAGAGGTCTTCAAAGGATTTTTCCGCGAGGCCATGGATTCCGGCGGAGCCTTGGTTGCCCTCGATTCCAAGGATGGGCGGATCATCGGGTCGTCGCGATTCCACGGCTACGACGAGGAAAAGAGCGAGATCGAGATCGGCTGGACGTTCTTAGCCCGGTCCCATTGGGGCGGCATCTACAACCGGGAAATGAAGCAGCTCATGCTGCGGCACGCCTTCCAGTTCGTCAACAGAGTCGTCTTTCTAATAGGCCCGCGGAACTTGCGCTCGCAGAAAGCAATGGAAAAGATCGGCGGCGTTCGGGTAGGAACAAGGGTCGACGGCGCTGGACGGGAAAGCGTCGTGTACCAAATTTCCGAGAAGAAAACATTGGCCGCCGATGAACGCGGATAAACGCTGATGACACATTCAACAACCACCTCTAAGTGGTGCTATTATTGAATCGATGGCACAGGTGCCTCCCTATATCGAAAATCTGCGGCGTTACGAGCCGGGCCGCTCCATCGACGAAGTGCGGCAAGCCTATGGGCTGATTCGGGTTGCCAAGCTGGCGTCGAATGAGAATCCGCTGGGGCCTTCGGGCGCGGGAATCCGATTTACGACTTATCGCCCTTCCTCGAGCGTGCCTTCGCCATTGGCGAGCGTGTTCACCCGAATCTGCGGATGGAGTCGCTCAACGTCCTGAATCACGTGAACGCGGCGGGGTATAGCGGAACCTACGGCAACGGCACAACAGCCCCGGCAGGCTTCGGCGCGCCGCTGGTAGGAGTCACGAACCAATTGCCGGCGCGCTCGGTGCAGTTTTCCGTGAAGGTCGCGTTCTAAAGAAATACTCCCCGGTCAGCGATGTGGCGCACGGACTCCTGCGTGCCACATAATTGGCATTCATCGCCACGGCTCCAGCAGGCCGCGAACAAGGGTTGCGGGATGCAGCGCCACTGCCCCGGCCAGATCCGCGACCTGCCGGCGGCACGATGTCCCGGGAGCCGCCAACACATCACCGGGCTTCATTTCTTTCATCGCCGGAAGCAGCCGTCGGTTGGCGATCGCGACCGAAACGTCGTAATGCGTGTATCCGAACGAGCCGGCCATTCCGCAGCATCCGGCGTCGAGATCGACCACCGTGGCCGAGGGAATCTTGGAAAGGAGCGTAGCGGTGGCGCCCAGCAGTCCCATCGACTTCTGATGGCAATGCCCGTGCAGCAGAATTCGCTCCGGACCGGCGCGCAGGGGCAGGTCGAGGGTCGCCGCAAATTCCTCAAACAGCACGCATGCTTCGGAGACCACGCGAGCTTTGCGGGCCAGCTCGCCCCTCAGCAGCGACGGCGCATCTTCCTTTACGGCCGATAAGCAGCTCGGCTCGCAGAACAAAATGTTCTCGCCGCGCCCGGCGACCGGGAAAAGAGCGTCGATCAATTTTGCCGCGGCAGCAGCCGCCTGGCTGAGCAGACCTTGCGAAATGAGAGGCCGGCCGCAGCATCCGGGCCGGACGACACTCACCGCGCAGCCGCCGCGTTCGAGAATCTCCACGGCCGCGATGCCGATCTCCGGCTCGTAATGATTGGTGAACGTGTCGTTGAACAGCGTGACACGGTTGCCGCCGGCCGAGGCCTTGCGGCGCGCGGCCCATCGCGAAAACGTCTCGCTCTTCCACGCTGGAAGTTTACGGCGGCGATCGATGAAGGGCGCGGGCACAAGGTTCGACAGAG
>CAVVNE010000131.1:0-21823 GCA_963749245.1 Bryobacterales bacterium
CGCGCGGGCAAAGCAGGCCTACCAGGACTTCTTTAATCTCTGGAAAGACGCCGACATCGACATTCCGATCCTCAAGCAAGCCAAATCGGAATACACGAGACTTCAATAATTTCGCGCAGATTTGGCCCGTCCCGATGATTTCAACAGCGTGTGAGCTGACCGCTCCCGAAGGTCGCGGCTCCAAAAACGTCGAATTTGCCATGGTGCGCTATGGAGCCGCGACCACCGGGAGCGGTCAGAGCAGCGCTTTAGGAATGACCGGGACGGGCCACTAGGACAAGAGCTTCACGGGCTGAAGCGGAGACCTTCTAAGTGTTTTCAAGAAGATGATGGTGGGCTCGACAGAACTCGAATCTGTGACCTCCTGCGTGTCAAGCAGGCGCTCTAACCAACTGAGCTACGAGCCCCTGGTGTGAAGGCGAGGACGGGGTGCGAATCTCTAATATATCACGCCCCTGCCTCTTCGCTAAACTTGATACATGTCTTCTCTCGCACCTCCGCGCCGCCTTCTGTTCGGCCCCGGCCCCACGCAAGTCGAGCCCCGTGTCTACGACGCCATGAGCAAACCCGTGGTCGGCTACCTCGATCCGTTTTTCTTCGAAGTCGTCGACGAAATCCGCCGCGACCTCCGCGTCCTGTTCGGCACGGCCAATCCGATGACCTTCCCCATTTCCGGCACCGGCAGCGCCGGGATGGAAACGGCTGTTTCCAACTTTTCCGGCCCAGGAACAAAACTCGCCGTCTTTGTTTCCGGCTTTTTTGCCGACCGCATCGCCGAAATGGGCCGCCGTCACGGAGCCACCGTCGTCCGCTGCGAAAAGCCCTGGGGCGAAACCTTCACCGAAGCCGAGGCCTCCGAATTCCTCGACCGCGAACGCCCCCAACTGGTCGCCTTCGTCCACGCCGAAACGTCCACCGGAGCCCTCCAGCCGCCTCTCGCAATCACCCGCCCGGCCCGCGCCAACGGAGCCCTCGTCATCGCCGACTGCGTCACCTCGCTCGGTGGCGTGGCTATTGATGCCGATGCCTCCGGCATCGATATTGCTTACAGCTGTTCGCAAAAAGGACTTAGTTGCCCACCCGGCCTCTCGCCCATCACCGTCTCCCCCCGCGCCGCCGAACAAGTGCGCAACCGCGAAAACTCCGTCTGGTATTTCGACCTCAAGCTCATCGCCGATTACTTTGACGCCCCGCACAAGTATCACCACACGGCCCCTATCTCGACGTTTTACGCCCTGCGCGAAGGCCTCGCCGCCATCATGGATGAAGGGGCCGCCGAACGCTACGCCCGCCACCAGCGCTGCCACGAGGATTTTGTCCGCCGCGTGGAAGCTATGGGCCTTTCCATGCACGTCGCCCCAGGTTTCCGCATTGCGACGCTCAATACCGTCCGCGTTCCCTCCGGCGCCGACGATCTGGGCATCCGCAAGCGCCTGCTCTCCGATCACGACATCGAAATCGCCGGCGGCTTCGGCCAACTCGCGGGGAAAATCTTCCGTATTGGCCTCATGGGCCCGCTCGCCACGCCCGCCAACGTCGAGCTCCTGTGCTCCGCCTTTTCCCAATGCCTGGTGGGGGCGCCACATCCGGGTGAAAAATGTGTTAAGAATGATGACTGGGGCAGCGTAACTGGCCAAACCGGAAGCGAAGACTTTCGAGCACGAGTGGAGGTCACCGGGCCAGGATTCAATGTCCTGGCCCGTATGCCTAAATTCGAACTGACCAAGACCCTCGAAGCCGCCAAGCTGAACCCGCGAACGATGCGTCCCCTTGGCCCTGTAAAATCGACCATCCCCTACGGCGCGATTCTGGAAAAACTCGTCCGCGATCGCGACATGCAGCAGTTCCACTATCTCGGCGAGCCCTACGAGATCCCCTACGGCGACATCGCCCCCGCCCTGAAGCCCCTGGATTGACGAGACGGCTTTGACGCCTGTCCGCATGCTCAGGCATGGCGGCTCCGTTGAGCCGCAACCGTCAGGGAGCGGACAGGTGTCTAATCGCTGCTGTAATTAATCTCCAGCTTCCGAGCCTGCCGCGCCCCCAGCGCCAGCAGCGCCATCGTGACGACGACCAATCCGCACGCCGCCCAAATCGCCGGCGTGGCTTCCGCCGACGATAACAGCAGTGCCGCCAGCGCCGGCATGTCGTTCGGCCTCGCCACCACCGGACACATCGATTGCAGATAGAAAATCACGCTGATCTTTTTAAGCGTCGCCGGCAAAAACGGATTCGCGCTCTCCCACAACAGCACCACCGCCGCCGGGATGATCGGATTCCGGAACAGCAACCCCGCCGCCAGGAACACGCTCCCGTATCCCATGCACGCTAGCGCCGTCACGCCCAGATACGCCCCGATCTGCCTCATCCCCGGCCCGTGCAGATACTCCGTCATCGCCGGACCCGTCAAATGCCACCCCATTGCCAGCAGTTGCAACCCGGTGCTCGCCGTGAAAATCACGACAGTGGCAATCAGTCCCGCCAGATATTTCCCGACCAGCAGAACTTCCCGGCGAATCGGCGCGAGCAAGTAAAAATGCAGACTCTTATCAAGAAGCTCCCCGCGGAACAGATTCGTGAAAATCCCCACGCACCCGAAGAAAATCGCCAGCCGCAAAAAGAAAAACTGAAACACCGTCGCGAAAATCAGCGAGTCTTTCGGAATCGTGCGCAGCTCATTCGTGACGCGGCCCACCAGCTCATCGTCCCTGAACCGGAACCCATAATCGTTCACGCCATCCGTATAGCGGTAGCCCGCCACCTCATGTTGCTCCCGCCGCCGGCCAAGCGTGTACACCTGCTTCGAGTAAGGCTCGCCCAATATCGCCTCCACCTCGCCGCGCGTCATCCCCATCTTGATCGAGTCAATCGCCTCGCGCGTTACCTGATGCGTCGACCCTTCCTCCGCCCTCCGGTCCCGGTCGTGAATCACCGCGATCGAATCCGCGAAAAACAACGTTGCCGGAGCCAGCGCCAGCAGGTACACCCAAATCCCGCGTTTGGCGAAAAATGTTTTGCGCATCTCCAGGCGAATCACACTCCGGATCTGCGCCCACCACAACCCCCAATTCATTTCGTCGCGTCCTCCCCGCCAATCAGATATTCGTAAATCGAATTCGCGTTATCGTCCGCCGGCGTCACGCTCTCAATCGCGATTCCCTCCAGCGCAATATGATTCAGCAGCCGATAAAACTTGTCCGCGTCGCGCGTCTTGATCAGCAGCCCCCCGCCGTCCACATGCAGCTTCACCTCCACCACGTGATCCGTCTCAAACACTCTCGCCGCCATCGCCGACGGCCTGTCGCACCGGATCTGCACCTGTATCGGCTGCTCGCTGATCTCCGACCGCACCCCGCTGATCTCGCCCTCGGCCACCACGTAGCCGTTCGCCAGCAGAATCACCTGGTCCGAAATCATGTCGACCTCGTGCAGAATATGCGTCGACATAATCACGTGCCGCCCCTTGGAAGCGAACTCGCGAAACAGCGCAATCGTCTCCGCCCGCACCAGCGGGTCCAGGCCGTTCAGAGGCTCGTCCAGCACCAGGACCCGGGGATCGTGCGCAATCGCCTGCGCCAGCTTGATCCTCTGCCGCATGCCCTTGCTGTATCCGGCAATTTTCCGTTTCGCCGGCTCCACAAGATTCACCCGCTCAATCGCCTTCCACGCCCGCGCCTCGCACTCCGCGTGCGAATCCCCAAACAAACGCAGAAACGAATAAACAAAATCAAACCCGGTGAGACCCTTCGGAAACGAATCGAACTGCGTCGAATATCCCACCAGCTTGAACAATCGTTCCGGATCGTCCGTCGCCGCCCCCAGCACGCGAATCGTCCCGCGGGTCGGCCGCACCAGACCCGTCATCAGATTCATCAGCGTCGTCTTGCCCGACCCGTTCGGCCCCACCAGCGAAGTAATCCCCGGCGGAATCGTCAGCGTAACCCGATTCACACCCAACACCTCGCCATAAAATCGCGAGACGTTATCAAAAACGACGAGACTTTCTTCAATCGGCGGAGGCGTGACTTGTGTTTCCAGCGCCTGGCGCCCGGCGCGCGGCGCCTCGATCACGTCACCACCTCAAACGCCCGCACCTTTTTCGAGAGCAGCCACAAACAGATCGCGGAAGCAATCCCCAGTACCGTCCATGCCTGCGTCGCCGAAATTCCGTTGCCCGAGTCGTACCGCAACAACTGCGCCCACGCCGTCGCCATCATCTGCCCGATGTCGATCAGCGCACCGCGCTTCGTTCGCATCACGGCATTGATCGCCGCGCCAAATCCCGCGCCCGCGAAAAACACCCCGAGAATCAATCCTCCCGCCGCGATCTTCCATCGCACCCAAGCCGAGATCGCCAGCGCGATCAGCGACAGCACAATCGACCAAGTAAACAGCCCCGCGAATAATCCCCATGCGATCCAAAAATGATCCTTGGTCCAGTCCCACCCCGCCATGTCCGCTTGAATCCCAAACAGAATCAGCCCCGGAATCCACGTGATCCACGCCAGCAAATACATCAGCACGGTCATCCGTCCCAGCACGTATTCGCTCCGTGCAAACGGCCGGCACAAATACAAAGGCATCGCTCCGTTGGTCACATCCGGCGACACCAGGCTAGGCCCCACCAGCGCCGTCAGCAGCTGCGCCATCGCGCCCTGAAAAGTGCAGAAGTAAACGAAAAACTTCTCGTTGACCTCCAGGAAATTCCCCGCCGCCGGATTCAGAGCCTGTAGAAACGATATGTTGTGCGCGATATAAATGAACCCCGCCGCCCCAATCGGATAAATCGCGCAGGCGGCCAGAAACATCAACAGAAATTTCGATTGAAACAGCCGCGCATAGCTATACCGCGGCAAAATCATAAACCGCGACCACCCCGCCGTCAGCCCGCCCGCGTATCCCTTATAAGTGCGCTTATAAACAGCCATGATTTCTGTATCCGCGTTCATCCGCGTTCATCGGCGGCCAATTATTCTTCACACTAATTCTCCATCGCCTTCAAAAAAATATCCTCCAGCGTGTCCCTTCTATAATTCAGCCTCCGCAACTGCAAATCCCTCTCCGCCGCCAGCCGATAAATTTCCCGCAGTTCGAATCCTACAGGACAAACCATCTTGAACCGCCCATACCCCGTCGTCGCAGTCTCGCACCCCAGCCCAATCAGCGCATCCGCGAATCCCTTGTCGTCCCCGCGAGTCTCCAACTCCACAAACCTCTTGTTCGCCCGCCTTTCCTCTTCCAGATTCGCGTAATGAACAATCCGGCCGGCCTTCAGGATCAGCACTTCCTCGCACGTCTCCTCCACATCCCTTAGCAGATGCGAGCACAGTACGATGTGCATATCGCTGACCGCCTTCATTTCGCTGATCAGCTTAATCATGCGGATGCGCGCCGGCGGATCCAGACCATTGGTAGGTTCGTCCAGGATAATGAGTTTCGGCCCATGCACAATCGCCTGCGCCAGCTTCGCCAGTTGCTTCATGCCCAGCGAATACGTTCCCAAGGGGCGGTACCGCGCCTCGCCCAGCCCGACATAGAACAGCGCCTCGTGAGCCCGTTCGAGCGCCGCGTCTCTCGGAAGCCCACTCAACTCCCCCATCATCCGGATGAACGATACCGCCGTCATATTGGCGATAAACGAATCGTTTTCCGGCATGTACCCCACCACGGTGCGAATCGCCTTCTGCTCGTTCCGGATGTCGTGCCCGAAAATGCTTGCCGTCCCGGAGCTCAGCGGGCAGAACCCCAGCAGCGATTGAATCAGCGTCGATTTCCCCGCGCCATTCGGCCCCAGCAACCCGATGGTGCGCCCGGAAAGTGACACGCGCAGGTCTTTCAAAATATCGCGCGACCCAAACCGCACCCCCAGCCCCGCCAGCTCAATCACCGGTTGCATAGTTTTTATCGGCGTTCATCCGTGTTCATCGGCGGCAAAATATTGCTTTTGCTTCCCAACGCCGGACCCATCAACCTCGTAAATAAACTCCCCGCATTCCCACCATTCAATCCTACCAGCGTATCCAGCCCCAACCCAAAGAAACTCCCGCGAGTCGCTGCCACAATCCGGTCCGGCTCCGCATACACGTAAATCAGCGTTGGAGCCCGATCCGCCGTCAGCGTATCCAGTGCCTTCTGCTGATCCGCCGTCAGAAACTTGGTCTGCTTTAACTGGTCCGCCATCGGCGCAATCGCCGTGCTCGGGTTGTAATACGCCAGCGCCGAAAAATTCATCTGCCCGTTCTGCGGCAACTGCTGCCGGAACGTCGTCGATTGCGTCAACGTCGTCCCCGACGTCCGATTTTGAATCGACGTCGCCAGCAGTCCGTGATTCGGGGCGATCAACAAATATCCATCCGTGAACACGTAATTCACCGCCAACGGGCTCTTTGCCGACGTCAGCGTATAGTACGTCAGCCCGCCCACCACTTCATTGGCGAGCTGCACCTTATCCTCCGGCGGAGCCGCCTTCACCACCTGCTCAATCGACCATTCCAGGCGCGCGGGATTATTCACCTCCACCGCGACTTTCCAGCTCGGCGTCGGCAGCAGAGGACCATCCACCGCAATCGTCACCTCGCCTCCCAGCGTCGATGCAATGTCGCTGGCCACATCCACACCGGGCAAAACCGTACTCGATATCTGACTCAGCACCGCCGCCGGATTGTTCACCACAAACGAAGCCGCGAACGTCGCATCCGGAGAAATGAAATCCAATGTTCCCATCGGCCCAGGCGCCGCAATCCAGCTCGCAATCCCCGTCCGCGTCCCGAGGAAGCTCACCGTAGCTGAATTCTCGGTCCGCCCCATGTTCTGCTTTCGCTCGACAATCAGGTACCGAATATCGTGGAGTCCAGTCACGTCCTTGGAATCTGTTACGTGCTCAGGCAGAATTTGTTCCATGTCCGCCGCAAAAAGCCATCCCGCCCCCGACGCATAACTCTGCGCGACTCTTTTCCCAAACTCAGTCCCTTCAAATCCAGAAGACGTGGACAAAGCGGTCTGTCCCGGCTTTCGCCCTCCCACCATCACCAGACCTCCGCGCTCCACGACGGAGAGTCCGCTCTGCGGCTGGACCAGCAACTCCTTCAACCCCGGCTTCCTCTCCTCCGCCACCATCACCGGCAGACCGAGCGATCCCCCGCTGGCAGGCACGGCCAACACAATCTCATCCCCCAGATAATCGCTGACCGTCCGCACCTGCTCGACAATCTTCCGCACGTTCCGAGCCCCCTCCGCATTCCACCACTCCTCCAGCACCGGACTCTGCTTCGCCCTCTCCTCAAAAATCGAATTCGCCTCCGCCAGAGTCGACGCCAGATTCGGCATCGACACAAACACCGCCGTATTCGCCGGCAGCCCCGCGGTCAATTTCGAGCTATACCGCATCCCTGGCCCCGGAATCGCATCGAGCTTCTTCGAAATCGCCGACAATTCCCCCAATAGCGCCAGATATTTTTGCGAATTCTCGCTCCACGCAACATCCTGAGCGACGCCCATCAGCGCCATCGTTGGGTTCGTCGCCGTCTGGTCGCCCGGATGAAGCATCACGGTCCCTGCCGCCTCATCGACCTTCACCTCGCCCTGGACCACCGACACCCGCGACCCCTTCAACCCCCGGCTCACGCTGAAAATCGTCCCCTTCACCGACACCAGGCAATCCGGCGTCGAAATTTCCAACCGCCCGCGCCTCTGCTTCGCCGCCTCCACCATCACGCTGCCACGTTCGAGCGCCACCGTCTTCCCGCTCCACCGCTCGTTCAGCCGCAGATCGCTTCTCTCCGCGACTTCTACCAACGATCCGTCGCGCAGCTTCAACACCGCCCGCGATCCCTTCGCCGTCCGCACCTCTTCGTTCTCCGCAATCTGCGCCCCGACGGTCAACAATCCGGCGGGAACCACCCGGTAAAGCTCGCCGTCCACCGATGCCACCGTCGCTCTCGGCCCCGAAGGAGCAAACAGAACATTGAAATACTCCGGCAATGTAATCCCCGCCACCAGAACCACCGCCGCCGCAATCGCCCAAGGCAGCACCACTCCCACGAAAGACTTTCTCGCCGGCATGGTCACCACAACTGCCTTCTGCTCACCGCGAAAAAATCTCCGGCATTGGACGCACGAATGGAGATGATCCTCCACCAGCAAGTGCCTCGCTTCGCTCAGAGTGCCTTCGCGATAAGCATCGGACAGCGCCCGGAAATCCTCGCACGAATTCAGCCGGCCGCCGAAATCCACTGCTCTCATGGACAAGTTCGCGCGCACCCTCTCCGACGCCGCGTCCACGACAGCCTGGCCCGGATCTTCCTCGCGAATCGATTTCAATAATTGGTCGAAGTTCATCGTCCCATCTCCTTCTGCAAACGGCGCCTGGTCCGATGCAGCGTCACTGCCACTACCACCTGAGAAATCCCCATTAATTTCGCGATCTCCGGATTCGTATACCCCTCGAAAAACCGCATCGCGAACATCTCCGCATTGCGCGGAGGCAATTTCGATAACGCGCGCCGCAGCGTATCGCGCAGCTCCCGCAATTCCGTGCACGATCCGCTGGCCGGCATTCTTTCCGGCTCCAATGTGTCGTTATCGTGCCGCGCTCTCACCACATCGAGCGCCGCATTCACCGCCGAACGCCGCAGATAACTCTCCGGGTTTTCGACGTCCGGATTTCCCCGAACCATCCGCAAAAAAACGGTTTGCAGCACATCCTCGGCATCCGCCGCATTGCCCGTGATCCGGTAGGCCGTGCGGAACACCATGCCGTGATGCGCTTCATACATCTGATCGAGAGGCTTGATCATCAGGAGCATCTACCAGTCAAGACAGGAACCTGCCTCGATTATTACACTTGAAGAAATGATTCTCTGCCTGATGGCCTTCACGCTCGCCCAGTCGGTCGACGACGTGGTAGCAAGAGCTGTCCAGGCTCGCGGCGGAATCAAGAGGGTTAAGGCTTTAAACAGTCAAAGACTTAGCGGAACAATCTCACTTGCCGGTGGAAGCTCCGGGCCGTTCGTCGTCGAGATGAAACGCCCAGGGATGATGCGGGAATCAGTGACCCTGGGCGGAAAATCGATGACCCGGACCACCGACGGAACCACCGGCTGGGTGGTCGGCAGTCTCCGGGATCTTCTGGAGCCTCAACAGGTTAACGCCGAGGAGCTGCACAACCTGGCGAACAGCGCCGACTTTGAAGGACCCCTGGTCGACTATAAAGACAAGGGCAACCGCATCGAGCTGGCGGGCAAGGAAAAGATCGGCAAGCGGCAGGCGTACAAACTTGTTATCTATATGAAAAACGGGGAGAATCGCATCGATTTTGTCGACTGCAAATCCTATCTGGAGGTGAAATGGCAGGGCCTGGTCTCAGGCAACCTGTTCGAGAGCTACTTTAAGGACTACAGGCCGGTGAAAGGGCTGATGTACGCCTTCGAAATCGACTCCGGAAGGCAGAAAATCGTCCTGGAAAAGGTTGAAGTGAACCCGAAACTCGATGCCGCGAGGTTCGAGAAACCATGATGACCCGGCGGGAGATGCTTGCGTTGGCGTCATTAAGCCCCCTCAAGGCGTCGGAAAACGCCGATTACAAGCTCATCATCGACCATGATTCAATCGAAATCGCGCCAAAAGCGGCCATAAAGACGACATGTTATAACGGCGCCGCACCCGGCCCACTGCTGCGCATGAAGGAAGGCGAGCGCGTGACGATCGAAGTCGCGAACCGGACGGACGAGCCGGAAATTGTCCACTGGCACGGTCTGCACATTCCCTCCGATGTCGACGGATCGATGGAAGAGGGCACGCCCTTAATTCCGCCGCATTCTAGCGCCCGCTATAGTTTCACCGCGGCGCCCTCCGGCACGCGTTGGTATCACACGCACATGCCGGCGATGCGGAACCTCAAAAATGGCCTCTACAGCGGACAATTCGGCTTCATCTACATCGAGCCCAAAAACGACCCTGGCACGTTCGACCAGGAAATCTTTCTAGCGCTGCACGAATGGGAACCTTATTTCTCGACCAGCGAGGATTCGATGGACGTGATGTACAAGCGTTGCTCGATCAACAGCCACGCACTGGGATTCGGCGAACCGGTGCACGTGAAAGAAGGCCAGCGCGTGATGCTGCGGATTCTGAACGCCAGCGCCACCATGCATCGGCGCATCGCATTCGCAGGGCACTCCTTCACCGTGGTCACGATGGACGGGAACCCGGTGGCGACGCCCAAGAAGGTTCGGGTGCTCGAACTGGGCGTGGCGGAGCGGATCGATGCCCTCGTCGAAATGGATCAGCCAGGCGTCTGGATTCTCGGTGCGACCGACGATCGCGACCGTAAAGCCGGGCTCGGCATCGTTTTCGAGTATTCCGGCAGAACCGGCGCGGCGCAATGGGTTGCGCCGTCGAAAGATCCTTGGGACTACACCCTATTCGGTAAATCGGCAAACGATGAGCCGGCGGAAAAAATCCCTCTCGTGATTGAAAAGAAATTTGCCGGGAGCCGCTGGGTGGACAAATGGACGATCAACGGCAAGTCGTGGCCGAAGACTGACCCGATTCGTGTGAAGTCCGGCCAACGCTATCGGCTGGTGTTCGATAATCGCAGCGACGAAGCGCATCCTCTGCATCTGCACCGGCATACGTTCGAGTTAAGAAACATCGCCGGCGCGCGGACTTCCGGCGTCTATAAGGACGTCGTGGTCGTGCCGCCAAAATCTATCGTGGAGGTGGATTTCACCGCCAACAATCCTGGAAAAACGCTGTTTCATTGCCATCAACAGATGCATATGGATTACGGGTTCATGTCGCTGATGGAGTACGTGTCATGAGCTGTACTGTAGAATGATAACTTCCATGCTCTCGCTTCGATCCCTCCTCCTTGTTGCGGTTGCATTCACCGCGGCGTGCAGCCGATCCGCTCCGGCCAACGTGGCCGCAATGGTGAATGGGCGCGCGATCACGTATGCCGATCTTGAGAAACGATTCCAGTCGGAGTTCGCGACTCCGACCGATCATCCGAGCGACGACCAGGTCTCTATTCAGAGGCTGGAAACCCTCCGCACCCTGGTCGACGAAGAAATTTTGGTGCAGCGCGCCGAGCGCATGGGGCTGATGGCTGTGGACGCCGACGTCGAGGCGAAGTTCAACGAGCTCAAAGCGCCCTACACTCAGGAAGAATTTCAGAAGCAGTTGAACGCGCGCAAAATCACGGTGGAGGATCTGAAAACGAAGCTGCGCCGCGACCTGAGCGTGCAGAAGCTGTTCAACAAGGAAATCACGTCGCAGATCTCCATCACCGACAAAGACATCTCCGACTTCTACAATTCCAACAAGGCGAGTTTCAATCTCTCCGAGCCGCAGATCCACATGGCGCAGATTCTGGTGACGCCGACTGTGGATCCGAACGTTCACAATCTGAAAAACGACAAAGCGACGGACGATGAGGGCGCGTTGAAGAAGATCGAAGGGATTCTGGCGCGCATCAGGCAGGGCGACGATTTCGCGATGCTCGCGCAGAATTATTCGGAGGATCCGAACTCCACGCAGAACGGCGGCGATCTGGGGTTCATCCCGGAATCGTCCCTGGAACGGGCGAACGCGGATCTGCGGAAGACGGTGATGGCGTTGAGTCCCGGCCAGACGACGGGAGTTCTGCGCACGCAGGATGGCTACAGGATCCTGAAAGTCATCAGCCGCGAACCGGCCGGGCAGCGCGAATTGAGCGACCCAAAAGTGCAGCAGACCATTCGCGAGACGCTGATCAATCGCAAGGATCAATTGCTGAAAGCAGCGTATTACGAAGTGGCGCGCAACGAAGCGAAAGTCATGAATTACTTCGCGAACCGGATCATCGGAAATCGGGAAAAGAAGTAGCGGCGCTTGTGTGGGGCGGGCTATTCAGCCGGCAGCCTGCTTCCAGCAGGCTTATTCGTTGTTGGAAACAAGAGCCGTCCGGAGGGCGGCTGCCGGCTGATAGCCCGCCCCACATCTGAAACTGGAGTTTCACTTAGACGGATAGACCGAATAGCTCGCGTTTTGGAACACCGGTGCTGCGCCCGCGATACGCTTCTTGAACACCACGTAATCGACGCCCTTCAGCTTTGGAAAATCCTCAGACCGGAGGTCCTTCGTTTCCACCCATCGTCTCCACCATTCGCGAGCGAAGCCGGAAAAAAAATTCACCTGGCCGCCGGATTTCCAATCGACGTACAGGCCGCGAAGCGCGCGGGCGCGGAAGATTCCGGGGTCCAGGCTGGTGCCGGCGTCGGGGAAAAGAAACAATGCTTCTGGCGGAGTGTTGTTGCGAGCCCAGTCGGCTACAGCGCGCAGGTCCGTGGTTTCGATTCGCGGGTAGTTCACGACAAGCCTCGATTGAGGAATCGCAACGAAGGGAATCAGCGCGGCGAGCACAAGCGTCTCTCTGCGGAAATAGAGGATCGTGGTCGCGACGGCCAGCGCCGCCGCGAGCAGAAACGGCGGCCAATGAATCTCGCGCCCGATGAACGCGTGCTGCACCGGCATCAGGAACGCGGCGGTGAGCCAGAGCATTCGTTCGGCGAAGTTCGATGCCTTCATCGCAGCGGCCGCCGGCAGCAGCGCGGCGATGAAGGATACGAACAGGATCGCGCGAGCCGGTTGCCATTGCGGGATCAGCGCCCAGTGCTCGTGTTCGAGCATCAGCCAGGAAAATGGCACGGAAAGAAGCCCGATGAGCGGCAGACCCCATAGAAAATCGCGAAGAGGTGGCTCGATGAATCTTCTTAATCGCCAGAACGCCAGCGCCGCGACGGCGGCCTGCGCGGCGAAGTTAATCCATTGGTGAACCGGCCAGGTGGAGACGAAGCTGTAAGCCGCGCGCATGTGCTGGAGGTTTTCCTGAAATGGATCGAGGCGTCGGAAAATGGATGAAGCCTCAACGCCCGGCGGCTGGATTCGCGCGAGAATCGCCAACGCGGCAGCAGGCGACTGCGAGAGGCGCCAGGATAGTCCAGCGCACCCGCTTCAACATCACCAGCAACAGGGCGATTCCCCAGAACGGAAGCGTCGTCGGAGGGTGGTAAAGAAACGCCAGCACCTGCCGCGGCACCGCCGCCGAAGAATCTCTTTTCGGCGACCAGGCCGAGCGCGAACACGATCAGGCTGATGGCGAAGCCCCGCGGGACCGGCTCATATTCGATGGTCAAAACGGCTGGGCCCCCGATGGTTGCGCCAAGCGACACGATGGCGGCGACGAAAAAGGACTGCGCGGCGGTCAGGCCGAGGCGGAGCGCGATGAGAATAAGCCCCCAGACGGCGAGAGCGCGGAACAGGAGTTGCTCCGCCGTGAGCAGGATCTGGAAATCGAGATGACTGATGCGCTTGAGCGCGACGGCGGTGTCGTCGTAGATGGTGAACGCCAGATGCGGCCGCAGCGCGACGATGTCGCGGCTGAACAGCGCTGGATTGTTTAGGCGCTCCAGCATCGGAATGTAGATTTGCGTGTCGGACTGGAGATACGTGTGACCGGGGAACAGAGAAAATCCGAGCAGCGTGATCAGGACAACGCCTGCGCCCCAGAGGAGCGCTCTCATTGCGCCGGCGTTTTATCCAACTGCTGCTTCGCCCACACGCGTGCGGGATTCAACTCGATGGCCTTCTGAAACGCCTTGCGAGCATCGGCGTTTTTGTTCTGCTTCCGCAAGGCGAGCCCCAGCCAGAGCTGCGCTTCGGCGGATCGCGGATCAAGCTCGGCGGCTTTTAGAAAATCCTTCACCGCCAGGTCGAGGCCACCACCCAGCCCTTGCGGCAGATAATAATTGCCGACGCCCCGGGCCAGATAGTTCACCGAGGATTTCGGATCGAGCTGGAGGGCCTTGTTCACTTCGTCCTGCGCGCAGTGGCCGTATTTCATGCCTTGCAGCACATTGGCGGAAATCGCCTGGCCGCAAAGAGTGCCCAGAAGGCGGTGATACTCGGAGGAATCGCCTTTCAGGGCGACCGCTTTCTTCGCCGCGTCGATGCCCGCTTCAGCGGCGTTGTGGGCGGCGTTCTTATCGCGAACTTCGATCGCCACCTCGGCGACGTAGGATTCGGCCAGGGCGAGTTTGTACTGAGCCGCGGCGTCGTTCGCCTTGCTCTGGGCCGCGGCCGTAAACTGCGCGGCAAAGCGGTCGAGCGCGGGGCGATCCTGCGCGTCGCGCGCTTTTTCGAGATCGGAATTGCCGGTTGCGCCGGCGAATACAAGAAGAAGTATGAAACCGAGCATTTAACCTTATTCTATCGCGGCGAGCGAGGGGGTCCATCCTCTATCCTGGTTGGTGATGAAATTGGCGGTGGTCGGGCTGGGATTCATGGGCGGCGTGCACCTCAAGGCCATCGCCTGGGCGGAGGGAGTGAAACTGGCGGCAGTCGTGAGCCGGCGCGCGCCCGGATGGGACGTCAAACACTACGCCGCTTTGGATGAAGCGCTGGCCGACCCGGAAATCGACGCTGTGGATTTGTGCCTGCCCACAGACATGCACGAATCGGCCACGATCGCCGCGCTGAGCGCTGGAAAACACGTGCTGGTGGAGAAGCCGATGGCCTTGAGCGTGGAGTCGTGCCATCGCATGATCGCGGCGGCGGAGCGCGCGCAAAAGACATTGATGGTGGCGCAGGTGCTCCGGTTTTTCCCGGCCTACAGGGAACTGCAACGCGTGGTGGACAAGGGCGCGTTGGGCGGCATCCGGTTGGCGGCGTTCCGCAGGCGATGCGCCACGCCTGCATGGTCGGAATGGATTACCGACAAATCGCGGAGCGGCGGCGGTGGGTTCGATTTGTTGATTCACGACGTCGATATGGCGCTGCGTTTGTTCGGCGCGCCGGAGGCGATCTCGGCGACCGGGTACGAGGACGCGGCGAAGGGAGTCGACGTGATCGCCGCGCGGTTTTATTACGACACCTTCGTCGCGGAAATCACCGGCGGGTGGATGGGACCGGGCGGGTTTCCGTTCGCCATGGAATTTACGGTGCTGGGCGACCAGGGCGTGCTCGAGTACAATTCGGAGTCCAGGCCCCTGAAGCGTTATGGGGAGCGTTACGGGGGCGGGGAAGAAGTGGAACTGGAGCCGATGGATGGCTACGCGGCGGAGATCGCCTATTTCGCGGAGTGCTGCCGGAGCGGGGAACAGCCGTTGTTGTGCACTCCGGCGAGCTCGGCGGAGGCGGTGCGGCTGACGCTGGCGATGTTCGAGGCGCGATCGAAAAACGGGGAGAAGATTTCATGGAAATAGGGGTGATGTTCTGGGCCGGCCGCGACAATCTGAAAGAGATCGGAGCGTTGGGGGTCCGGTCGGGACAGTTGGGCGTGGGCGGCGATATCGCGCTGACGCCGGAAGCCGCGGCGGAATGGCGGGAGGCGATTGCGGGCGCCGGGTTTTCCATCGCCACCGTGGTTTGCGCCTACAACGGTGAGGATTACGCCGACATTCCCACCGTTCAGCGGACCGTCGGTTTCATTCCCCGCGCGACGCGGGAGGAACGCGAGAATCGGACGTTGGACGCCAGCGATTTCGCCGCCGCTCTCGGCGTGAAGAGCATCGCCTGCCATATTGGATTTGTGCCGGAGGATCATTCGGACCCGGATTACATCGCCGTGCGCGGGATGGTGCGCCGGATCTGCGATCGCGCCGAAGAGCACGGTCAGACGTTCGCGCTGGAGACAGGGCAGGAGGCGGCGGAGACGTTGCTGCGGTTCCTCGACGATGCCGAGTGCCCGAACCTGAAGATTAATTTCGATCCCGCGAATATGATTCTGTACGGGTCGGGCGATCCCATCGAGGCGTTTGAAAAGCTCGCGCCGCACGTGGTTTCGGTCCATGCGAAGGATGGCGACTGGCCCTCCATGCCCGGCGCGCTGGGGACGGAGAAGCCGCTCGGTCAGGGAGCGGTCGGGATTCCGCGGTTTGTGGAGGCTTTGAAGAAAGCCGGTTATCGGGGATCGATCAACGTCGAGCGGGAGATCGAGGATCAGGCGCAAAGGCTGGCCGACATCGGAATGGCAGTGCGCCTCCTGCGGAGTCTCGGTATTTGACGGCCGGTCCGTGAAGATGCCGGCAGCCACAACTCGTTCTTTGGAACCGCGACCTTCGGGAGTGTCCATGGGCCGATGGCCCATGCCGGAGCCATGAAAATCAGATTGTCTTGTGGGGCAGGCCCCCCGGCCTGCTTCCGACGCCCTCGTCGGCCTGCGCGCGGAAGCCGGACCAGGGGTCCGGCGCGGACGAGGGCGTCCGCCCCACCGTGATCATTGATCGTGTGTTTTCGACGAAGCGGTCTTGGCGATGAAGATTCTTCGCGGACAGCCCGCTAGGCTGCCCTGTACGTCCCCAGCACCCGCAGAAAATCCGCCAGTTCCTCCAAATGCCCCAGCGCTTTCTGCACCACCGGATCGTTGCTGCGGCCCATCAGGTCTAGATAAAAAAGATATTCCCAAGGCTTGCCGCGCAACGGGCGCGACTCGATTTTCACCAGGTTCAGATCGCGGAGCGCGAGCGCACTCAGGGCCCGGAACAACGCGCCCGGGATGTTCTTGGTGGAGAATACCAGCGAGGTCTTCCACGGATTCTTCGCCCCGCCGCGGACGGTTCGCGGCCTGGATCCGGCCGGTTCGAGCAGAAAGAAACGGGTAAAATTCTGGCGATCGTCTTCGATTTCGCGGCGCAGGATTTTTCCGCCGTAGATCTTGGCCGCGAGTTCGGAGGCGATGGCGGCGGCATTATTGGGCCGCTCCTTCATGATCATCTTGACGCTGCCCGCCGTGTCGTAGAACGTCACCCGTTCGATCCGCTTGTGACTGCGAAAGAAATCGAGACACTGATTCAGGGCGACCGGGTGCGAATAAGCCTTACGCACCCGCTCAAAGGTCACGCCCGGTGGGGCGATCAGGTTGTGGACGATACGCACGCTGGTTTCGGCGGTAATTTCGAAATCGTAGCGCAGCAGCAGGTCGTAATTTTCATGAACGCTGCCGTGAAGCGTGTTTTCGATCGGCAAAACAGCGGCGTCGACTTTGTTTCCACGCAATGCCGCGAAGACTTCGTCGAAGCGCTGGAAAGGTACAGGTTCCGCGCGAGGCCCCAGAAGCTGGCGGATCGCCTGCTGGCTAAAGGCGCCCAATTCACCCTGAAATGCAGTTTTCATTTTTGAGGTCCATCCCAGCGTTTGGCGCCTGGCGCAGGCAAGCCGAGCAGGTCCATCACCCGGTCGACGCTGTGATCGACGATGTCGGCGACCGATTGCGGCTGATAATAGAAGCCTGGGACCGGAGGCGCGAGAATCGCGCCCATTTCGGCCAGCGCCGTCATCGAGCGCAAGTGCCCGAGGTGCAGCGGCGATTCACGCACCATCAAGATAAGCCGGCGCCGTTCCTTGAGCGTCACATCGGCGGCGCGGACCATCAGGTTGTCGCTGATTCCAGAGGCGATCGCCGACATGGTGTGAATGGAGCACGGAGCGATTACCATGCCCGCGGTGGGGAACGAACCGCTGGCCAGCCGGCAGCCGATATCCTCCACCGGATACGTAATATGGGCTAAGGCCTTGAAATCGGCTGCGGTCTTCGCCATTTCCAGAAATGCGGTTCGTTCGCCAGAGCGCGAAATCACCAAATGGATCTCAATTTCGGTGGAGGAGCGTAGTTTTTCGAGCAAACGCCACCCGTAAATTGTACCACTGGCTCCAGTTATGCCCACAATGACGCGCAAATTGACTCCCGTAATTGAGTTCCGCCGCAAGCTCTTTGTTTCAAAACGAGCATGCCTGTGGATTTTTTTGTTCTGAATTCAGAACGGGCGTAAGCAATTATCCTTGCTCTCCCTATCATGCCGCCGGTATAATTTTAACCAGGGCCGACTGCCCGTGGCCAGCACTTATGTTACCTGCTTCGCCAGGCCGCTCCGACCGCTCACCACACTCTATCATGGAGGAACCTGGACAGAAACTCAAGAAGATACGAGAGCGGTTGCGGCTTCGTTTTCGAGATGTCGAGGAGGCCAGCGGAAGAATTGCGGCTTTGCACGCCAACGATGAGTTCATCGTCGCGCTTAGCCGGCTCGCAGATATTGAAAACAAAGGGACAATGCCTTCGGCCTACCGGCTGTACTCGCTGTGCGCGATTTACCGGCTGGATATGTCGGAGGTGCTCGGGTGGTACGGCATATCGATGGAAACGTTGCCTGCCGATGCGGCTTTGGTACAGCACACGCAAACCCACATGCTCAACTTTCGGGCCGAGGAGGGAGAAGTTCGTGTTCCGGTTTCGCTTGATCCCGGTATCGATTTGAGCCGGACCGTGTTCTTGAGCAGGTTGATCCAGCGTTGGGGCACTCTTCCTCTGATGTTGTTCAACCACATTGATTTGCGAAATTTCCGGTACGGGCTGATCGGGACCGACGATTGGTCGATGTTCCCGATCGTTCCTCCGGGCTCGCTGGTGGTGATTGACGATACCAAGCGGCGAATCGTGAATACCGGATGGAGCTCGGAATTCGAGCGGCCCATTTATTTCCTCGAGCACCGCGAGGGCTACCTGTGTGGCTGGTGCGGGCTACGCGATGGGATCCTGATCGTCCAGCCGCATCCGGCATCGCTCTACGAACCCAAATCCTACCGCTATCCCGAAGAAATTGAAGTAATTGGGCAGGTTACGCAAGTCGCGATGAGCCTCGATCCCGCCCATCGCCGGAGGAACGCAGCCGGCGGGTGATGGCTTCGTTTTTGAGGACCTGGAGCAGCGTCTCCAGGTCGCGGCAAAACAGTTCGGTCTCCACTTCCACGGCCGAGGCCGGCACGTAGCTGCGATAAACGCCGGATTGCAGCCAGTGCTCCACAACTTCCTCCTGTGGATCGTCGAGCCCCCTCAGATAATCCTGTAAATCTTCATTTTTCTCGGCCAGAGAGAGGTTCAGCCAGCCCTGGAAGGTCGCCTCGTGGCTCTCCCGGAGCGCCCGCACCGATTCATCCCTGCCGAACGCCGCAGTAAGGCCATGGTGCTTGTATGTGCCTGAATTTACGTCTCGAAGGGTCGCGAGATAGACCAATCGTCCGCTCAAGGTCGGGATGTGGGACAAGGTGTGCTTGCACAGATCCGCGAGGGCGCTTCGCTCTAACTTGGCCGTCGGCTTAAATCTGGGCATTAGGGGAGTCCCTTAATATATTCTACGCCAGAACAGCGCCCCGTCACTCCGGAAAATGACCGTGTCATGCTGGCGCGACTAGCGATCAGTTGTTCTGATTCCCGAAAACGTAAATGGCTACGGCCAGAATTGTAGCTAAGGTGCCTTAGGATGCTTCTAGAGCAGTTAACTTAACCCCGATCCCAGGAGACGACACCATGAAAAAGCTATTCGCAATGATCGTGCTGACACTGACCTTCGCGGCCGTTGCCGGTTCCGCGGCCCCCAAGGATATGCCGATTCCGAACTGCTTTCCCTGCTCCAGCTAACGTCTGCGACGCAACATTACTATCGGACGACTCGCTCGGGCGGGCAAACTTGATCTGTTTGCAACGCCGGGCGAGTTTTGCCGTTTCAGCGCGCGATTTTCCGCTTCAAAAAGAAGAATTCCAGTGTTAGACTTCGTAAAGTCCTGTTGAATTTTATGCGCGGGAGACCAGTTTGAATCCGTGGGAAAGAGGCCTGCTGTATCTGACCACCGCGCTGACGGTGGCGGTGCTGGCAAAGCTGTGGCGGAGCGGGCTCATCAAGATTTATAGGCTTCTTTTTGCCTTTCTGGCGGTGGATTTTCTTTCCTCTGTGATCGGTTTGTCGGTGCCGTACGACACGACCTGGTACGGATATCTCTATTTTTCCATGCAAACGTTAAAAATTGCCGTCGCGGCATTCGTGGTGGTGGAGATCTACGGGCTGGCGCTGGAACGGACGCCGGCGCTGGCGCAGTTTGGACGCAATACGGTCCGTTACATCCTCGCCGCCGCGGCGCTGTTCCCTGTTGCCGGAATTCTGGTGGACCACGCGTCTTCTCCGCATCCCTACCTGCGGCGATTTTTGTTGTTTGAGCAGACAATGGATGCCACGATCGCAATATTTCTCATTATAATTTCGGTATTTATCGCATGGTTTCCCGTTCGAATGAGACGTAATGTGATTCTATATGCAGGAGGATTCATCGTATGGTTCCTGTCACGTTCGGCCGGAGTGCATATAGTGAACCAGTGGTCGGGCAACACGAGCGTCAGCCTGGCCGTGAATTTCGTCGAGATGGGCATCGATTCGTGTTGTCTGCTGGTCTGGCTGTTCTGGTTGCAGCGGGAGGGCGAGGGCAGAACGGCAGTGGTGGGGCACCTATGGAACCGGGCAGAAGCGGACCGTTTGACGGAGCAACTGGACGCGATAAACGACAGCCTGGAGCTATTGCGCCGTAAGTAAAAACGTTTACAGAATGACACAAAAATACTGTTGCGCTTTTGTGAATAATCCGGTATTCTGATTTAGATTTTGGCAATTTTGCACAGACTTCAGAACTCTCAATGGGGGGACCAAGCGTGATCGATTTGCGGAGCTACAGAAGTTCGGTGGCGCACGACTGCCCGGATGACGCCGGGTTTTCGCTCGCGCGCTACGAGCCGATGGGGCGCCTCATGTGCGATGAGGACCTGCTGTTCCTGAAGGCTCAACCTGGGTACACCGCGGAAATCGGCAGGAAGTTCAGCCGGGAGCGCCGTCGTATTTTCCGGCTTTATCTCCGGCAGTTGGCCCGCGATTTTCACCGTCTGCATGCGCACGCCCGCGCCGCCGTGGCGAGCCTGTCAGCCGATCATTCACCTCTGGTAGGAACGTTGCTTCGCCAACAGGTTCGTTTCTGGTATGAAATGGCAGCGATTGAAATCAAGCTCTCCGTTTCGTGGGTGGGACTTGGCTCCATCGATGCCCGGGGACTGGTGGAGGCGCTTGGGTCCATGCAGGCGGAGATCAGCCGTCTGGCCGCACCGGCAGCCGCATAACCCCGTCCCGTCAGGGCGGGGAACCCGCTTACAAGAAGCGAAGCGCTTCCTGCGCTTCGCTTAGTCTTACGAACTGTTTTTCGGCTTCCTTAAACGATTTTGTGTGCACGCAGCGGCGTGCTCCACGATGTTCGGCCGGATAGCGCAAGTGCAACATTTCATGGAATAAAACGTACTCCACGGCAACCCGCGGCGTTTGGGGACGGTCCAGGATCCGGCTCATCACAATGGCGTTGTGAGAAGGATCGTAGTGCCCCAGCAGCGTGCGCGATGCGTTGAGGCTCCAGCCTAAAATCGGACGGGCCATTAAGCCGTGAAAATACTGGAAATTCAATTCCTCGAACAATTTATCCAGGTCGTAGCAGCGGCCTTGCGGCTTCTCCACCTGTTTTCGGCCGCGAATCTGGCGAACTAGGTCCAGACTGCGGCGCACGTCGCGACGGTTTAAGTAGCGGCGGTAGCGTTCGTTGCAATGTGCGGGAACCGGCCGGCGGAACAGCTTCGAGAGCAGGATCTCCGCCAGCGCCTCCATTACTGCATCCGGCGCTCCGGCCAGCGTATCGGCGATGAGGACGTCGAGGACTCCTTCATCCAACTTTACCCGGGCGCTGGCGTTGGCGTAGCGGCGGAATTTCACCCGGATGAGCGGAATGGGCGTCCGCGGACGCATCTGGCGGAAGACGCGGGCGTAAATTTCCTGTGGCGTGAGCGAAGCCGTTTCAATCGTTTCATGCGAAACAAGTAAGTACGCGCCCTCGACTTGCATTCCTCCCGAATGTAACATGACTATGTAACACAAGAAAGCGAACGGAGACAAAATTTGCCAGGAGCTAAGATCAGTGCGCTCGGCTG